>CAYOVU010000143.1:0-17401 GCA_964407505.1 uncultured Acidobacteriaceae bacterium | reverse complement strand
CGCTGCAGCCAAACCTGGCTCAGCAGCCACACGTCTTCTTTCTCGTCGGGACGGCGGCGCTCCAATGCGAATGCTAGCGCCGAAGCCAGGAAATCGATTACGAGAAATGCGAAGAAGAACGCCACTAGCTTGTGAAAACTAGCCGGGTCAGTGGAATCCGGATGGAAATGTTTCTGGACGGCATACCAAATAGCGCCGGCGGCGAACATGATGTCGATGAGCGGCGACACCAACGGCAGCAGAATCTGAAAAATGACAATGTTCGGCAAGGCTACAAAACCTAAAGCTCCCTTTCGCGCGAACACTTCACTGTGCTTATACACGGCTTGCAGAATGCCGAAGGACCAGCGAAAACGCTGCCGCATCAGACCATTCGCATTGGTCGGCGCTTCTGTGTAGGCCAACGCCATGTCTTCGTATTCCACGCGGTAGCCGCGGCGCAACAAAGCCATGGTGAGATCGGCATCCTCGGCGACAGTATCGATCTGGTAGCCGCCGGCCTCGCGCACGGCTGAAACGCGCCACGCGCCGATCGCTCCCGGCACCACACTGACCGCACCGAGAACATCCAAGGCGCGGCGCTCAAAATTCTGGCTGGTGATGTATTCGAGCGCCTGCCAGCGGGTCCACAAATTCACCCGGTTCCCCACCTTGGCATTGCCCGCAATCGCTCCAACTTTCGGATTGACGAAATGGGGCACCAGATGCGAGATTGCGTCCCGAGCGATGATTGTGTCGGCGTCGATGCCAACGAAAAGCTCCGCATCTAGAATGTGTTCGATTCCATAGTTGAGTGCTTCCGCCTTGCCAGCATTTGGCTTCGTGAGGATAAGAACTCTTCCCGCAGCTTCTTCTTTGACAAATGCGTGGCGCGCAACTTCAAGCGTTCGATCGCGCGAGCCATCGTCGATTACGATTACCCGTATGTCGGGATAGTCCGAATTCAGCGCGGCCCGCATGGTGCGCACAATCACTTTCTCTTCGTTGTAAGCCGGAATAAGCACCGCGACCTTGGGTCTGTACGATGCCACTTCGGAAGGCCTACCGAAAATCTTTTCGTGCAGCCTGTCGTACACGGCCGCAGTGCCGATAAAGAGCAGTCGCCCGGTCATCAGCAGATCGCCGAGAAAGAATATCCAGGTGATCCCGAGGGTTCCGACATCGAAGAGCCAGAAGCCCAGCCGGTCAAGGCGAGCAGCCCAGCGTTCGCCCGTGGGCAAAGGCGACATCACATCCGCCCGAGTCTTGCCCAGCAGATCGTAAACCGGAGCGATTTCGAGACCGCGAGCGCGAATGCCATCGATAATCATGGGCAACGCGCGCACGGTTTCCACGCGATTCCCGCCGCCATCGTGCAGAAGCACGATGTTGCCGCAGCGCAGGTCGTTCGGGCCGCAAGGCGGAAGGTGCGCCAGCACGTAGCTCGTAATCTGCTCGGCCGAGTACCGGGGATTACTGCTCCAATCGCTGGGGTCGATTCGGTTGCCGACGGTGATGTAACCCATGTCCTGAGAGAACTCGAGGGGCTTCACCTGGTCGGCTGTGTCGGGTTCTTCATCGATCGCGTAAGGCGGTCGCATCAGTGTGGCGCGAACTCCCACCAGGCTGGCGAAAAGCCTTTCGGTGAGATTCAGCTCCACCTTCATGTACGTCGAAGAAATATTGCTTACGTCAGGATGGGTGAACGTGTGGTTCCCGATGGTATGGCCTTCGTTGTAAATGCGCTCGGCCAGGCCCGAGAACTTGTCAGTCTGAATGCCGATTAAGAAAAACGTAGCTTGCGCATTCTTGCTCTTGAGAACGTCCAGAATTTTGGGCGTCCAGTTCGGGTCGGGGCCATCGTCGAATGTGAGCACCACCTTGTTGGTGCTGTAACCGTAGCGTGCCACACGAAAAGGTTCGGGCAACGATTGAAAATTTTCGTCGGTAATCAGGTTGGTATTCGGCTCGATCGTGAGGTCGCGCGTGCCGTGGGCGGGACGATCTTCGATGCGAAGAATCTCGCCCTGGCCTTCCATGTCCACATCCTGGCCGGGAGGCGTGTCACGCAGTTTGTCGGTGGCCCCGGCATCGCCGGGAACATCCCATACCCGCCATATCGTTCGATCCTCACCACCCAACCGCCACAAAGCAAAAGTTCGGATGCCAAGCATCTGTGCGGCGCGCATGTGATTCAGCGCGGTGACCGCGTCGAGAAACCAGACGTCGTGGCGGAGGCTGTGCTCATCCAGATAACTGAAGTGAGGATTCAACGCATCGTCGTCGAAATTTATGTCTTCATCGGAATCGCGCGCCTCGAGCCACGCTTCTTGCACAGAGACGGTGTGATCTCGTTCATCGGAGGGCAGCTTGCCCTTCTTCGGCTTGAGCACCCAGTCGTAGCCGTAGTTGGCGATAGCGCAGATGATTTTTTCGTGCGGAATTGCCTTTACCGCGAACTTGAGATTGTCGACGAACCAATCCTGCGACGCGACCGGCCCCGACGCTGCCCCCGGATAATGTTCGTCGTAGTTCATGATCACAACGCCGTCGGCGGGGGCAGCAATCGCTGCATAATCGAACTCGTTATTATGCGCAGGCAGGCTGACGTAGAGCTTCATCCCGCGCGAATGCAGATCCGCTGAAAGTTCATTCAGCAGCGCGATGTAGCCCGGTTGCCCCGAACTCGGGAAGGCTTCGAAATCGACCATCAAACCGCGGAACCGGTCGGATGAGAGATAAAGCTGAACCTGCTGGCGAAAGAGCGCCCGGGCGTCAGGATTGTTCAGAAAGCCGGTGATATTTCCTATCCACGATGCACCGTCGAAGTTGTTGACCATGGGGAAGACTTCCATGCCGGGGTCTTCCGCTTTCAGAAAGGGCATGACGCGGTCATCGACGGGGCGCACGTGATTGCTTTGTACTACGTCAAAGAATTTATTGGTTTGGTCATCGACGCCTTGCAGCCGGCCATCAGGTGTAAGTACGTGCAGCCAGTCGGGATAAAGCAAATCGATCTGCCGGGAAAAATCCCGCAGAGAAGAAAAGCTGGCAGCATCCCAGGGAACGTAGAACGCCGCGCGAATTCCTTCTTCCTGGTTTAGTTTGACCTCGGAGGCGGGCAGCTTCGACTTGCGGTGGGAACGGCTGGCCAGCTTCTTCTGGCGCTCGCGGGCCTTTTCCTTTTCATTCTCTTTCAGAGCCTTAAAAGCTCGCTTCTGTGGAGAAAACAGCAGTTCGGGCAGGCGCTCGTCCCGCAACGTGGTGTAAACGAAAAAAATGATCAGCGCTGACAATGCCACGACCAGAACATCGACAAAGCGTCTCAATCGCTTCCAGCGAGCGCGTTTCGGATCGTAAAAGACGGGTTCAGCCATGGAGGGGTGTATCGCCTATCGTATGCTGCGGGCCTCAGACGGTCAATTCTCGCGGGTACAGGGTATAAGGCAGAAATCCTTATTGGTTAAGATGCGCTTTCGCGGCCTAAAGATTACCAAACACGTTATATTCTCAGCGTGGTCGAACTGGTCCGAAAGAATGCTCGATTCTTTCTAGCGGGGAGCGCGGCGGCTTTGGCGCTGCGGCTTGTGTTTGTGCTCCGCTTCCCAGCTATCGTTGACGATTCTCGCCTCTACGCCGATATCGCGACCAACTGGTTGCAGCATGGCGTTTACGGCATTACCGACTCTGGCCACATTATGCCAACTCTCTCTCGCTTGCCTGGGTATCCGGCTTTCTTGGCGGCGATTTTCACCATTTTCGGCATCAACAACTTTCGCGCGGTTTTGCTGATCCAGGTTTTGTTCGATCTGGGGACATGCTTTCTTGTGGGGGATATCTCGCGCCGCCTGTTTTCCGAACGGGCGGCGAAAGCAGCATTTCTTCTCGCGGCGGTTTGCCCGTTCCTCGCCGACTATGCAGCAGCGGCTCTCACCGAGACGCTGGAAATTTTTTTCACGACTCTGGTGCTCTGCTTAGCTGTGTGTGGATTTGCTCATCTTCGCGCCAAAGGCGAAGCCGTGCCGGACTCAACTCTGTCGGTGCTGGCTGCGTTTCTTGGCTGCGGCCTATCCGTCGGAGCCTGCATCCTCCTGCGTCCTGACGGCGGAATTCTTCTCGCTGCTGTTGCCGCATACTGGTCTCTGCTTTTTCTGCGGCGTCTCGGTGAGCACACGCCAGGACAAAGTCGCGCACGCTCTCTGCTGCCGATGATCCGCGCGGGAATTGTTTTTGCCATGAGCGCGCTCACACTTGTTCCCTGGACGCTGCGCAATCTTCATACCTTCCATCGCTTCGAACCGCTAGCGCCCCGTTACGCGAACGATTCCGATGAACTTGTGATGGTAGGTTTCAATCGCTGGACCAAGACATGGATTGCGGACTCCGCATCTGTGCAGGAGATTTATTGGAACGTTCCCGGCGATGCCATCGATGTCGCGCGCCTTCCGCGCCGCGCCTTTGATTCCGAACGGCAGCGGCAGGAAACGACGCGGATATTTGAAGATTACAACCGCGATCACGATGTGACTCCGGAACTTGACGCACGTTTTGCCAAACTCGCGGCTGAACGGATCCAGGCCACGCCACTGCGTTACTACGTCTGGCTTCCGGCTTTGCGCATCGCCGACATGTGGCTGCGCCCGAGAACCGAGCTGCTGCCATCCGATCCGCGTTGGTGGGAATTCAACGACGAACACGGATGGCTCGCGGTAAGTATCGTTTTTGGTTTGGTGAACCTGCTCTATGTAGCTCTGTCAGCCGCGGGATTATGGCGCTCACGCGAATGTTTCGGTATCGGTTTGTTCTTTGTATTTGTGCTGCTGCGTTCTCTATTCCTCGGAACCCTGGAAAATCCCGAACCACGCTACACGCTCGAATGCTATCCCGCGGTCATAATTGCAGCCTCGGCTCTCTTCAGCGGCAAATCGAATCGCAGTCATCGAAACCCCGCATAAACAGGCTCCGAAATCTGGAACGACGTATGTGAAAAGCTGTATTCAAACGTTTTATGACCGCGGAACATATTGAAGATTCAGCTTGAACAATGTGGCCCTGTGGTTGCACAATAGCGGCCCATTAGGTCCCAGGGTCGCGCGCCCTTCTCTAATTTTCCTGGGTAAATACGATTCGAGTGTAATGCCCCCATGGGTGAGGAGTTCTCCATGCGTTCTAGCTCTCGTGTAGTTACTTTGCTGCTTGCGTTTCTGCTCGCTTTTCAAACTCTCACCTTCGCCCAATCGGCAACATCGTTGTTGCGAGGTACTATTTCCGATTCCAAAGGTCTTGTCGTGGCCGGCGCCAGCGTCACGTTGAGCAACGCCGACACGGGATTTTCGCGCAGCACAATGACTGATGGGCAGGGCACATATCAGTTCCTGGAGATTCCTCCGGCCAAATACGTACTTACCGTGGATGCTGCAGGTTTTGCCAAGTTGAAACGCGAAAATGTGGTCCTGCAGGTCAGCAGTCCAGCCACACTGAATCTCGCCCTGCAGGTGCAGGGCAGTTCAGTGGTAATCGATGTCAGCGGCGAGGCTCCCATGGTCAATACTACGGATGCCACGCTAGGGAATAACTTTAATGCCCGCCAGCTGACCGACCTTCCCTCCGAGGGACGTGACCCTGCTTCGATTTTGAGCCTGCAGCCGGGCGTTGTCTACATTGGTAAAACCACCAACGATCAGCAAGACAACGACAGCCGCGGCGGCGCGGTGAATGGTGCTCGCAGCGACCAGACCAATATTACCCTCGACGGACTGGACGACAACGATCAAATGAAAGGGTATGCCTTCGAGGGAGCGATGCGAGCCACGCTGGATTCCTTGCAGGAGTTTCGCGTCACCACCGGCAACTACGACGCGGCGTCCGGACGTTCCTCCGGAGCGCAAGTCAATCTGGTCACCAAAAGCGGAACCAATTCTTTCCATGGATCCATCTACGAATATAACCGTCCGACGTTCGATGTAGCCAATGACTGGTTCAACAAGCAATCGGAGTTGCAAAACGGATTGCCCAACATTCCGCAGCACATTCTTCGCAATACGTTTGGCGGAACCGTGGGCGGCCCAATCAAGAAGGACCGATTGTTTTTCTTCGCGGCTTACGAAGGCCAGCGCACTGCCGACCAGGTTCAGGTGACGAGGATAGTCCCCACCGCCAGTTTAAGGGATGGCTTCATCAAGTATCTGTGCAATCCATCCTCGGACTCCAACTGCGTACTTGGATCCCCCAATGCGAACGGAGTGATGGTACAAAACCTTCCCGGTTTCGCGCCGGATTATGTTGCCACGTTGACGCCGGCGCAGATTGCCTCTCTCGATCAAGGCAACCCTCCGGGTACGGGCTGCGCTGCCAACGGCACCTGCCCGCCGACACCCGGGTCAGCAGGGCCGGGTCCCAGCGGTTTGCTCGCCGACATCAACGGCGCCAATCCTAACGCATTATTCATGCACTACCCTTTGCCGAACTGTACCGCTTGCGGCAATGCTGTCAACGGTAGCGGCGACGCGTTGAACTCAGCCGGCTACACTTTCCCTGGCAACGACCCCACTAAACTCGATACCTACATTCTCAAATTGGACTACAAAATTACGGCTAACGGGAACCAGATGCTGTTCGTAAGGGGCAATCTGCAGAACGATCGGGAAAAGAAACCGCCTCAGTTTCCCGGGCTTCCTCCGGACGACATTGTCAGCAACAACAGCAAGGGAATTGCCCTAGGCTATACTTACATCGTCCGCAGCAACTTGATCAATAATTTCCGCTATGCATTCATCCGCCAAGGCCTGGGGCAGGGCGGGATTAATAGTTTTAATTACAACACTCTTCGCGGCCTTGATGATACTCAAGCTCTTAGCCCAACTGACACCCCTACTATCCTGAGTAACGTTCCAGTGCACAACTTTATTGACGACGTCTCCTGGACCAAAGGCCGGCACACCTTTCAATTAGGTACGAACTGGCGATTGATTCACAACAACCGTCAGTCCAATGCCCAGAACCTCTCTTACGGTTACGCCAATCTCTATTGGATGAGCCCGTCGTTTATCTCAAACCAAGGTGTGAGCCTGGACCCGGCTCTCAATCCAAGTTTTCCACTCGTTGACTTGCCCTTCGACGGTTCCTACGATTTCGCGGCGGTCCAAGTGACAGGCCTGATGAGCCAAGTGTACACAGTGACGAATCAGGACAAGAACGCCAACCTAATCCCCAATGGAAATCTCGTTCCTCGTCACTTCCACAATTTTGAGGGTGAGATGTACTTGCAGGACAAGTGGAATGTGACCCCAAATTTAACCATCACTTACGGGTTGCGCTATTCGCTCCTTCAGCCTCCCTATGAAGCCGACGGCAACCAGGTTTCGCCGACCATCAACATGCACCAGTGGTTCGAAAATCGCATTACCGGTATGTACCAGGGGATGGTTGACCAGCCACTGATGAATTTTGATCTTTCCGGCCAGGCAAACGGCAAGAAGCCTTACTGGGGATGGAACTACAATGATGTGGCTCCGAGATTTGCGGTTGCATATGCGCCGCACGCGGATAGTGGATTCTGGCACAAAGTTCTGGGCGATAAGGGAAAGAGTTCCATTCGCGCAGGTTATGGTATTTATTACGATCACTTCGGCGAAGGTGTTGTAAATACTTTCGATCGACAAGGTTCCTGGGGGTTGACGACCACCATCAGTAATCCAGCGGGCATTCTTGGCGTCGATACTTCGCCACGCTTTACTGGATTGTTGGGGTCGGCCAATCTTCCACCAAGTCCGGGGGTTCCCAGTCCGCATGGATTTCCATACACACCTTCGATCGATCAAAATACCTATGGGCTGGCTATCGCCTGGGGCATCGATGACAACCTGAAAACTCCGTATTCGCACGTGATAGATTTTTCCCTTACTCGCGAGCTGCCTCATAGCTTCGTTCTCGAAGCAACCTATACGGGGCGCTTTGCCCACCACTTGCTGCAGGAAATTGATTTGTCGGAACCGCTCGACCTAGTCGACCCCAAAAGCCACATGGACTACTTCACCGCGGCGAGGACGTTATCGCAGAACGCTTACGCAGGAACGCCCGAAAGCTCCATCGCCAAGATTCCGTACTGGGAAAATCTGTTCCCGCAGGCCGCTGGGCCGGGCGGCATTTCCGGAAGTGCTCCGGCTACGCCAGCCAATCCTACCGCCACGCAGAACATTTACGATCTCTATTATTCCAACCTGGGCAATGAGACCCTCTCGCTGGAGGATCTAGACGCCTTCTGTTTCCCGGCGTGTGTCGGAACCGGAAGCAATAACATTGGAGGCTTCGTAGGGTCCCTCGGCACGCCATTTTCGTACTATCAGCCACAATTTTCTTCCCTCTATGGCTGGCAGAGCCGCGGCAACAGTAACTACAACGGTTTGCAAATATCTTTGCGACACGCCATGGCGGCTGGTCTGCAATTCGACTTCAACTACGTTTACTCGAAGTCGATCGATGTCGGATCGAACGCGGAGCGCGTGAATGGATTTGAATCAAACGGGCTGGCATTTAACAGCCAGGTGATCAATGCGTTCTCGCCCGATTTGTGGCGCGCCCCTTCCGACTTCGACACGACTCATCAGTTGAATGCCAATTGGGTATGGGACATGCCGTACGGACGTGGCCGTCATTGGGGTGGTAGCGCCAGCGGTTGGCTGAACGGAATTTTTGGAGGATGGGGCTTCAACGGTCTGTATCGCTGGACGAGCGGATTTCCCTTCTCGGTCGAAGCCGGCAACGGATGGTCCACCGATTTTGAACTGGAAGGATCCTCGATATTAACGGGACCAAAGCCGAAGACCGGGGTGTTTATGGAGGCGAACGGCAATCCTACGGTTTTCCAAAATCCTGAGCAGACCATCAGCTGCTCCTGTACGCCGGCTTCAGCTGTCGGAAACAGTACCTTCCGTCCGACCTACGCCGGTGAAGCCGGGCAGCGCAACAACTTCCGGGGCCCGGGCTATTTTGGAATCGATACCGGACTCTCCAAAATGTGGAACGTTGGCGAACAAAGGACCATCAGATTTGCTTGGGAAGTTTTTAATGTTACTAATTCTGTGCGTTTCGATGCTGCAGGCTCTTTGATCGGCCAGGATCTGGTGAATATCACCGGCTTCGGTATCTTCAACACTGAATTAACCCAGCCTCGAGTGATGCAGTACTCGCTGCGGTTCGCTTTCTAGAGCGTGCGGCCGACGGGTAAAGCTGGACGCTTTACGTGCTGGGCCAAACGCTATAGGAATGTCTCCGCAGGGTTGACGAGGTTGATTCACCCCAGCGGAGAGTCGCTCATCCGGAAACGGGTGCGGACGTGCTCGGAGATCAGTTCGATGGCCGGGCGGTTGGCCACAGGATCGGTTTGAGCCAGATATTTCATAGCTTCGACCAGGAGGCGCTGTCCGTCGACATACCGAGGGTCGGACGTGCGCTCTCTTCGCTTAGTGCCAAACTTGGGCGGGACTGGAATGGTAAAGACTTTTGCCATGAGCCGAACTCAAGTTACCGAAAGGTGCCCGGCCAGTATAGCGCCCGGAGTGCAATTTTCATCACACATTCTTAAGCTTTAGATGCAATCACTTAGCCACGCGGCGAGATAATTTGCGTTTTGCTCGTGGTTTTCAGCCGAAAAACATCATTGCCAATCTTCGCCGGTATTCGAATATTTGAATACTTCGCCAGCCGGTAGTCGCCCTGGCTTTGCATGAATTGCTGCTGCACCGAGACTCCGCGGCCAAGGTCGATCCACAGCAGAATCTTCGAGATGTTATTCCGCAATTTTTCGCTCTTCGGAATCAATTGCAGCTTCGCGGTTGCGATATTGTCGACGGTTTCTTCGCCCTGGAAGCTGACGTCGAACGATTGTTTAAGATCCTCCCCGCTTC
Organism: uncultured Acidobacteriaceae bacterium; assembly: GCA_964407505.1. Classification (GTDB taxonomy): domain Bacteria; phylum Acidobacteriota; class Terriglobia; order Terriglobales; family Acidobacteriaceae; genus Sulfotelmatobacter. The sequence goes on along the minus strand of CAYOVU010000143.1, from coordinate 7,517 downwards.
CGCCGAAGCCGAGCACGAGAAAGCTCTCAAGCTCGTTCCCGTGTTCGCCTGCCGAATAATTCATCACCTGCTCAATCTTCGGCTGGTACACCTGCAGCATGCCGTCTTTGTAGAGGACAAACTTCTGGTCGGGCTGCTTGATGTCTGCCATCATCTCGATTTTTTTCGCCGACCGGCGGTAGTAAACGGTGCCTTTCTGCGTGTCGGTTTCGTCCACCACTTTCTGATATTGATCCCACACGAAATCGGCCTGCGCCGTCTGGAAGGTAGCCGAGACGGAGTCCATTTTCTTGAGGACGCTGTCTAGGGTCGGAGTTTGCTGCTGGGCCAAAAGTAGACTTAAGGCGAGGAATAAGAGGTGGATAGAAATCATCATTCCCTATTGCACGAACATCTGTCGCGGATCGTCGATTTGATGTGGTCAATATCCGCTTTGCTATTCTCGCTTCACCCAAACCTTGTAACTTTGAACTTTTCCTTTGCGATCAATCACGCCTTCGTACTTTACGATCGACACGCCGCCGGAAATCGGTTCGATGATGTGCAGCAACTCATCACGCACGACATTGTCGTCCCCCGGAGCCACCGCGGTCGCTTCAATCTCGTAAACCAGGGCGCCTGTTCCGTCAGAAGTCACAAATACTCCCGTAGGATGCGGGTCGCGAGGCACAGGTTTGTCGTTGAAGTTGATCCAGTAAGGTGAGAAGAAAATAAAAATCAGGATCAGCGTGACCATTACGTCATAATGCAGCGTGCCACGCTCATACGACCAGAGGATATAGCCCCGAATTGTGCGCCAGACGGCGTTCATGGGCAGGGAAGGCGGGCCCGCGACGGTCGTGCTGATTTCTGCTCTTTGCAAGTCTTTGCCTTTGTAAGTCTAGTGACCGCTTGTCTTCTTGGCAATGGCAGAAGCGCGGCTCCTGGCCACTAGCTTCTGGCTTTAGCTAAAGCCGCAAGCCGAAGCTAAAAGCTCTTAGCTATGATGCGGTCGGTCCCGATGTAGGGCCGCAGAACTTCAGGAATAATTACACTCCCGTCTGCCTGCTGGTAATTCTCCACAATCGCCACCCAGGTCCGGCCCACTGCCAGTCCGCTTCCGTTGAGTGTGTGGACGAACTCGGTCTTGTTCTTGCCCTCAGGACGATAGCGGATATTCGCCCGCCGCGCCTGATACGACTCAAAATTCGAACAGGACGAGATCTCACGAAATAGCTGCTGCCCCGGCAGCCAGACTTCGATGTCATACGTCTTCGCCGAGGATGGCCCCATGTCGCCGGTACACAGCGCCACGGTCCGATAATGCAAGCCAAGCTTCTGCAGAATCGTCTCGGCATTCCGCGTGAGCTTCTCATGTTCTTCGTACGAATTCTCCGGCCGCGAAAACTTCACCAGTTCCACCTTCTGAAACTGATGCTGCCGGATGATGCCCCGGACATCCTTTCCATACGATCCTGCCTCGCTGCGAAAGCACGGCGTGTAGGCCGTTAGCGAAATTGGCAGCCTCGTCGCGTCGAGAATTTCATCACGGTATAGGTTTGTGACTGGAACCTCAGCCGTTGGAATCAGCCAAAGATCCTTCTCGCCATGTGGCACGCGAAACGAATCAGCGGCGAACTTGGGCAGTTGTCCCGTGCCATACATCGAATCCGAATTCACTAGATAAGGCGGCAGAACTTCCGTATATCCATGCTCGCGCGTGTGCAGATCGAGCATGAAGTTTGCCAGCGCACGTTCGAGCTTTGCACCCAGATCCCAATACACGACGAAGCGCGCGCCCGTGAGCTTAACCGCGCGCTCCAGATCTAGCACGCCCAACTCAGCCCCGAGGTCCCAATGCGGCTTTGGGGCAAAGTCGAATTTTGGCGGCGAACCCCAGCGCCGTACTTCAATGTTATCGTCAGCGCTGTGCCCGACCGGCACACTGGCATGCGGCAGGTTCGGAATACCGGAGAGAATATCCTGAAGGCGGGCATCGAGATCGGCGGCAACTTTTTCCCGCGCCTGAATCTGCTCGCGCAGGTCCTTCGTCTCGGCGATGGCTGCGGTTGCATCCTGCCCGCTCTTCTTCAGTTTCGAAATGTCTTCCGAGGCCCGGTTTCGCTGGGCTTTCATCGTCTCGGCCTCGGTGATGGCCTGGCGTCGTTGCGTATCCACCTCGCGGAAGTCCTTAAGCACCGCTGCAGGATCTGCGCCGCGCTGGCGCAGCATCTCTTCCACTCGGGGTAAGTTGTCGCGGACAAAATTCAGATCAAGCATGGGAATCAATTACTCTATCGGAAAACGCAAGAAAAATGAATGCAGGTTGGCACGTGAAATACCTTGTGAAATTAAGAGGGTCGATCTAGGAACAGCCGCTCCGGCTGTTCCTCGAGCGAAGCTCGATAGCCTTCCCCGCCTACAAGGCAAACTCAACATCGACACTCTCCAGCTTTCGCCTAACCCTCCAGCCTGTGTACACTACCTTCGCGATGAGATCGCTCCCCCGCTCCGCATCCGCGCGCCATTGTGTCCTGCTGGCCGTTATGGCTGTCTTCATTCTGCTTTCTTCAGAGAGCTTCTCTTCCGCCTACAATGCGCGTCCTAAGCTGGTCGTTGTAATCGTCATCGACCAGTTTCGCGGGGACTACCTGGAGCGATACCGCGACCGCTTCGGTGACGGAGGATTCCGCCTTCTCCTCGACCGTGGCGCGAACTTCACCGAATGCAACTACGACTATGCCAACACACGCACCGCTCCCGGACACGCCACTCTGTTCACCGGCGCCTACAGCAACGGTCACGGCATCGCCGCAAACGAGTGGTGGGACCCGAAGAAAAAGAAAATCGTTACCTCGGTCGAGGATGACGATACTCAACTCGTAGGGCTTGCCACACCGAATACCCCGAGCGCGACTGTCGCCGGTGCCTCGCCGCACAACCTTCTTGCCGATACTCTTGGCGACGAACTCAAACTAGCCACGCAAGGTCAGTCGCGAGTCTTCAGCCTGTCTTTGAAAGACCGCGCGGCCGTTCTGCCCGGCGGTTTCGCGGCCGATGCCGCTTACTGGATCGATCCCAAGAGCGGCGCGTGGGTTACGTCTACCTACTATCGCCGCGACCTGCCCAAGTGGGCGCAGGATTTCAACGCCAGCAATCGCGCCGGTAAGTATTGGGATCGCGACTGGAAGAATAGCAACGGAGACGTTTTGCGCTCGACCGCGCATCGAAAAAGTACAAGTAAGGACGGCTCCGACGCCGGCTTCTACGAGGTTATCGGCTCGACTCCTTTCGCCAACGAGTACGAACTGGAATTCGCCAAAGAGTTGGTGGTCTACGAGAACCTCGGCGCCGGACACGCCACAGACCTGCTCGCCATCAGTCTTTCGGCGAACGACATTCTCGGCCATCAAGTCGGCCCTGATTCGCCGGAGATGGCGGCCATGGCGCTCGCGCTCGATCGCGAACTCGCCGATTTCTTCACGTTTCTCGGTCATCAGGTCGGCCTCGCCGATTTATGGATTGCGCTTTCGGCCGACCACGGCGTGTCCGCCTTGCCCGAAGCTGCTAAGAAGCTACGCATTCCCGCTGCCAACCTCGGCGCCGGCAAACTCGAGGCCGAAATCAACGCCGCGCTTACCGCACGATTTTCGCCTGGACACACTACGTCCTACATAAAGTTCGACTACCCTATTGCATGGCTCGATCAAGATGCCTTCACTGCCGCTCACGTAAAAGAACGCGACGCCGAAGCGGCAGTTGGCGAGGCCATGAAACAGGCCGGACTGCGCGACTACTTCACCAAGTCGCAACTCGCGGAAGGCGAAGTCCCCGCCACGGCTCTTGGCAGAAAATTTCTGAACAGCCATTCGCCTGAAGGAGGATGGTACGTAATGGGAGTTCCCGATCCCTATACCGTCGGTCCTGCGAAAGGCACCGATCACGCGTCACCCTACACTTACGACACGCACGTGCCGCTTGCTTTCTACGGCTTGCCTTTTCGCGCCGGCACGTATCGTATGCATGCCGAACCGGTCGATCTGGCCGTGACCCTGGCATCACTGCTCGGCATCAACGCTCCCACGCATGCCGTTGGGCGCGTGCTCACGGAGGCGCTCACCGCGCCGCATCATCCGGAAAATTCTGCAGGACTTCCCACGGAGAAACTTCCACAGTGACCTCTTCTTCCGAAAATTCCGGCAAATCCTCCCCGGATCTCAGTGTCAATTTCGCCGGCATCCAGCTAAAGAATCCTATCATCGCGGCCAGCGGAACCTTTGGCTACGGAGTCGAGTTTGAAGACGTCGTTCATCTCGATAAGCTCGGAGGCTTCGTCGTCAAAGGCCTGTCGCGTGAGCCGATGATCGGCAATCCGCCGCCACGCCTGTGGGAAACCGCTGCCGGCATGCTCAACGCCATCGGCTTGCAGAATATCGGTGCATCGGCGTTCCTCGAAGAGAAGCTGCCGAGGCTTCGGCAGATTAAGAACATCGTTGTTTTCGCCAACGTGTTTGGCTACGCGCGCGAAGACTACGAACGAACCATTGAGATTCTCAACGACGGCGAAGGCATCGCTGCCTACGAACTCAATGTGTCGTGTCCCAACACCGCTCACGGCGGGCTGCAGTTCGGTTGCGATCCGCGTTCGCTCGACGAAGTCGTGACCACGGCGAAGCGCGCAGCAACGCGCCCGCTTATTGTGAAGCTCTCGCCCAACGTGACCAGCATCGCCCAGATGGCCCACATCGCGCAGGAATCCGGTGCTGACGCCATATCGCTGGTGAATACTTTTGTGGCCCTGGCCATCGATGCCGACACGCGCAAGCCTCGCATCGCCAACGTCACCGCCGGACTCTCCGGCCCGGCCATCAAACCCATTGCCCTGCGCATGGTTTACGACGCGGCGCACGCGGTGAACATTCCGGTGATCGGCATGGGAGGAATTTCAACTGCCGCCGATGTCGCGGAATTCATACTCGCAGGTGCAACCGCCGTGCAGATCGGTACGGCCAGCTACTGGGATCCCCGCGCCACCGAGAAAATCGTCGACGAACTCCGCACCTGGTGTGAAGATCGCACCATCCCCCGCCTAGCCGACCTGACCGGCGGCATGATTTTGGAGTAAGAGTGTTCGACTCGTATCAGGGCTTCGCTTCCAGCGATGCCGCAAGGCGCAGACTACCCCCTGCGGCTCTAGCCGCTGCGGAAGATTCACGAAACCGCAAAATTTAGAATGAAATAGAGGCATGCACCCGCTACCGCCCGCGCACATACCAGATCGACCCCGGTATATTCGGCGATATTTCCGGCAATTTCCGGCCAAATTTTTAACTTCAAACCAGGGGCTGCGGTGGGCGGGCGGTTCATGGCTTCTCCAATCAAGTTTTCAATCTTCCATACCCTTTACGGGGACAAAGACTCTGTGTAAGCGGGCCAAGAGTTTGGCTCAAGTTTCAAGCGTTGCTCACAGGTTTCGGTTCCATCCTATCTGCCCTGGGAAATCTACGAACTGGCGCGGCAGACCTGGATTCGCTGGACCATTCTCGGCATCAACGTGATCATCGCGGGCACAGAGCGTGCTCTGTGCCCGCGGTTAGAGCTTACTGATTTTCAAACACCTCGCGGTCTACCCGAAGGATCTTAAAGGGAAATACCGGCGCCTGGTGCAGATCCAGGACCGGAACAACTTGGCTGTCAATCACATACAGTTGCCCAAAGGCATCCGTTGCAGATGAGAGACCGGTTGTGATTTGGGTGTCATTTTTAAGCGTGGCGTTCAGAAAATCAAAACTGGTGAAGGTCAGCTGCTGGACCACGCCATTTTGGACAATATAGGCCTTGTCAAATACAAAAATTAGGCCGTCCGGGCCGAAGAAACGAAAAGGCTGAGTTGTGTCCGTCAAAGGATCGCCGCTCAAATTGACGAGTTGCACGTTCGTGGGTTCATCGATGGGCAAGGTCAATACTTGCGGAGGAAATGTGGTTACAGTGAGAATGTGCTGTTGGTCCGGAGTGACTTGAATCCCGTTCAGGCCAAAAGGCCCGCCTTTGACGGCAAAGAGGGGATTGGTCGCGAAAATTTCAAATGAATCGTTTTCTGGATGGATTCGATAGATATTGGGTTGAACGGAGTCCGTTGCAAAAATATCGCCACGGAAGTCCAAAGCAATGTCATTGCAGAAAGAAGGTTGCGGAAGCGCGATGCGATGCGCCAACTGACCTGTCTGATTGTTTGGGGGAATCGTGATTCCATATACGAATGAAACAGGGAACGGGTTGGTAACCAGGTCGATGCCGCAAACCCAAAGTGTCCGGCGAATGAAATCGACTTTGGCGCCTAAAAAAGAAATCTGGGGATTTGCTGTCTCAGTGAAGAAAACGCTCTCAGGAGATCCTCCGTCAAGCGGGACGCGGGTGATTTGCGCGCCGAAAACAGCGGTTGGGAAAAAGTTAGCGGAAACCGGATCAAATGTCAGTCCTTCCGGAAATGAGGTAGTGCTTTGCAGGTCAAATTCGTTGATGAATTGACCTGCCGCGTACGAAGTGGCTAGCCCTAGCAAGAGCACCAACAACGCCGACGCCTTCCATAGATTTTTCATTAGTTTGCTCCTTAGGTTTTTGTTTCGCTCCCCTTAAACGTCCACGTCACCCAGCCTGCAGTCCCTAGGTTCAGAACTCATCGGCTTGCTCTTTATTCCCTATTTGCAAAAGAATTTTTCAAGAAATTTCTTACAAGAAACAAGAAGAGGATCCATCCGAGCAGCTTTTCAGCTGGATGAGGATGCGATTCGCCCTCCAGCCAGACGCAATTCGGAATTTACGCCGGGTCAGGTTCAGGGCGCTAGAGGTTGTCCGAAAGGGTCTGATATTTGTTTTTGGAAGAATGGGCGATCCGGAAGCGGATACTTGTGAATGCTGCGGAGAGAAAAGGGAATAGAGTAGTTACTGTTTTTTCTTGCGCCGTCGCTTCAAAGCCTTGAGAGCGAGATACGCGACGTAAGTTCGTGGGGAGACGCGATTGGATTTGAAATATTCGCTGGCGGGACTTTAACCCTGATGAGTGCCTGCTGGAGCTGTGGGAAACGGTGTACCGGGGCAAGCTTCGCAACTGGGGTAAACCCGGAAAGCGTTGCGTCCTCTCGCCAACACCGCCCAAAGATTTATCCCCATGAACTTCATGCCATGCCTCCATTAACCACTGAACTTCGGGCAATCCAGCCCGCCACGAATGCCGGGATGCTGGATGGTGACTGACAGATGAATGAATCAAACTGGAATGAAAGGACGCCCGCTAACGCCCGTGACTATACCAGATCGAACCAGGACTCTTATAATTCCGCCCCGCTCCCCACACTACGTGAGTATTTCCGAGGTTATCGATCGCGATGGAGAAATAGTCGCCGAAGGGAAATTTAAAACCGTCGGGCAGTATGTAATCGTACCCACGCACCGGTTCTGAAAGCTGCATCTCCGCCGACCAGGTCGCGCCACCATTACTCGAACTGCGATGGAAGACGTTCCACAGCGGATTATTGCGC
>CAYOVU010000142.1:0-6170 GCA_964407505.1 uncultured Acidobacteriaceae bacterium | reverse complement strand
AAAGTTCCCACCAACCTGTCGGCCGAGGGGCACGACCTGAAGTGGCACTTTTCTCTTGCCCGGGGGAGAGGCTGTATCCGGCGTTGCTCTCGCTACCAAAGGCCCCCTAGCGGATACAGCCTCGCGATTCTGCCGTGAGATTGTTGCCTACTGTGGTGAGCCGCATGACAATGTTTAATATACTAAACAGACAGTGCGATGTCGAACCGCCCCTCTCTTGATGACGGACTCATCCTAATTACGAAATCCGAACAAGATCAGCAGCAGCCAATAATTCGCTTGACAGCAAAGCTCAGGTGTCCTTGCACTTACGCGTTTGTCGGCCCATCTAACTTCCCCACTCGGGCCGCCATCGTAATCGAGCTTGCTGTTCTCGACTTTTGAACCAGATCCCGAGAAGAGTAGCGATCAGGGCCAAACCCACCCAAAGAGACGCGAGAACCCATACGTTCGGCATTGAACGGTACCTCGACTGCTGATTTGTCTTGCGGGTTCTCGCCGGGGAATGACTCGCCGACAAGGCCCGCTTGTCAGGAGTCATCAGCTGTTCCCGGCTTAAGGATGGGACAGCGGTTCGCAGTGAACTCCTTCATTGGCGGGAATGCGCGCACTGGAACACGCGGCCTCCTGCGTGACGGGTGTTCTACCCAGCTGAACGCGCTTCTGCAAACCTGAACCAATTAGGGATCCCTGAAAACCTTCGGATTAGCGGTTCAACCTTCACGCAAAGCCACAATGGGATTTACCTTGGCAGCCCGGCGCGCGGGCACGTAACTGGCCGTGAAGGAGACCACAAATAAAATGAGGGGGACCGTAAGAAATACGTTCACATCGAGAGCACGAACGCCATAAAGCAGAGTCGCGATCATGGGAGCAGTTACGGCTGCCATGATCAGGCCGGCGGAGATACCAGCGCCCGCAAGCACTGCACACTGACCCAAGACCAGCTTGAGAATATGAGCGCGCTGGGCTCCTAAGGCCATACGTACTCCGATCTCTTGCGAGCGTTGTCCTACCAGGTACGCGAGCAATCCATAAATTCCAACAGAAGCCAACATGACCGCCATCACCGCAAAGACGGCCACCAACTCAGCGGAGAAACGTCGCTGAGCCAAGGAGCTTTCCATCACTTCATTCATAGATCGAATATTAAATACAGGCAGGCCGGGATCGATCTTCTGGATTTCACTTCGAATTTCCGTTTCGAGAAGGGACGGAGCGAGGGGTGTACGTAGCACGAGGTTAAGGTCTCTGCCCGTATCCTGGTAAACCGAAGTGTAAATGTGAGGAACACCATTGATATCAAGGCCGTCTTGTTTGATATTTTTGATGATGCCGACTACCGTCAGCCATGGTACGGTCCAATACTGACCCAAACCGAGGCGCCTGCCGATAGCGTCGCGATCCGGCCAAAACCGTCGAGCGGTGGTCTCGTCAATGATTGCCACCGGGAGCCCATCCGCCTGATCATCTTCACTGAAGAAACGACCCCGAACCAAAGGGGTTTGAATGATCCGGAAATAATCAGGGCTCACTCGAATTACTTCTGCAGAGAGCTTTTGCGAAAAGTCAGCAGGCATATCCTCGATGTTTAAGTCCGTGCTGTTCGCCGCGGGAGTACCAGGTAAATCTGAGGTGATTCCTGCCAGTTTGACACCGGGAATTGTGCGCGCCCTCCGCAATAGTTCCCGGACGAAAGGTCCCTGCTGGGCAATGGTTAGATACGGATCAGCTTTTGGATCATTGGGCTGCGGGAGCCAGATGCTGGAGGCCACGACATTTGCTGAATTAAAACCAGGGTCCTCTTGCAGGAGTCGCCAGAATGTCCGCATCAGCAGACCTGCCCCAATCATAAGGACCACGGTAAGGGCCAACTCGGAAACAATCAGCAGGCCGCGCATGCGATGGGTTTTGACACTGTAGCCTGAGCCGCGTGCACCCTCCGAGAGAGTGCCAATAAGAGCGCTCTTGGTGGACTGGATCGCTGGGGCAAGCCCGAACAGCAAGCCGGTAAGGAAAGAGACTACGGTTGCAAATCCAAGGACGGCCCAGTCAATGCTGATCTCACTTTGTCGTGGAATCTTGAACGGCACAAACCGTATAACAGAATGCAGAACTATTTCTGCGGTCAGAATGCCGACTACCCCTGCAATCATGGACAGGACAACCGACTCGGTGAGCAATTGGCGGATCATCCGAAGCCGACTGGCTCCCAGCGCCAGCCGTATAGATATCTCGCGCTGTCGGCCGGAGGCACGAGCGAGAAAAAGATTTGCAATATTCACGGAGGCGATAAGAATGACCAGAATCACCGCCCCCATGAGGACCAGCAGAATGGGCCGAACGTTGCCTACAAGAGATTCCTGCAAGGGGAGAATCCGAACCCTCCATTGGGATCTGAGAGGATAATCGGATGCAAAATCCCGTCTTATTTGGGCCGTCTTGGCATCGAGTTTGCCTTGTGCCTGTTCCAGAGTTATCCCGGGTTTAAGTCTGGCGATTGCCGCCGGCAGAATGCGTACGTTGCGCGCGGGCTTGGGGGCTGGAGCGGCGGCGAAACCAGCTGTCGCCCATACCTCCACATCTGTCGCAATCGTAGTGCCCGGATGGCGAAAACTCGGAGGAAGGATGCCCACAATCGTGTATAGATCGTTATCCAGCCGCATACTCCGCCCGATAACGTTAGGATCCGCGCCATAAGCGCGGTGCCATAGGCTATCGCTGATGACGACCGCCTCTGCATATCCCAGAGCGAAATCTTGAGGACCAAACAAGCGGCCCTTTTCCGGAGCAATGCCCAGCATGGAAAAATAATTGGGGCTGACCACCAGCAATTCCAGACGTTCTGGTTGCTTGGCGCCAGTCAAGTTCACGCTCCCCGTCACGACAGCAGATATATCCTCAAAAACACCGCTTGACTTCAGGTCGTCTAATTCGGGAACAGAGAAGACCGTATCAACCAGGCCCACTCCGGGATCGTCGAAGCTTACTTTGACCAGGCTGGTAGGATCACGAAACGGTAGAGAATGCAATAAAACAGAATTGATGACACTGAAAATCACAGTGTTGGCGCCAATTCCCAAAGCCAGGGTCAAAATGGCAACCGCCGTGAAAGCGGGACTCTTACCTAACAACCTGAGTCCATAACGAAGATCCTGACAAAAGCTGTCCATCGCAAAGTTATTCCATTGATTGCTTGCTCTATCACCACTCCAATCAGTGACTCGTCGAATTCACTCGCTGGACCATTCTTCCCCGAAGTACTTAAGTTCACCACGGCTTCAATTGTCAATGTCGAAGCAATTACAATCCGTCGCCGGAATCGTCTGTTTCTGCCAACGCATATTCCAGTTCCGATACTCCCTTTTCATCCAAGCCGGCGAGTGGAAAGTCAGAGGGGGTAAATCCGGCGGTGTCGGTCGACGATGAGAGCGTGATTAGACTTCGCAAGCTTTCGACGAAATCGTCACCCAGCTTGTCCGCCGTTTCGGAGTGGTGCAACGCGCTGCTGTAGGCCAAATTCAACTGAAACTTTCCCCCAAGAATCCACGTAGTGACTGCAAACAAGTAGCTGCGGCGAGTGTGTGGATCGCATGTATGCGCTACCGGTTCGGCCAGTGGCGTGAAGGCATCGTTACTACTTACTGGTGTGTCGACATTTCCGAGATAACTAAATTTAATCTGCGCCCGGGGCATTGACCTGAGTTTCAAAGCCAGCGCCGAATCCTCGCTGTGATATCGCAAAATCCCGTATCCCAGCTTGTGTCTCGGAAGGCGCCGGATTTGCTCCTTCACGGATTTCAGCGTTTGACTGAGATCCTCTGGATGCAGCTGTTGCAGAAGAACCGGCACTGTGGTGGCAAATGCGCCGACAGTGCGCGAAAGATTCACCTCCGGAGACAGTTCTTCTCTCCCCTGCCCTTCCAGGTCCACCAGCAGCCTGTCCGTCGACGCCCATCGGCTCATGCTTGCTCCCAGCGCTGCCAGGAGCAACTCTTGGACATCAGCGTGGTGCAGGGCGCTGATGTCTTGCAGCAAGCTCTGGGTTTCCTCGTACTCCAGGAACCGAGAAATGCCGCTTGCCGATTGCACGACGTTATTGCCGCCTCGCAGGTCTACGGGAATATCCGTTACCGCAGACCGGGACTCATCCAGCCATACGCTGCTCTCTTCTCGGATGTTGGCGGAATTCTCCAATTCGCGTAGCTTGCGTGCCCAATATTGATAGGATGTCGTTTTTTCGGGAAGATGGACTTCCTTGTTTTGAAGCAATTGTTCGTATACCACGTTCAGATCTTCCCGCAGGATGGCCATCGACAAACGATCCGCCATCAGGGAATGAGCAATCAGCAGCAGGCGTCCTGGGGCATCCGCCCCAAACAAGAAGAAGGCTGCGCGAAACAAAGGTCCGTGAGCCAAATCGAGGCTCGACTGCAGCTTGGCTACTTCCTGATCAAACTCTCGCTCTCGGTCGTCTTGGCTAAACTTCGAGAGATCGATTTCTGAAAAGGGCACGTCCGGGATCGATCTCGCGATTTCCTGACGCCATCCCGAACCCACAAACTCAAAGCGCGCCCGTAAAGCATCATGGTGATCGAGCAATAAGCCAAATGCGCGGCGCAGGAGGCTCGCGTCGGCAGTTGCGGGAACATCCAGCAAAACGGATTCATTGTGGTGCCGGGGAACCGGATGCTCCTGTTCAAAGAACCTCAGCTGGACGGGCGTAATGGGAACGTCACCAACAATCTCTCCCTGTTCGATATGGATAGTTTGAGCTGTTTCCACGACGGCTGCTAACTCGGCGATTGTCTGGTGCCGGAACACCAGTTCGGGAGTCAACTGAAACCCTTGTTGGTTGATTCTTGCCGCGATCTGAATGCCCTGGACCGAGTCGCCTCCCAAGTCAAAGATGTTGTCATTGACGCCAATTTGATCGATGCCCAGCACCTGTTGCCAGATTTCTGCAAATTTTTGCTCTAAGGGAGTGCCTGGGGCTTGATACGGTGTCTCCATGGCAGGACGAGGATGTCTTGAACCGGCAGCGGACGGGGTCTCGGCTACCTGGTCCAGCATTTCAGTGATCGACTTACGACTCTTGGCTTGTAGGATCAAGGCTGGGAGATCCTTGGCGGAAACGATCACCTGTGGCTCGGACTTCAGGGAGAGGATTCGCATCAACGCTTCTACCCCTTCGCGGTGGTTTATTCCTTGCTCTTTTTGTTCGGCATTCACGCTCGCGAGACCTACCCCCTTGGCCTGCATTCCGACACCTGTCCAGCCGTCCCAATTAATCGCAACCATTGGTTGAGAGCCGTTTTGATGACTGAAGTGCGCAAATGCATCCAGAAATGCGTTGGCAGCACTATAGTCAACCTGCCCAAAAGAACTGGCGATAGATCTGAGAGATGAATACGCGACAAAGAAATCCAGCGGCATCTTGCCCAGCACCGATGCAAGCACCATTGTGCCTTTTACCTTGGGGGCCAACACCGCTTCTGCCATTTGCCGTGTCTTGAGTTGAATCACACCGCCACCGGGCACTCCGGCACAATGCACCACACCATGAAGCGGTCCGAATTGCTCTTGGGCCGAAAGAATGGCAGACCGCATCGCTTGCTCGTCACATACGTCTGCGCTCATGACAAGCACCTCAGCGCCCATTTCCTCCAGAGCTTTCAGTTTAAGGATCTTCGCGCAGATCCCATCCTGTTCTGTGTGGGTATCGACCCAGCGTTCCCATTCTTCACGTCGCGGGAACTGAGACCTTCCCACCAAGACAAGCCGGGCCTGCTGCGTTTTGGCAAGGTGTTCCGCGATGGTCAACCCTATGCCGCCTAACCCGCCTGTGATCAGATAAGTTCCTTTTTGCCGCAAAGGAACTGACTGATCGAACGCCGGTAAACGTAAGTGCTCAAAAATCTGCACCCACCGCCGTCCACCTCTATAGGCAACTACCGTTTCTGTTGAACCGGCAGTGATTTCCTTGACGAGGGTAGATGATAAGACCTCAGTTGTAGGAATTTCACGGGCACTAATATCGAGATCAATGTTTCGACAGGAGAGATTCGGATACTCCTGCGGAACCACGTGGCAAAGGCCCAACAACGATGCTCTTTGTGGATGTAGAACTGGTTCGCCAACCACTTCATACAGATAGTTGGAAACCATCA
>CAYOVU010000141.1:0-5061 GCA_964407505.1 uncultured Acidobacteriaceae bacterium | reverse complement strand
AGACACCGCCAATCGCGATCACCACGCTGTAGCGTTCGATTTGTGTAGCTAGTCCTGGCACGGCTGATCCTGAAGAGGAGGAACGGTCTCTGGTGTGTGCACCCTTTGCTGAAGATAAACGAGCGCACGCGCTGTAGGCTTCGAGAGTTGCACAACCTTCGCGACAAGCTTTTCGAAGACACCCAACTTCGTTGGCACGGTGATTAACTTCCCTGCGCGGATCAGATAAGCCACGCGGCCCAACAACTCGTTCGCGAATACAGGCCGGTCTGGTCCGGGCATGCCATCTCCACGGGTAATCCATTTTGGACATTCCGCACCAGCGATCGTTGACACCAGGCGATGCGCGCACAGTCTTCCTTCACGTCCGACGAGCACAACGTCTCCGACCACAACGTTATCCGGGTGGGCGCGCTCCACCACCAATGTGTCCCCGGGAAAAATGGCTGGCAGCATGCTCCAGCCGGTCGCCGTGAAGCGAAGTTTGCCGAACGACCGCAGAACCTCACCCGCTAGCTCGCATTTCAACGCTGTGCGCCCGTCTGCTGAAGCGTCCGCGGGTTGCCTGATAACGCGCTGCATGATGACGCGATGCCTCATGATGCGCTGAGGGTTCCGAGCTTGCACTGGCCGACTGCGCCGGTCTTCGAGCAGGTAAGCGCCGAGGTTACGAAGACCTGTTCATAACGAAATGCCGGCTTCTGATACGGCTTCTTTGTGGTGCCAGCAGAGCGCGCCTCATCACCCGATGAATTGCTGGACGACTCAATCGTAGACATTCGATGAACTCCCTTACTGTAGCGCCGACTGCGAGGCCTGCACGGCGCAACCGCCCGTGCCTGTCGTCCCGCAAGTCTGGTTTCCAAGAGTCGAGAAGTATACCTGAGAGGCTCCGGCGAGTGTGCCTGAGCCCACAGTGTTGTCGATAATCGTTCCGCTGGCTCCGCCTGCGGAAGGCAACGCATGCGTCGCAACCGCGCCCAAGTTCGTCCATGCCGCCGTGTTGTCGGGCGTCACGACGCCAGCGACGGTGCTCCAGGTAGGCGTACTTCCGCCAGATTTGCCGGCGGTCGTTACCAGTTCCACGTTGCCGTTGCTGTCCAGGATTTTTGTATTGATGGCATACGTATGGTTTGCCTTCCACGCCGCCAGCGTAGTTGCGGAGAGCGCTCCTTGGTCTAGCCAATGAACGGTGCCGTCCGTGGTTGCCGTCCCGAGAACCTTGCTCCAGGTTGGCGCTGCAGCGCCCGATGTGCCAGCAATGCTCACCACTTGAACATTTAAATTGCTATCGAGAACTTCCTGCCCCACCAAATAACTGACGGATGCTCGCCATGGTGTGTCGGTAAAATTCACCAGGCAGCCTCCCGCTGCACATATCGTCGGAGTACCACTCGCCTGCGGGCTGGCGAAAAGAAATTCCTTCGAGCCTCCTGAAGCGTTGGGATTGAGAATATCGGTGACTGGAGAACACGCGGTTGTGGCGCTGGCGAGCACCGGCCCGGTCACTGCAGCGCCAGGCGCGCCTGCCTTAATGGGGATCTGGTAGAGCGTCGGTTTGCCGCCGGTGTTGCCGCAAACATATAGATTGCCCGTAGCGGTAGTCGAGCTTTCGTACGTACTATCGAACGCGCCAATGTACATGGGATTCGGCGTCGTTCCCGTGATTGTGCTGACGCCGACTTTGACTTTTTTCCCGTTCGTGTCTGCGGCAAAACTGGTTGTCAGTTGGTAAACGCGGGCGCAATTGGCGCCGCCGGCGCACGCCCCGCTGTTATCGCTGGAGGCAAACACGTACACCAGCCCCGCAGTGGAATCCGCGATAGGACCTTCAACGATTCCGGTACCGAAATCGAGCTGCGCGGAGGCGGTTACCGCGGCTGTGCTCGAGTTGACGCGGTACAGAAATCCTCCAAGGTCTCCCACGAATACATTTCCAGATCCAACGTCGAACACAGGGTCCGACAAAGCCTTGGTTCCAGAGTTCACTAGCTTAGGCCACCCTCCGCTCAAAATCTCTGCGGGTTTCCCATTGAACACGGGAGTGAACTTATGCAGATACCCCGCTGCATCGCCAACCCATGCGATGTCGTCCGCGTAGTCGTAGAAGGCCGAGGATGTCGTATCGTTGTTTGGGGCGCCCAAGCTGGTGGTCAGTGCAAGCGTGGTCATGCAGGGCAGTGTGAGGCAGCCCGAGAAATAAGTGTTTGCGCTCACGCGGGTGGGTGCGCCGGGACTAGTTACTGTCTCCGTGGTGGAAGCTGCCCATTTTAGTAGAACCAACTCTCCCCCGCCAGTGATGGTGTCGGTCTGAACAAACATCACCTGCGTGCCGTCGAGCGAAAATGTGGGCGAGGTCAGCACCGTGCCGAGCGTGTCGTAGGCCCAGTAAACGGAGGGCACACTACCGAAAGCGATGCAGCCGGAGTAAATATTGTCGTAAGCCACCAGGCTGGCTGGCCCGGTTCCTGCAGGCGACTGTCCCTGCAACCCCGTGCTATAGACCACGAAGTCGGGTTTCGTAGCGTTGGCGCAGGTTGCAGTTCCAAGCGACAGAGAATACTTTGCTGGAAAATTTCCCGCGCCCACACTCGCACCGGTGCCCATATTCTCGGACCAGTCTCCGTGTTGTTCTTGTGGTCGGACGCTATCCTCTGCCGTGTCAGCCGGCGCAGGCCCCTGGGCCCGCGGCTCACTCCGACGGCGCTGCAGCCAGTAGCGAGGATCTTGTTGCACTCGCGCAGCTTGCTCTGGCGTCGTAGCAGGCTGCGAAAAAATGAGATGACGTTGGCTCCAGTCCGAGATTACAGGAAGGCTGGCTCTGGAGTCTGGCGCCGCCTGACCCAGCAAAGTTGAAGCTAGCAAGGGCACGCCGAGCATCGAAACGCATCCCCACGCGAAACCTCGGCTGCTTCTCATTTTTCTTCCTGATGCTTGAGGGCCCTGGCAACGGAAAAAAAAAGCTGACATGAAATCCCTCCGCAGGTTTGCACTCGGACTGCTGGCTGGTTTATTGGAAAATCATCATACACCCCGCGAGTGCGGAGGTTGTGGCCTGAAGTGCCCGGATTTCCACAGCATTTCAACCAAGGCTGGCAGGCCCGCAGGGATCGGGGTTGACCGTGCCCTGATTTCCCGCGTGCGATTACCCCGGAAGCTGGACAGTCGGAATCTGCTGTGCGCGAGTGCGAAGCTCTTCAAACAGGACCGTACTGAGATAGCGCTCTCCGAACGACGGCAGAATCACCACGATGAGTTTTCCCGCGTTCTCCGGACGCTTCCCCACCTGCACGGCAGCGGTTACGGCTGCGCCCGAAGAAATTCCCACGAAAACCCCTTCTTCGAGAGGCAACCGCCGCGCCATGCGAATCGCTTCATCGTTGCTGACCGTGATTACTTCATCGATGTATTCCCGGCGCAGGATGCTGGGAACAAATCCAGCGCCAATCCCCTGAATCTTGTGTGGCCCCGGCTTTCCTCCGGAGAGCACGGGACTTTCTGCCGGCTCCACGGCGACGGCCTTGAATGACGGCTTCTTCGGCTTAATGTATTGGCACACTCCCGTAATAGTTCCGCCAGTTCCAATGCCAGAGACGAGGATATCCGCGCGGCCATCAGTGTCATTCCAAATCTCGGGGCCGGTTGTTTCGAAGTGAATCTTGGGGTTCGCAGCGTTATCGAACTGCTGCAGCATGTAGCCGTTAGGCGTGTTGGCCAGTAACTCCTCCGCTTTCAAAATGGCACCCTTCATGCCTCGCGGACCCGGCGTTAAAATAATCTCAGCTCCAAAGGCCAGCAGTAGCACGCGCCGCTCCAGGCTCATGGTCTCCGGCATCGTGAGGATCAGTTTGTAGCCTTTCACGGCGGCCACAAACGCCAGTCCAATTCCAGTATTGCCGCTGGTAGGCTCAATCAGCACTGTCTTCCCGGGCTGAATTTTGCCCGCCCGTTCGGCTTCCGTGATCATGCTCACGCCAATGCGGTCTTTCACGCTGCCGATCGGGTTCTGGCTTTCCAGCTTCGCAACCACCTCGGCCACGCAGCCCTCAGTCACTTTGTTGAGCCGTACCAGCGGTGTGTGGCCGATCAGTTCGGTAATGTTGTTCGCAATGTTCATGGTGCATCCCCTTACTTATAGATCCTTACTTGAGGTCGTTCACCAGGTATAAATCGGAAAGTGTGCGGCCGTATTCGTAGACGTAATTATTGCCGTCGGGAGTAATCAGAACCGAGCTGATGTCCGTGACGCCCGATACGTCCAGCGGAACCAGTTGCTTCCAGATTTGTTTGTGGCCCGTCGCGAGGTCGAGCTTGTTGACCGTGGCCGGAACTTCGCCCAGCTTGTAAACAAACAGGGAGCGGCCATCGCTGCTCCATCTCGCGGGAACCTCGCCGACCTCGAGTCCGGGAATCGGCCGAATCTCTCCGTTATCGATATTCAGCAGCACAGGTTTCTGATCGGCGCCGACCATCGCCACCTGCGTGCCGTCGGGAGAGATGGTCAGCAGGCTGCCGTTAACTCCTTCGCCGGTGATAGCTTTTGGTGCGCCACCGTTCACATCCTGCACGTAAAGCCGCACGCCCTTGCCGGGCTCATCCGCGGAGAACAACAATCGCTTGCCATCGGGAAACCAGCGCGCCCAAAGCCGATTGACTTGATCGTGCGTCAGCTCTTTCGATTCTCCAGCGCCAGTGGGCAGCAACGTGAACTGAACGGGAGGCTTCGGCTGACCCGCTAAGGCCCATCGTCCATCCGGCGAGAGCGCGAAACTCAGCCCATCACCCAGCCGCACAGCTGGCGACCCGTCAGTCCCGCGCAAGTAAGTGGAGTAGTTTTCTCCACCCGCTTCGCCCGATTCAGTAAACAAAAGCATCTTTCCGTCGGGAGACAAATCCTTCGGCGCCGACCAATCCAGCCAGGAGAGATCGCGTTCCTTGTTGCTGCCTGCCGTCATTCCGACCATGCCCACCCGCGGAACGTCCCGCGTAATCAGCACTCGCCCATCTTTCGCCACATCCTGCAGAGTAAGAGTGCCCGGTTCGCGCGCCAGCAGCCGCTCT
>CAYOVU010000140.1:0-35000 GCA_964407505.1 uncultured Acidobacteriaceae bacterium | reverse complement strand
CGATGGCTTTCCCCGCCGCTCTGAGTTAAGGTTAAGGTAATGGCCGACGCGCAACCCAAATCATGGCTTCGCGGCCGCATCGAGAAGGCGCTCAGCCAGGGCCTTACTCGCGCCTACTCTACGGTGCAGGTCGATCCCGATAAATTCTTGCTGCAGCTGCGCACCGCCTACAGAATGCCGATTAGTGGCTATCACGGCGTGTATTCGCTGGAGATGGGCGAACTCGATGTCGTCGCCGACGAAATTATTCGCAGCGGCATGAAGTTGGCCGCAGTCGAGGGTGCGGGCTTCGGCCTCGGAGGATTGATCACCATTTTCCCCGACCTCGGCATTCTTTCCGCCATCACCATGCGCACGATTCAGAAGCTGAGCCTGGTTTACGGTTTTCAATTCAACACCGATCACGAGATCGCCGAACTTTGGATCGCCGCTGCCAGCGCCGCCGGAGTCGATATCAGCCGCGAACTCCTCGAAAAAGAAGTGGTCAACAAATTCGTCCCGCGCGTGATCCAGCGCATCGCCGCCCGCGCCAGCACTGAGGTCGTGGAGAAATGGGCCGGACGCGTGATCCCTCTTGCCAGTTCCGCCATCGGCGCCGCCCTCAATTACTGGTTTGTGCGCGCCTGGGGCCAGCGCGCCAAGGCTCACTTTCGCCAGCGCCATTTGCAACATCGCCAACGCTCCCACGAAATTGCTGCACAGCCTCCGCTCATTTTGCCGGCGTCGAACCTCTAGTGCCTTCCTCACTGTGATAGAAAAAAAGGTGATAGAAAAAAGAATGACAACTTTTTATTGCGCTGCGATTCTTTTCGACCTCGATGGAGTTCTCGTCGATTCCACCGGCTCTGTCGATCGCCAATGGCGCATCTGGGCTCGCGAGCGGGGAATCGACGAGGAGAAAGTGATTGCCATCGCGCACGGCGTGCGCGCTCTCGAAGTAATACGCACCGTAGCGCCGCATCTTGATGCCGAAGCGGAAGTCAGCAAACTCGAAAACAGGGAAGCCGCCGATCACGATGGCGTCGCGGTGATGCCGGGCGCCATCAACCTAGTACGCTCCATTCCCGCCAACCAGTGGGGTGTGGTCACCTCAGGAAGGCACCGCCTTGCCAGTTCTCGCCTGGAACTTGCTGGTGTCCCCACTCCCAAGGTGATGATTGCCGCCGACAACGTCGACCACGGAAAGCCGCATCCCGAGCCTTATTTAAAGGGTGCCAAGGCGCTGGGCGTGGACCCGAAACAATGTCTGGTGATCGAAGACGCGCCCGCGGGAATTCGCGCCGCGCATGCGGGAGGGATGAAAGTGATTGGCCTGACCAGCACGTATCAAGCTTCAGCGCTGCGCGAAGCCGACGCCATCGTGCAGAAGCTAGCGCAGATCAAACTTGTTTCCGCCGCAGGCAAGCTCACAGTAAACCTCGAGTGAGCTTTCAAAACTGAGAGCCTTTGTCATTCCGAACGCAGGCCGAAGCCGCGCCCAAGCGCGGCGAGACAAGAGAGGAATCTGCTGTGCGGGTCGGAGCAAATCGGGCAGGCTATCTCAACCAATCTTCCAACCCGGTTCCCCGATCCGTCTTTTCGTCGCGGTATTTCACGATGACCGGCGTATATAGAGAGATCCCCAACTCGGCCGCCGCACCCTTCTTCACCGCTCGCGACCCTGGCACCACCACCGCGCCCTCCGGAACTTCGAGCGGCGCTTCCGGCGTAGCGCGGTAAACTTCGTCGCGCACCAAATCGTAGAGCGGCGTCGATCTTGTCAGAATCGTTCCGGCGCCCAGTACTGCCCGCGCCCGCACCAGCGTGCCTTCGTAAATCCCGCAATTGCCTCCGACCAGCACGTCATCTTCAATAATCACGGGCGCAGCATTCACCGGTTCAAGCACTCCGCCGACCTGCGCCGCGGCGCTCAGGTGCACGCGCTTGCCCACTTGCGCGCACGACCCCACCAGCGCATGAGAATCCACCATCGTGCCCTCATCCACATAAGCTCCAGCATTGATGAACATCGGCGGCATGCAGATCACCGACGGCGCCACGTACGCTCCCAGCCGCACCGAAGACCCGCCGGGAACGATGCGTACACGGTCCGCGACAGAAAAATGCCGCGTCGGAAAGGTATCTTTATCCACGAATGTAAGCGCGGCGCATCCCGTCTCCGCCAGTTCGCCCAGGCGGAATCCCAACAGAATGCCGTGTTTCACCCACGCATTTACCACCCACCTGCTGTCGATCTTTTCTGCCGCGCGGATATTGCCCTGAGTCAACGCATCGCGGAATTCAAGAAACACCGACCGCGCCTCGGGATTATGCTCAACCTCCCCTAGGGCTGCGAGACGCTCGATAGAAGATTTAAGGGATTGCATGAAATAGTTGATGGCTGATCGTTGATGCCAATTGCTAGCTGCTAATTGCTGATCGAAAAATCCCACTCGCCTTAAAATCAACAATCAGCAATCAGAAATTGCCTCTACACGCACTTGCACTCGCTCCGAATCAACACGCCGGCCATCCCATGTGCGGTCTCGCGTCCCAACGCCACCGTTGCATAGGGTCCGTGCCAGCGCGCGTGGTTGGCATCGTGCCCGGCAGGACGTCCCTTACCTTGATTGCATTGCCCGCACGATCCGCGATGGAGCACGATCTTATGTGGCCCCGCTGACCAATTCTCGTAAATGTAGAATTCCGCCGCATCGGGCGCAGGCGTGGCCGGCTTTGCAATCAGTCCAACCTCAGTCGCAATCTTCTGCAGCTTCGCTCGCGTATCGCGGCGCATCGGCAGGAGCGGCAGGCGGTAGTTTTCTTCAATCTTGCCCATCATCGCGAGCACAGCCTTCACCGGCAGCGGATTGGATTCGATGAAATTCCCCTGCATCAAACTCAGGTATTTGCGATGAATGCAGCGGGCAGCGTTCCAGTCATTATTGAGTGCAGCCCACGTCATGCTCGCCATCTCGTGCGGAATTTCGTTGGACGCAACCGAAACGATTCCGACCCCGCCGAGCGCAATCACCGGCAGAGTCACCGCGTCGTCTCCGGAGAAGACCAGAAATGTCTCGGGCACAGCATTGATCGCTTCGGCAATTTGCGTCATGTTACCGCTGGCTTCCTTTACCCCCACAATGTTTGGAATCTCAGCCAGCCGCGCCAGCGTCGTCGGTTCAATGTTCGCCCCTGTGCGGCCGGGAACGTTGTAAAGAATAATCGGCTTGTCGCCCGCCGCCTCGGCAATCGCCTTGAAATGCCTGTATTGCCCCTCCTGCGTAGGTTTGTTGTAATAAGGAGAAGCCGTGAGGATTGCGTCAACGCCGGGCCGTGCCGCAACTTCTTTGGCTTTCTCGACGGCGTCGTGCGTGGAGTTCGACGTCGCCCCCGCCATAATCGGCACCCGCCCCGCCGCCACTTCGATGGTTGCATCAATCACATACAGCCACTCGTCATGCGTCAGTGTGGGCGTCTCGCCAGTGGTCCCGCAGGGAACGAGAAAATCGATTCCAGACTCGACCTGCCACGCCACCAGATTGCGCAAGGCAGCGTCGTCGATCGAACCATCCTGATGAAACGGAGTGACGAGTGCGGTGCCGCAGCCACGGAGTTGCATCTTAATAAGATAACGCGAATAGGCTTGCTGAGGGAACGGTCGAAAGGGACAGGTCTTTACTGCGGTTACAACTCCCGCCAAACATCCCTGAAATCGTAGAACCCCTTCTTGCCCGCAAGCCACTCTGCGGCGCGCACCGCCCCTTCGGCAAACCCCCGGCGGGATTTGGCGTCGTGACAGAGATAAATCCGGTCTGAGGGAGATTCGAGCACGACCTCATGCATGCCCACGACATCGCCTTCGCGAAAAGAAGTGATTTCGAGACCCTCGTCCGCGCCCTTGCCGCTTGCGTCCTGGATTACGCGTTGGATGGCCATAGCCGTTCCCGAGGGTGCATCTTTCTTGTGAGCATGGTGCCGCTCGAAAATCTGTCCAGAGTAGTCATGGCGCAAGGCCGCCGCGGCAGCTCGCGCGACATCGAGAAACAGATTCACGCCGATGGAAAAATTAGCCGCGTATACAAACCCAGTCCCGTGGTTCTCGACTAATTTCCGAACCCGATCGACCTCCGCATGCCAGCCGGTCGTGCCGACCACCATGCTCTTACCCGCGCTAACGCAGGCTTCGATATTGGCGATAACGCAAGAAGGAGTAGTGAAATCGATTACGACATCGATGTCGTGTAGCTTTTCCGCGGTTAGAGCCGCTCCGCCCGCATTTTCCACGGCACCCACCATGCGCACATGATGGCGGCGCTGGCCTGCCACTTCCGCTGCCAGCGACCCCGTTTTGCCGCGGCCAAGAATCAGTAAATTCATAGCTAGGGAAAGCGTCCTTACGCGAAAACTTCCGGATCCAGCTCCGCAAAAAACGTATTATGCAGCCGCTGGATAACCTCTGGCACTTCATCTTCCTCAATCACAAACGTCAAATTGATCTCCGAAGCTCCCTGCGAAATCATCCGAATCTTTTTGTCCTTCAACTCGCCAAACACCAGCGCGGCGATACCCGGCTTGTCCCGCAAGCTCTCGCCTACCAGACACACAATCGCCTTGCGCCCCTCGTATTTCACATCGGCCATCTTCGCCAGATCCGCCGCCAGCGCGGGAATCGCGTTGTTCGAATCGACGGTAAGTGAGACGCTGACCTCCGACGTCGAGACCACATCGATCGCCACTTTGTGCCGGTCAAAAGCCTCGAAGATGTTACGCAGAAAACCGTGCGCCAGCAGCATGCGTGGAGCGGCCACATCCACGATGGTGATGCGCTTCTTCACCGCAATCGCCTTGAAAATGTTCTTGCCCTGCGGCGCGCGGGTGATAATTTTCGTTCCCTCACAGGAAGGGTTCCGCGAATTCAACACGAACACCGGTATGTTTTTTTGAATCGCTGGCAATACCGTCGCCGGATGCAGCACCTTTGCGCCGAAATACGCCAGCTCCGCAGCCTCATCAAAACTGATCACTTTGATGCGCCGCGCCTCCGGACAAATGCGCGGATCCGTCGTCAAAATTCCGTCCACGTCAGTCCAAATTTCAATCCGCTCGGCGCCCAGGCCCGCGCCTACAATCGCCGCGGAAAAATCGGAGCCACCGCGTCCAATGGTCGTGGTAACCCCCGACCGGTTCGCCCCAATGAACCCGCCCATCACCGGAACCTGCCCGGCGTCGAGCAGCGGCCGCACTTTGGCTTGCAGGTTTCGGTTGGTCTCTGCGTCCTGCGGCACCGCTTCCGTAAAATTGTTGTCGGTTACCAGAATGTCCCGCGAGTCGACGTGCACACCGTTCAAGCCCAGCGCCGAAAACGCCGCCGCCACCATTCTGCTTGAGAGCATTTCGCCGAAGGCTGCGACATGGTCGGTCGTACGCGGCGTCAGTTCGCCGACCGCCGAAATGCCACGCAGCAATTCATCGAGCGCTTCGAAGTCAGCTCCCAATTCGCCGTGAAAATCTGTAAACAGAGCCGTGCCCAGCAATTCGCTGGCGGCGTTATAGTGCCGCTCCTGCAGCGAGCGGCAAAGTTTCAACGCAGCCTTGCGTTCCCCTGCACCGGCCGCGCGCGCCATGGTCAGTAGAGTGTCGGTCACCTTGGCCATTGCGCTGACTACCACCACCGGCCTTTGCGGCAGCCGCTGCTTTACGATCGCGGCCACGCGCTCAATGGCGCGCGCATCTTCCACAGAAGTCCCGCCAAATTTCATTACGATCATCGGCGTGACTTCCTCGATAATTCGTTGGCTGAGGCAATGCGTTCGGCGGGATAAAACTTCATCCGATACGGCCCTTGGCTCATGGAAAATGCGGCGGACACAATTCCTTTTCCATCCAGTTGTCCTAAAAGTTTCAGCGTTTCCCTCTTCCATCTTCTCTTCATGGCACCCAGGATTCCAAGTGGAAGTCTGCTGCTCATGATTCCGCGCTCACAACTTCGTTTTCACTGGAAGACACTTTGAAGTAGATACTTTGGATTCTAACAGCCGTAATTCTCCCATCGTTTGGGAAAAGGTACATCTTAAGAGTCCCACACTGACCCGAATCCCACAAAATCCCGAAACGTCAGCCACTTACGTGCTGGCTCGCGACCGTGAGTTAAGTACTGTCCCCATCCGGCCGATAGAAAAGCATGGAGGATCAATATGCCTCAGCTGCGTCAGAATTTCTTCACCAAGGAATGGGTTATCATCGCGACCGAACGGGCCAAGCGTCCTGAGGAGCTAGCCACCCGCCGCCCTGCACAGGTCGTGCCGGCATTTCTGGAGAGTTGCCCTTTCTGCCCAGGCAACGAGAGCAAGACCCCGCCTGAGATCACGCGATTTCCTGCGAATAGTAGCGATCTCTGGGCGGTACGAGTGATCCCCAACAAATTCGCGGCGCTTTCCAGTGACGTCCAACCCACCCGCAGCCTGCAGCATTCCCGGCGGCGGGTTGAGGGCTTCGGCTTCCACGAAGTAATCATTGACACTCCGGACCACTCCTCCTGCATGGCTTTGCTGCCGGACGTGCAGGTCGCCCGGATACTGGGCGTCTTCAAAGAACGCTACAATCTGCTGAGTACCGACCACCGTGTCAACCACGTCACGATTTTCAAGAATCACGGTGTGGATGCCGGGGCCAGCCTGCAGCATCCACACTGCCAGCTGATTGCGACTCCCGTGATCCCGAGCCAGGTGCGGCATCGCCTGCACGAGGCTCTGAGCCATTATGACGACGCGGGGGAGTGCATGTTCTGCCACATGGTGGATCGCGAGATCGAGGACCAGACTCGCATTGTGCTCAAGACCGACTTATTCGTAGCCATGGAGGTTTTTGCTTCGGCCACGCCGTTTGCTACTCACATCTTTCCACTCCGCCACAGGGCCAGCTTCGGAGCGATCAGCGCCGCGGAGATTACCGACCTGGCTTGTGTCTTGCGCACCGTATTGGCCAAGCTCTATGTGGGCCTCGAAAATCCCGATCTCAATTTCACCATCCGCAGTGCGCCATCCGATTACTCCAGCGCTCGTCACTTCCATTGGTATCTGAGTGTGATCCCACGCCTCACGCGCATGGCTGGCTTTGAATTAGGTTCCGGCATGTTCATTAATACAGTCCTGCCTGAAGCTGCTGCCGAATTTTTGCGCAACGTACATGCCGACAAAGCCACAGGCGCAGTCGCCTCCACGCTCTAGCCGGTGTTCGAGATAAGACACATCCAGTTTGTCATCCCGAGCGAAGCGAGGGACCTTGGTCTTTGCCTGCGCTGCCTCTATTGTGGCGCGGCAAACACCAAGATCCCTCGCTTCGCTCGGGACGACAAATCGCAAGCTTGATGCCAACTCCCTAGTTTTAAGTATTATTTCGGACGCCCGACCTGGTTGCCGAGCACATATTCATTGAGCGGTCCAAACTTCCGCTTCTCCGCATAGAGCCGCCAGCGCCGGAAAACAATTCGCAAGCTGGCCATCACCGGGATGGAAAGAAAAATCCCTAGAATCCCCGCCACTTCGCCGCCCGCCATCACCCCAAAAATAGCCGCCAGGGGATGTAGTTCCATGCTTTGGCCCATGATGCGTGGGGAGTTCACGTAGTCCTGAACCAGGCGCCAGATGCCGAGAAACACGATTAGCGCCACCCAGTGCGTGTACCCCATCAGCAACGCCACGCCTACGATGACCAATGCAGCCGCCAGTGGTCCCACCACCGGAACAAACTCCATCAGGCCGCCCAACGTTCCCAGCACCAACGCATAAGGCATCCGCATTAGAGCGAGAACCGCCGAATAAGCCACCAGCGTAAGTGCGGCCAGGCTAAGTTGTGCCCGGATGAAATGCGCCAGCATCTGATTCAGATCGCTGAGCACTCCCTGTAGCAGCTCGCGTTGCGGCCGCGACTGCACCAACGCCAGAAGAACTTCGCTGAACGCGCGTCCATCCTTCAAGAAAAAGATCGATAGGAGCGGAACGATTACCAGCAGCCAGGCTTGCTTCGCGACGTCGGCCACGTGCAAGCCGACATTTTTTGCCAGTTGTGTGATTTCATTGCCATGACTTGCAAGATAGTCGCGTAGCAGTTCCACCAGGCGGCGGTTCCAACCATGCTCCGTTTCCAGTTGTTCGGCGATCTGCCCCGAACTTAATTGCGTGATGTTCGGCAGCGATTGCCCGAGGCGCGCGCTTTCGCGGCCAATCCTCGGCCCCATCGAGACGAAAAACAGA
This sequence comes from uncultured Acidobacteriaceae bacterium, assembly GCA_964407505.1. GTDB lineage: Bacteria > Acidobacteriota > Terriglobia > Terriglobales > Acidobacteriaceae > Sulfotelmatobacter. The sequence continues at coordinate 26,766 of CAYOVU010000140.1, read as the reverse complement.
ACTACCAAGCCGAGCAGCAATGAATAAATAATGGCGATCGCCAGCACGCGGCCGCGCACCAGTTTTTCAAGGTTCGATACGATGGGGCTCATCAGGTAGGCGAAAAAGATGGCAAACAGAAATGCCATCAGCGTCTGTCGGGCGACATAGAGGAACCCCAACCCCAGCGCAAACAGCAGCACCGTGATCAGAACCCGCGCCGTACGTGCATCTGCCACCGGCAAATCTTTGCCCCTGCCGACTCCGAATCGACGGCCACTTCGCTAATCACGCACTACTTCGGTATTCGCGTCCGCAATCAATACCCGCATCAACTTGAACTGATCCTGATCATCCACCCACAGAGCCCAGGTGAACTCCTCGCCCTTCAGGTTCAGCCGCAGCAACTCGCGTTCCGTTCCGCGGATCGTGACTTTTTCTCTTCCTACCAGTTCCATGCGCACCCGCATCGACGTACGGTCCTGCGGCACCAGCACGCCGAAATCGGCCGGGTCCTTCTGGCACTTTTGGGTGCCCGCTTCGGTCTTGCAGTTAGTTGCCAAATAGCGCCACGCTAGCACTTCGCGATGGATAAAAAAATTGTTATCCAGAATCGCCGAAGTATTCGGCATCAGAAACGGTTGCTCGGCCGCCTTGGTCGACGCAGCTGTCGTGATTTTTTCCAGCAGGAATTCGTTTTTCGGCGTTACCACCAACGAACCTCCGCCATCGTTCCACTCGTAACGCAGCAACTCTCCGCTGCCGGTCATCTCCAGATCGGATCTTTGCCCGGACGAGGCAGAGCCTGCTTCCTGCAGTTGCGACTTCACTACGCTGACGCCATTCTCCTGCTGCACCGTGAAATTCTCCGTCACTACCCGCTGCCCTCTGACAAAGACACCGAACGAGCCCGCATCCACCTGCTGCGCCCCGGCGGGTTTTGGTTTATCCTTCTTATCCTTATCGGCGGCGTAAATTACAACTGTAGACGCCAGAACCGCGACCACTACCAATCGTACCCGCCCCTTTAAAGTCACTGCTTTCGTCTCCGTCTTCCCCCGTCTGATCTTCTACGATCCTGTCCCAAACCCAACACCTGAATTACTTCCGCCGCAATCGCCGCGACCTTTTTTCCGCCGGTTTCCTGTCGATGCCGCGCCTTCAAGTAATGCGGACGCCTGGCTTCATAAAGCTCCCGAAATTTTTCCACATAACCGCTCAGCAGCGGACGTTCCACTCCCTGCCGCTCGGCCTGCTCGCCGCATCGCTGCCACAATTCCTCTACGCTGGCATCCAGAAAAACTGTTGGCACGCCCTCAGCCTCAATCAGGGCGGCATTCTGCGCCGGCACAAACGCTCCACCGCCAAGCGCCACAACTTTTTCAGTTCCTGACCGCAACTCTTTCAGCAATTCCTTCAAAGCCGCATGTTCGGCCCGGCGAAACGCTGGCTCCCCCGAATCACGGAAGATTTCAGCCACTGCCCGCCGTTCGCGTAACTCGATCCGCTCGTCCAGATCTTCGAACGCCCAGCCCAGCAACTCTCCCATGGCCCGGCCCACACTGCTTTTGCCCGCACCCATGAACCCGATCAGGATGATAGCCCGCGTTTCCCGCGCACTGCTGCCCAGCGCACGCCCGCGACCAAGCGCACCAACCCCAGCAGTTCTGGCTGGCGCCTTAGAACGCCGCTTCCGCCGATCCGGTTTGCTCTTCGCTTTTCTTATTGTTTTTCGGAACGTTTTCTGAGGTGGATTTTACCACTGAAGGTTCGCAGTACCACGGTAGAGGAGACCGCTACCCGCCCCATGGTACCTGCGAAGGCACGTCCCTTGTCGACGGGGAACCAGGTGTGCGTTTTCGGTTGAAGAGGAATATCGTCGTGCACTTCTCCACGCACCGAGTGGGCGACTACATCGGCCGAGGTCCACTCCGGAATCGTGGCTTCGATATCGCCGCTGTGGCTGGTTAGGCGGTATTCGCCGCTGTTGCCGAAGTCGCCGATGTAATTGATTCTGCCGCTGGTCGAAACCACCTGCACCAGCGGGCCGTTCACTCCCGTCAGCGTTACTTCTCCGCTCAGTGAATCGACTTCGACGTGGCCATTTTGGATGTTGTTTAAATTCACCGGACCGTTCATCGTCTTCACATGCACGTGTGCATCGGAAACATCGCGCACATCCACGGTTGCCCCCGGACCCTCGAGGCTAACGTCGCCATGCAGTTTTTCCGCATGCAGCGAACCGGTGCTCGAATGTAGGGTGACGCTGGCATCCGACGGAACCAGAACTTCGTAATCCACGCGCCCAGATTCGGCGTCGGCGCCAGCTAACAGGTGCGATTGAATATCGACGCGGTTCCCGTTCTGGCTGTTATCGACCTCAACCTTATCGGAATGCAATACCGCATTCACCACGACCATATTATTCGTCGACGGCCGCACCGAGATCGATCCATAAGGATTCATGACCGAGACGCCAGCCTTCGGACCCACCGTGAAGTGGAACTCTTTCTTGCTTTCGGCCACCAGCGCGCCCGCGACCAGCACGCCAATTGCAACCAGTTTCGCAGTGCGCCGGCTTACCATACGTAACTCCCCCAAGCTACTTGTTCGCGACTTAGAAACATGAAAATCCACGATTGCGCGAATCGATCACGGCCGGTCCATGGCCATCTCGAAAAGCATCGACTTCTGCTGATACGCATCCATCAACGCCCGCCGTGCTTCCGGGTCATTCGGATCATCATCCACCGCGCTCTGCGCATCTTCAATCGATTCGTTCACCCGCCGCAGGTTCTCAGCATACTCCGGTTGCATCGCCGGAGCGTTCGCCGCAACCTCCTGCATCAAGTCTTCGTCGTCCAGGCCGGAGGGGTTCGCAACCTGTATAGCAGAAGCATGCTTCGCCAACTGATTCGGCAACGACTCCTGCCGCACGTAGATTCCCACCAACAACAACAGTGCGGCCGCTGCCGGTACCAGCCACCGGGTCTGGCCCCAGCGCGCCGTAAACGAAGGCACTGCCTGGCGCCGCAGCTGCGGACGAATCAGTCCTTCCTGCCATAATTGGATTGCGATGGAATTCCAAACTCGCGGGCTGGGTTCATCCGCCGCTTGCAGCTCACTGGCCGCCGCAATGATGCGGCTCAACTCATCCACCAGCGTCGAACAGTCTGGGCATGTTCGTAGATGGGCTTTCTGCTCCACGCTGCCGCCCTCGTCGATCTCTACTTCCGCCAAGCTCTCCTGCAGCTCAACGCAATTCATACCAACCCTCTTCCCAAGTCTATCGCGGCTTCAAATCTTACCGCAGTTCTTGCTCTCCCGCCCGGTTACTCTAGATTTGCCAGCGATACAACTCCTAAAACCGCGTTGTCATCCTGAGCGTTTTTCAGGCGAAGCGAAGGATCTCCAACTCAACCGCCGCAGCGCGCCAGCCAAATCGCACTCCACTCCACAACCGCCCTAACCTGCCAGAGACTTCCCAGACTTTTCCGCCCGGTTCATCTTCAGCAGATCCCGCAACTTCATCCGCGCCTTGTGCAACTGCGACTTGCTGTTCCCGATCGAGCATCCGACCATGCTCGCGATCTCATTATGTTCGTAACCCTCGACATCGTGCAGCACAAAAATCGTACGATAGCCAGGAGGCAAATCGCTTACCGCTCTCTGCAACTGCAGCCGGTCAATCGATCCAGCCAACGCCACATCGTCCGCCCCAAAGTCTTTCTTCGGAGCATCGTCCTCACCGCCGCCGCCCTGCGTCGTCTCCTCCAGCGAAACCACGGGAAGACTCTTCTTCCGCAAGTGCATCAGAACCACATTCACTGACAGTCGGTGCAGCCAGGTCGAAAATGCCGACTCTCCGCGAAATGTTGCGATCTTTCGGTAAAGCTGCAGAAACGCTTCCTGCGCCAGGTCCTCAGCTTCGGCCGTATTCGCAGTCATTCTCAAACACAGCGAATACACCCGCCGCTTGTGCTTGTCATAGAGCACCTGGAACGCTTCCGCGTCCCCCAGCTTGGCCCGTTCAATGGCTTCGCTTTCGCTTATTTCGATGCTTTTTTCCTGCCGGGGGTCGGTCAAGTCGCCTTTTCCGGCCGCACTCATTCGGATGCGGCTTAAATCGCTTGTGTTGTATTGTTTGCGCGGCTTTTGCGAGGATTGCAAAGGCCTAACGGTTCCAGAATAACAGAGTATTTCTACCGATCTTGGGATACCCGTTGCCGGCCTCTTTCCGCTTTCAGCACTCCTCTGGAAAGCCTTTGCAGTCGGAGGCTTGCACACGCGTGCCTCCCCTAGACGTTAAACCCGAGGGAAGAGGAAGAGTCGCAACCTTCGCAAATCGGTATTCCCGTTTGAGATAGATGTTCGTGGATGGACAACCAAGCCCTAGCCCCATGAGCGAAGCCTAAGGCTCCGTCCAGTCGGGCGTAGCGGAGGAACCTGCTTTCCCATCTCCACCACAGCTGCCTGCTTCTGAGGAGAAAATCTAGACTAGGAAAACCCGAGACTATGAAAACCGAGGCTAGGTAAGCTCAATATTGCGCTTGCCTTTGGGTGGCGCTGCTGCGATCCCGGGCGTGATCTAGGCGCTCTAGTACTTCACAATCGCCGCAAACGATTTCGCATCCAGCGATACTCCGGTCATCGAGCTACGGCGTGATCTCGAACACCGTGCCGTTGTTATATGTGCCACCTCCACCCGTTGTGCCATAAAGATTTCCGGCTGCATCAAGGATCAGACCGAGGGTTGGCTCCGTCCCGTCTTCGGGACAACATCCAAAATGATGCAGAGTCCTCGCGCCCCAGCCGCCGCCCACCTCGGGAGTTAACTCGTATACCGACCCGTCTAGGTGCGAGTTCGTTGTACCATAGAGGTTGCCGGAAGGGTCGAAAATCACGCCGTAGGCGAACGTACCGAGAGTTCCGAAGTCATGTAGGGTTTTCTCCGTCCAGACCCCGTTCGCTCCGTGGACCAGCTCGAATACCGTGTACAAACCAGTGCCGTAAAGATTGCCCGCAGCGTCGAAGATCAGACCGGCTTCGGGAGTTTGATTTCCCCCTTCGAAGTTGTGTATCACCCTCTCACTCCAGCGTTCACCCGAACCGGGCGACAATTCGAAGACCGTCCCGAGCAATTCCGATTTGCCTCCTGACAGCGTCGTCCCGTACAAATTTCCTACAGCGTCGAAGATTAGGTTTGAGCATGGATGGTTCCCGTCGCTGCGGTCATTAACGAAGCTGTGCAGCAGCTTCTCACGCCAGATGCCCTCGGTCGCACGCGACACTTCGAAAACGGTCCCGCAGCCGGTGACCGGGCCCGTGCCCGTAACGCCCCTACATGATCCTGTCCCTCCCTGACTTGTCGTGCCGTAGAGATTACCGAAGGCATCGAGAGCCAGGCTGGCCAAGGGAAAGGAGCCATCGCCAGCGCTGTAATTAAAGCTGTGGAGCACCCCCTCGGTCCACTCCCCATCTGCCGCGGGCGTCAATTCGAAAACGGTGCCACAGCCCGCAAAATTGGTGTGGTACATAGCCGCGCACGATCCGCCGGTACCGCCGTACTTCGTTGTGCCGTAGAGATTGCCTCTGGCATCGAAGACCAAGCCGGCGGCGGGACCAACACCGTCTGCGCCGTCGTTATTGAAGCTGTGAAGTATCTTTTCCGTCCATCCTCCGCTGACCGTGGGCGTCAACTCGAACACTGTGCCGCAACCGATCACGAGGCTGGAAGAGGCGCAGGACCCGGAACCACCATAGGAGGTTGTGCCGTAGAGGTTTCCGGCAGCATCGAAGATCACGCCAGCTGAGGGGTACGACCCATCATTGCCATAGTCGTAAAAGAAGCTGTACAGCACCGTTTCTGTCTGTGCGTCCGCACGCGTGCCCGTAACAAGCAGAGCCATAGCAGCAATCGCCAATACCGCAGTCAATCCGATGGAAATTTTCTTGCCTCGCATGGGTAATCCTCCTGAGACTTTCGACGAGACGAGTGGTTCTAGGGCCGGTGGGGGAACTTCGGGGTCTTAACTTCGAAGCGCACAAACTTTAATCTAGGAATATTCGGAAGTCAAGGCATATTCGCCCGAATGTTCCGCGCCGCAGCTCGAGCGACGGCGACATTTGAAACTTGTCATTCCGACCAGAGCTGGAGCGGCAGCGACAGCGGAGCGGAGGAATCTGCTTTCTCTTCCTTCGCAGCCACACCTAGGAGAACCAAACTAATGCTTAATCTCAAACACCGCCCCACCTCGATAAGCTCCCCCTAGAAAACCCGTCCCGTAGAGGTTGCCGGCGGCATCGAAAATCAGACCCGACGGGTCGCCAGCATCTCCACCACTTGGGTTGTAGTTGAAGTTATGCAAAATCGTTTTCGTCCAGCTCCCATTCCCCAAAGGAGTCAACTTAAAGGCCGTCCCGAAGCTATAAACACCGCCATCGGTCGTCGATCCGTAAAGATTGCCGGCGCCGTCGAAGATCACGCCACCTTGGGGAAAGAAGCCCCCCTGCCCGGCACCGTCGCTAAAGCTCTGCAGAATCGATTCCGTCCAGACCCCACCTGCGGCTGGCGTTAATTCATACACCGTGCCGCCACCTCCAGCACTACCGCCAGCGATGGTCATGCCGTACAGGTTTCCTAAAGCGTCGAAGATCACACCGGACGACGGACTGTTCCCGTCGGGGCTGTTGCCGAAGCTATACAGCAGCTTCTCCGCCCAGCTTCCGTCTACTGCGGGCGACAACTCGAACACCGTGCCGGGGCCGCCGTAAGCGCTGCCGCGAGAGGTGGTGCCGTAGAGATTTCCCGCCGCATCGAAGACCAGGTTGGAGGAGGGAACGTACCCATCCGTGCCGTCCGCGTGGAACTCATGCAGAATCTTCTTGGTCCAGGCCACGCCCCCGGCTGGTGTTAACTCGAACACTGTGCCACAGCCCACCTCGAAGCCACCGTCGGTACACTCTCCGCCGCCGCCATCCCGTGTGGTGCCGTAGAGATTTCCCGCGGCATCGAAAACCAGGCTAGCGTAGGGAACAGCGCCATCCTTCTGGCCCTGAAAGCTATATAGGATCTGATGCTGCCAGCCTCCGCCCGCCACCGGCGACAACTCGAAAACCGTTCCGCTGTGTCCAGAACCGCCATAGGCGGTCGTACCGTAGAGATTGCCGACCGCGTCCAAGATCAGGCCGCCGTAGGGACTCGCCCCATCCTTGCTGTTGAAGTTGTACAGCACTTGCTCCTTCCAGCCCCCGCCCAGCCCCCGCCCGCCAACGGCGACAACTCGAACACCATGCCTTCATTGTGCGTGCCGCCCGACAGCGTAGTGCCGTAGAGATTTCCCGCCGCATCGAAGATCACGCCCGAAATAGGGTTAACACCGTCCTTCCCATTGATATTGAAGCTATGCAGCAACTTTTCTTGTTGTGCTGCCGCGTGCGTGCCCGGCACAAAAAGGGTGGCGGCAATAATCGCCAATACCAAGATCACTCCAACGGGAGAGTTCTTGCTTCGCATGAATATTTCTCCTTAAGTTTTCGACAGACCCGTTCATTCTTGATTCATCGATGAGATTGTTCTAACCGTTTCTCGGAATGCAAGGGTTCAGCCACCGGCGGAGGGAACATTTGCTTCCGTCCGCCGACGCAACCCGAACATCTACGCTAAGGTTTAACCTCGAAGACGGTTCCGGCTTGATTCGCGCCACCAATGAAAGTTGTGCCGAGAAGATTGCCCGCCGGATTGAAAATCACGCCCGAGGGATCGCCCCCGTCTGTTCCGCCATCGGGGTTGTAATTGAAGCTGTGCAGCAGCAGATGGCTCCAGCTGCCATCCGAACCATGCTTGAGTGCGAACACCGTGCCAAAGCCATAGACACCGCCGGAATAGGTTGTACCGTAGAGATTCCCGGCGGCGTCGAAGATCAGGCTCGAGGAAGGCCGATCTCCCTCTCCGCCGCCGAAGCTGCTCAGAATCGACTCGTTCCAGCCGCGCCCCGGTGTAGACGTTAACTCAAACACGGTACCGCCCGCCTGCTCGCTGCCGCCCGTGCTCGTCGTGCCGAAGAGGTTTCCGGCGGCATCGAAGACTAAGCCAGCGGCCGGTTCATTTCCATCAGAGGAGCTGCTGTTGAAATTGTACAGCACCGTCTCGACCCAACTCCCACGAGAGGGCGACAACTCGAACACGGTTCCACCGCCACTGATTCCGCCATGGAAAGTCGTGCCGTAGAGGTTTTCCGATGCATCGAAGATTAGGCTGCCCGACGGATTAGCCCCATCCTTGGCTCTCCCAAATTCATGCAGAATTGTCTCGGTCCATCCTCCGCCCGTTGACGGCGACAACTCAAACACGGTCCCGCAGCCATCTCTGTAGCCATCGGAGTTCGTACAAAATCCGCCTCCGCCGTTGAGCGTGGTGCCATATAAATTTCCCGCAGCGTCGAAGATGAGGCTGGCGTAGGGATAGATCCCGTCCGCTCCATGGTTGTAGGTAAAATTATGCAGAATCGTCTCGGTCCATTGCCCGCCCGAGACCGGCGACAACTCGAACACGGTTCCGCCGGAGCCCTCGCCGCCAACTTGGGTGGTACCGTAAAGATTGCCGGCGGAATCGAATATCAGGCCACCGGTGGGGCTGCCTCCATCCTTGGCGCCGCCCTTGAATGTGTGCAGCAGCTTCTCCTTCCACTGCCCGTCCGCCGCCGGAGCCAGTTCGAACACCGTTCCTTGGCCGTAAACCCCGCCCGAGAAAGTAGTGCCATACAGATTGCCCGCCGAATCCATGATCACGCCGGCAACAGGATCGACCCCGTCCCTGCCATTGTCGCTAAAGCTATACAGCAGTTGTTCCTGTTGCGCGGCTGCACGCGTGCCCGCCCCGAGAACAGTTGCGGCAAACATCGCCAACACGACGGTCATTCCGATTGAGAGCTTCCTGCTTGGCATGAGTATTCCTTTCTGAGGCAGATACACTAGGCCAGCCTTGCCGGGCCAGGATTGGGACATCGCGAAACGCACAGGACAACAGACGGCAGACGAAAAGCAGCTTCCCCGCTTGGAGAGGAAGCAAAATATAGTACGGCGGTTTTTACGTGTCAAGGAAAATGCGGGTCAATCGCGGCTTTTTTACAACGTTGAGGGCTGAAAGGCTCTAGTACTTCACAATCGCCGCAAACGATTTCGCATCCAGTGACGCACCGCCCACCAGCGCCCCATCGATCTCTTCTTGCGCCATTAGCGAAGACGTGTTCTCCGGCTTTACCGACCCTCCATAGAGAATGCGCAATTTCCCGGCGAACTCCTCGCCAAACACTTCCGTGGCTTCCCGGCGGATCACGGCATGCGCCTCAGCGGCCAGCTCCGGAGTCGCCGTCTTCCCCGTGCCAATCGCCCAGACCGGCTCATAGGCAACCACCATGTTCGCGCTTTTCTTCGCGGAAACCGCATGGAAAGCCCGAACACACTGCCGCCGCAGAACATCGTCGGTCAGACCAGCCTCGCGCTCTTCCAGCACTTCGCCGACGCAGCAAATTGGCGTGAGCCCTGCCTCCAGCGCCGCCTTCAGACGCAGATTCACCGTGTCGTCAGTCTCGCAAAAATATTGCCGCCGCTCCGAGTGCCCAATGATCACATGCGTCACGCCCAGGGCTAGCAGCATTCCCGCCGACGTCTCCCCGGTGAATGCGCCTTCGTTTTTCCAGTGCACATTCTGGCCGCCGACCGCCACGTTCGATCCCTTCGCCGCCTCCAGCGCCGCCGCCAGGTCGATGTCGGGCGGGCAGACTACAATCTCGTCCCGGTTGTGGCCGGAAACCAGGGGCAGAAAGTCGCGAAAAAATTCTCGCGTCTGCTCCGGCGTTTTATACATCTTCCAGTTGGCAGCGATCAGCTTTTTTCTCATGATGGGGTCTTTTCGATTCGGAACGGAGACACAAGGTTGGAAAGGTTCAGATTTTCAGCCGCGCCCGTGTATGCGCGCAAAGTCGCAACGTCAAAGAGAACGAAGCAAACCTTGGTGACGTGTTGTGCGATGGCTAATCCCTCGATTGCAGACGACACCGCGACCGGCGCCGCTTCCGCCAGTGGATATCCAAACGCACCGGTTGAGATTGCGGGGAATGACAAAGACTCCACGCCGTACTGATCGGCCAGGCGAATCGACTCGCGATGACAATTCGCCAGAGTTTCGGCTTCGCCGTGCTTTCCGCCGCGATAGATCGGACCCACGGTGTGAATCACATACTTTGCCGCTAACTGTCCGCCCGTCGTGATCACTGCCTTTCCTGCGGAAAGGCTTCCAATCTCGTTCACGATTTCCTGGCATGCGGCGAGAATCGCAGGGCCGCCGGCTTTGTGGATCGCGCCATCGACGCCTCCTCCTCCCAGCAACGAAGAGTTCGCCGCGTTTACGATTGTCCCAGTCGTCTCTCGCGTAATGTCGCCGGGGCCATGGAATTCAACCGTCCTGCCACGTTCCAGCACGAGTCGAATGGTGAAGTCCTGCACGACTGAATCTTGGCCGGTCACTTCTTGTCCGTCAGAGCTTCGACTCCCGGCAGTTTCTTTCCTTCCAGAAACTCGAGCGATGCTCCGCCGCCGGTAGAAATATGCGTGATCTTATCCGCGACCCCAGCCGCGCGCACCGCTGCCACTGAGTCTCCTCCGCCGACGATCGAAGTAGCGCCAACGTTTTCCGCGATCGCATGAGCGATCTTGAAGGTCCCTCGCGAAAATCCCGGAACTTCAAACACTCCCATCGGTCCATTCCAAACGATGGTTCGTGCCCGCGAAATCTCCTCCGAAAACAATTCGATCGTCTTTGGCCCAATATCGAGTGCCATGCGGTCGGCTGGAATCGGCTGGTCTTCCCCGATCTGCTGCACCACTGCATTGCTCTCTGGCTTCATCGCGACGACGTGGTCGATGGGCAGCAGCAACTTTACCTTCTGCTTCTTAGCTTCCTCCAGCAGTTGCCGCGCCAGCTCCACCTTGTCGGCTTCCAGCAGCGACTTGCCGATCTCTTGTCCTTGCGCTTTCAAAAACGTATACGCCATCCCGCCGCCAATAATCAGCGACTCCACCTTGCCCATCAGGCTGCGAATCACTTCGATCTTGTCGCTGACTTTTGCCCCACCCAGAATCGCCACAAACGGCTCCTCGGGATGCTCCATCGCTTTTCCCAGGTATTGCAGTTCTTTTTCCATGAGTAGCCCCGCCGCCGATTTCGACACGAATTTCGTAATCCCCACCGTGGATGCATGCGCCCGGTGCGCCGTGCCAAACGCATCGTTCACATAGAAATCCGCCAGGTTCGCCAGTTGCTTCGAAAACTTCTCGTTGTTCGCTTCTTCTTCGGCATGAAACCGCAAATTCTCCAGCAGCAGCGTCTGGCCCTTTTCCAATTGCATGGCCACCTCTTCCGCTTCCGGCCCCACGCAGTCCGGGCAAAAGCCAACGTTCTCCCCGCGCGCCAATTCCTTGTCCAGCACCATGCGCAGCCGTTCGGCCACCGGCTTCAGGCTCATCTTAGGATTCGGTTTTCCCTTCGGCCGCCCAAGGTGCGAAGCGAGGATCAGCCGCGCTCCGTGCCTCAGCGCATACTCGATAGAAGGTAAGGTCTCGCGAATGCGCGTGTCGTCCATCACCCGACCGTCGTCGAGCGGCACGTTGAAATCAACGCGCATCAGAATGCGGTTGCCGTTAAGAGGGAGATCACGGATGGATAGCTTGGACATTTGGCTGGTCGTCCTTATTTAAGTTAGCGACGCGTCGCAGCGTCATAAAGAAACGACGCCGGTAGCGCCGCATTAAGAATAGCGTCGTCTCGCCGGCTGGAGCCTAGGCTGCTCCCCACGCTCCAAAACCGGCGGAACGCCGTTGGTTTCCAAGACCTACAAAACTGACCTACAAACCCTTGCTCGCAATGTAGTGAATCAAATCTCGCACGCGGCAGGAGTATCCCCATTCATTGTCATACCAGGAGATCACCTTCACGCAATTGCCCGCGACCACCAGCGTCATCGGCGCATCCACAATCGACGATCGCGAATCACCCTTGAAATCCGATGACACCAACTCGCCCTCCTCGAAGCCCAAATACCCCTTCAGCGGCCCGCTCTCGGAGGCTTTCTTCAGCGCCGCATTCACTTCTTCCTTCGTCGTTTTCTTTTCCACCCACACCACAAGGTCCACGACCGAAACGTTCGGGGTCGGCACGCGCATCGCGAATCCATCCAGCTTTCCCGCCAACTCCGGAATAACCAGCTTCAACGCCTTCGCCGCGCCAGTGGAGGTCGGAATCATATTGATCGCCGCCGCTCGCGCCCGCCGCAGATCTTTATGCGGAAAATCGAGAATCACCTGGTCATTGGTGTAAGAGTGAATCGTGGTCATCGTCCCGCTGACGATCTTGAATTCGTCATTGATGACCCTGGCGATGGGGGCCAGGCAATTCGTGGTGCACGAAGCATTCGAAATAATGTTGTGCTTCGCGGCGTCGTACTTTTCATGATTTACGCCCAGCACAACCGTGATGTCCTCATTCTTCGCCGGAGCCGAAATAATCACCTTCTTCACCGAACCGCGCAGATGCTTCTTGGCATCGTTCGCGTCGGTAAAATGCCCCGTCGATTCGATCACCACCTGCGCTCCCACCGAATCCCACGGCAGCGCTCCCGGATCTCTCTCCTTGAATACTTTGATCGTTTTGTTGTCGACCGTAATGCTGTCCGCGCCCGCGCTGATCTTGTTCGGCAGGTTGCCCAGAATCGAATCGTACTTAAGAAGATGCGCCAGAGTTTTCGGATCGGTAAGATCGTTCACCGCCACGAATTCCAAGTCGGGATCCTTCAACGACGTGCGCAGAACGTTACGGCCGATGCGGCCGAAGCCGTTGATGCCAACTTTAATTGCCATGGTTTCTCCCTATCTTATAATTGCTTCAGGCTAACAGCAGAAATCTACTAGGCTGTAAATGGAACAAATGATGTTAGCAGGATGCAGAAGCGGCGTAAATGATCGGAGCCTGTGATTCGAAAGGTGGTCATCCCATCACGGAACGCTGTGCGGACGGTTCTTGACAGCCGGGTTAAAGAAAGCTTATTTCCAGGAACGCATCTGCCCTGCTAAACGGAGACGACAATCGTGCCAACAGATACTTCCGGTTGATGGTCGCCCGCGCGTGCGCGTGCTCTTCCGGTGGCAAAATTCGGACCGTCGCCGGGAACTCCGCTCCCGTAACTTTTCCCCGTATCGTCGACGGAGCGACCCGAACCTGCGGGTTGTTGCGAATGCGTTTGGTCTTGCCCATGTCGCTACGCGTCATCACATACAACCGGTCGCCATCTTCTCCAAACCACACCGGAGTCGCAACCCCCGCCCCACTCTTACGAAACGTGACCAGAGAAATGTATTTCTGCCCGTGAATCGCGGAAGGAACCTTTCCAGCCATAACGACATTTTAGCCTCTGTGCTCCAAACATGTGGAGAAAGCCAGGCGTGCGCTTCGGATCATGTGGGGACAGCCGCCTCGGCTGTCCAGTTGAGCGAAGCTCGACAGCCGCTTCCTGCCGCAAAGACTCCGGTTCCCGTTCCACTGTCTGCCGTGGTTCGCAACCGCCACCTTCGATTGATCCCGCCCTCTCTTCTGTGTTAAAAGCCTTTTATGCGCAAATGGATGCGCGAGCGCTTGCAGCGCCGCAAGAAGTCTCCCGCCGATGCCTCTGGCCAACCCGCTCCTCCGCCCCTGCAGCCGGCATATTTCGATGCGGATCAGCAGCCCGAAGCCGCGCCCGACAACGCCAGCACCGAATCGGAAATTTCAACTCCTCCACCGGCCGCCTCCGCATCGTCACCGTCTCGTCGAGCCCGCGCCCCGCGGCCTTCACCGGAAGATCAGCCATCCCATGTTCAATCCGACGCTCGATCCGAAGCTCAGTCCGACCCTCAATCCGATGTTCAGTCTCCCGCCCCGCCGCCTTCATCCCCTGGTTCATCGCCGGGTCGCAGTCGACGCCGTCGTGGCGGTCGTGGCCGAGGCGGCCGTGGCCGCGAACAAGCCGTTGCGCAAGCCTTCGCTCCCGCTGCCGTAAAAGGATCCATCCCGCCAGTTCCATTCGAACCTGCAGAATTAAATTCTCCACAAGAAGTCGGCGCAGAAGCAGAAGAAGGAAATGAATTTCCCGATGCAGCGCAAGTCCAGATTACGCCCCAGATCACGCCCCCGGTTCTCGAATCCGCAGCGCCCAAAGCTCCAGTAATTCCTGCCGCGCCGCCGCGTCCTCCGAAAGGTATTGTCGTACTCGCAATCGGACTCCCCGGTTCCGGCAAGAGTTCCTGGTTCAAGCGCCACAACGTCGTCCCGCTTTCCAGCGACATGGTCCGCTCGTTACTTTTCGACGACGTGCGTGAGCAGCGTTTTCAGGATCTCGTCTTCTCCAACCTGCGCTCCATGCTGAAAGCCCGCCTGATCGCGAAGCGTCCCATGAATTATGTCGACGCCACCAATCTCACTCCCCAAGAACGTCAGCACTGGATCAAACTCGCCAAGGATTATCAATATGAAGTGCACGCAATTTTCTTCGACGTTCCACTCGATGTCTGCCTCGATCGCCATCAGCGCCGCGACCGCGTCGTCCCTGAGGACGTAATGCGCCGTATGGCCGCCAAGTTGAAGCCCCCCGCATTCGAAGAAGGCTTCGCAAAAATCACCGTAGTCCGCGTGAAAAAGAAAGACCCCGAAGCCAGCTAGAAACTAAAGACCGACGGTCCTTGTGGCCCGCGAAGGGCGAAGCCCGAAAAAGGGAAGGGCACGAGTTTAGAGGTTGCGGAAAAACCCTCCTTTGCACTCGGTTTTGGGTGGCGCAGCGGTTCACCGCTGCGATAAGTGGCTTATTTTTCTCGATGCCGGCTTTAGCCGCTGGGAAGCGTCGACCGCCAGAATTGTGTTTTTCCGCAACCTTTTCACTCGTGCCCTTAAGCTCTCCAAACAAGACCGCGCTTTAGCGCCCGAGACGAACGACCAACGACCCGTCATCCCTTCAAGTACGGGAGCATCTCCTTAAACGCCGCCGACGCCGAAGACCTCATCAACTCATAAACCATCATTTCAGTCGACGAAATCACCGCCCCTGCCGCCCGCATTCGATCCAACCCAATCTTCCAGTTCCATTCCGTGCGCGAACTCACCGCGTCCGACGCTACATGCACGATATATCCCTCGCGCAGCGCAGCCAGCGCCGTCTGCATCACGCAGATATGGCTCTCCATCCCGCACAGCAGCAGAGTATTGCGGTTCCCCGGCAGCCGCTTCAGCAGCGTGCAGAACACTTCGCTGCCAAAACACGAGAACAGATTCTTATCGATCGCCTCAGTCTCCGGCAGCAACGCCGCAACCTCGGGAACGGTCTTGCCCAGCCCCTTCGCATATTGCGTGCTCACAATCGCTGGAATCTTCATCACCCCCGCCGCGCGAATCAGCAATTGCGAATTCCGTACCAACTGTTCCTTTTGAAAAATCGGCGGCAAAAGCTTCTCCTGAATATCCACAACCAGCAAAGCGCATCGCTCCGCCTCCAGAGTTTGCCGAGCCGCCTCCACGTGATCGACAGCATGATGATCGCCAGCACTCCCCGCAAGCCTTTCAAGACTGGTTGCCATACTTCCTCCCTGAGCGACAGCTCCCCAACTAGATTCTACTCAAGAACCCTTAGTGCACCTCCGTGATCCGGTAGTGGGTTGCAGCCCATCCTTGCCCGGTGTCATCCTGAGCGTAGCTGTTCTTCAGGCGTAGCGAAGGACCTCAAGCTGAACCGCCATAGAGCGTCAGCCAAACTGCACCACCACCTGTGATCCTCTGTGTTCAAGGTTTTTGAGTCTGCGCCACGAAGGCTCGTCGTAATCTGTTGACCACCTCTGCCCGGAACCATAAAATGAAGTGGGCGTTCATTCAACGCTCGGTTGAGTCCAAAATTGCCCCCTCGTTCAACGGCTAGGACACCTGCCTCTGGAGCAGGCTATCGGGGTTCGAATCCCTGGGGGGCAGCCAACAATTTCCCAATAAAATTAAGGTTTCCGGAGCATCGCCGCTTGGCGAGACCGAAAGCTGCATTCCGTATCCGCACTGCTTCGTCGCAGGTGCGGCACCGCGGCGGCAACTCGTGTTTGATCCCGATCTTTGGACGAAGTAGTCTTCATTCGAGGATGAATAGCCATGACGGAATGGTTCGCACGCCCCGTCTTACACGTCAAGGACGTTGAGGCCTCGCTTCGCTTTTACACGAGCCGGCTCGGCTTCACCAGCCCTTGGCGCTACGACGAGGACGGCAGAGCTTATGTCGCGCAAGTCGACCGGCAGGGCTGCGCGCTTATCCTGGCCGATACCTGGCCCGAGAAGGTTGGCAAGGGCCTGATGCTTATTTCTCTGAACGTCAAGCCGGAGACTAGCGAAACGGCGACGCGTAAGGCTGCAATCGCGGCGTTGGATGCACTGCGCGTGGAACTCGAGGCCAAGGGCATTCCGGTCAAAGAGGGTTCGTGGGGCTACCGCCTGCTCGTGGTCGACGATCCCGATGGCAATCAACTCTTCTTCAACTATCCGGCCGAAACTGCATCCGGCAAGACTGCTGGTGATGGAGCGTAATCATCGGCCTCGCGTCGCCAGGGCGCGCGGCGGCCTATAACGCTGCCGTCGCGCCCCTTCGTCTTCGTCGATTTATTCTTGCCCTTGTAGCATCGCGGTTCGAAACCGATTGCCCGGTGCGGCAAAATCTGCCGACCAGTGGCGCGCCTGGGCGATGCAGATGATGTGGAGGATCAGAAACAGCGGCACGGCAAACGTAGGAATGTAGCTCATGGGAAGCACGGTCATGGCTCTGGTAGGTATTCCGTGCGGATCGATAATCCCGGAGAGCGTTCCGAGGGCCAGGGCGTTGACCAGGTCGGTGATTCCCAAAACCTGCCAGAAGATAAAGCCTTTCCGATGCCCCGGCTTGGCGAGCCGGAGAGCGGCGAACGGTGCTGTCACGCCGATAGCGATATCGCCCCATCCAGCGGACCATGCGAAGAACCCGGGCAGAATCTTATAGGCGCCGAGGACCAAAAAGACAAAACCTGCGGTGCGCAAGCTTTGCACGATGGTAAGGGTGAACGGGCTCAGCGAGAGCACGAACTGGCGGAATCCGGGCGACGATGCAAACCAAACCAGGAACAGAACAATGGGCGCGACCACGGCGATGCCCAATGCGATCGGCGGTGTATTAGGATCGTTGCGGTAGAGGTGCATTGCGGACGAGAACAGCGAAAAGGCGAACCAGGCTGCCAGCAGCCCGGCGCTGATTTTGGCGTATTTCGACATGACGGTCTCCTTTTGGCGAATCTGCTTTTTGCGAATTGCTATGAAGTGACCGTTGCGGTCACTCCGTTGGCTAGCTTGAAAAGATCGTTCCACCGCTTGTCCCCGAGCTGAGCTCGAAGTGCGTGCTGGACTTTCTCCCAGTGGGGACGCGCTCGCTTGAATTCGGCTTTTCCGGCGTCACTCAACGACAGCCACCGCTCCCGGCGGTCGTCGCCAAACCGGCTGACGATCCAGCCCCGGCGCACCATGATCGCAAGCGTGCGAGTGAGCGTAGTGCTATCGATGGCCAGGATCTCCCCTAGCGTGCCCTGGGAAACTTCTCCAGCCAGGGACAAGGCCTGCAGAAGGGTGAATTGCGTGCCTCTGAGACCGAGCGGCCGGAGAGCCGCGTCGTAATGCTGGGTAAGCGCGCGCGAGGCACGACGGAAACTCGCGCACAGGCAGGGCAGAGGGATTGTGGCGGCGCTCTTCATGTCATAATAGATGCATATGCATCTATTGTGATTCAGGAAAATAGAGGCACGCAAGAGGATAGGCCACGACCTCCCGACGTCAGGCGGCCTTCTTGCATGGCGTGATCTAATTCTCAAACACACATGATCATCCTTCTTATGGGAGTCTCTGGCGCAGGGAAAACAACAATCGGAGAATTGCTGGCCTCAGACCTTGGATGGCAATTCGCCGACGCCGATGACTACCACTCCGCGGCGAACGTCGAGAAAATGCGAAACGGCATCCCGCTGACCGACGCCGATCGCGCACCCTGGCTCGAAACCCTACGCTCGCTGATTGCCTCGTGGATTGCCGCGAAAACGAACGCCGTGCTCGGCTGCTCCGCCTTGAAGCAAGCTTATCGGGAAATTCTTCAGGTCTCGCCGGAAGTCCGCACCGTCTATCTCAAGGCTACGCCCGAAGTGTTGGCGCATCGCCTGCGCGCGCGACACGGACACTTCATGACAGAACGGATGCTTCAGTGCCAGCTCGCGACCCTGGAAGAACCCGGCGACGCCATCGTGGTAAACGCCGACCGCTCGCCCACAGAGATTGTCGCTGAAATTAAATCGAAGCTGGCTGGTTGATGAAATCTTGCACTGGAATCTTGCCCCGCCGTCCCTCTCAATTTCCAACAAATCGCGCATACAAACTACGCGCCACACCGGTATCCGTCGTCCCTTTGATAATCGCCCGCCCATCCGGAAATAGCGTCATCTCATAAGGATCGCGCCAGAACTTCAACACAAACTCGTTGTGCCGCACCACGCCAAGCGCCTGCAGTCGCCGCTGTAACTCCACAAAATCAATCGGCCGCGCCCGCTCGTGAATCTGCACCGAGTTGCGCCCGCACATCGTGATATGTGGACGTCCTTCCCCTGCCAGATGCACAAACTCCCGCTCGCCGCACGTCCGGCAACCCGCCAGCGGCTTCGCGGCCGCAATCTCCGCTTGCTCGTTTGTCCACACGTCGCACGACCATAGCGTCTTGCGCAAACGCTTCGCCGCCTCGCCGCCCACCAGCAACTTCACCGCCTCGGTCGCCGCAATCGAGGCCACCACGTTCACTGCAGTATTCAAAATGCCGGAAGTTTCGCAAGTCTCCACCATGCCCTGCGGCGTATCCGGAAAAATGCACGCCAGGCACGCGGTTTCCCCCGGCAGCACATTCAGCGTCACCCCATAACTGCCCACTGCTGCCGAATAAATCCAGGGCAGGGAACTCTTCACCGCATAATCGTTCAGCAAATATCGAGTTTCAAAATTGTCAGTCCCATCGAGAATTAAATCCATTCCATCAAGCAGCACTTCAATGTTCGATGGAACCAAATCCTCCACACGGCTGTCGACCACAACTTCCGAGTTGAAGGCCCGAATCCTCCGCTTCGCCGCAATCGCCTTCGGCAGCGACTCGGCCGCATCCTGCTCCTCAAATAGCGACTGCCGCTGCAAATTGCTCGGCTCAACATAATCCCGGTCGATAATCCGCAGCGTCCCCACCCCGGCGCGCGCCAGCAGAGAAGCCAGTGCCGACCCGGTCGCGCCACATCCCACAATCGCGACTCGTTCCGCTGCCAGCCGCCGTTGCCCCTCCGCGCCGATTCCACGAAACAGAATCTGCCTCGAATATCGTTCCTCGAAATGCGCGCCTGTCTTTGCATCGGCCTTTGCATCGGCCTGCGCCTCAAACTCTGCCTCGATCTTCGCCTTTTCCACGTCATGCCCCAAGGAGGTCACCAGTTCCTGCTCGCAAAACCTTTATTATAAGGGGCTGAACTCCATCAACCGCCGGATGCATACAACACGGCCTTTTCGCCCATCATCGAAATCAACCAACGGGCCCAAGGATCCTATTTGCTGAAACGGTACGCGTCGTCGCTCCTGCTGATCGTTCTTTCGACCGGGATTCTGCCCGGTGCGATCGCCCGCGCCGCATCAGCCCAGCCCACCGCCCAAAACTCGCAAGGCAAGCAACCTTCCGCAGCGCTGTCGTCAATGTCCACCTACGTAGGGCGCATCGTCCACTCCATCGATCTTCCGGGAGTCGCAGACCGCGAACGCCTCCTGCAAATGATTCCCCAAAAATCCGGCCAGCCCCTCGATCGCAACGACGTCCGCGAAAGCATCCGCATTCTCTTTTCCACCGGACGTTTCGCCGACATTCAAGCCGAGGTCATTCCCTCCGGATCCGAAGTTCTGCTTACCTTTTCCACTTCACCGAACTTTTTTGTCGGTGCCGTCGAGGTCGAAGGCGCCACCAGCCACCCCAATACCAATCAACTGCTGAACGCTTCCAAGTTCCAGCTCGGCGAGCTCTACACGTTCGATAAACTCGATCGCGCGCTTGAGAACATGCGCCAGCTCCTGCAGGAGAACGGCTACTATCGCGCACGGGTCACTGCAGAAAGCACTTCCAACGCTACGAACCAGCAAGTCAGCGTCCTCTTCCACATCAGCGCCGCCGAGCCAGCGCACATCGGCGAAGTCAAACTCACCGGCCACTCGTCTCTATCTGAGGCCGAACTTCAGGACATTGCTCGCATTCATCCCGGCGATCGTGTCACCGCCGCCCGCGTCACCAATTCTTTGCAACACCTGCGCAAGAAATTCCAGAAACAGCAGCGCGTTCTCGCTCAGGTTTCGATTGCCGAGCAGAAATATCATCCCGAGAGCAACGCCGTCGACTACACATTTCTCATCGACCCCGGCCCGGTTGTGGTTGTCTACACCCTCGGCTATCGCGTCAGCCGTGGTGTTCTCAAGAAACAAATCCCAATTTATGAAGAGAATGCCGTCGATGACGATCTGCTCAACGAGGGCAATCGCAACCTCCTCGATTACCTCCAGGCGCGCGGCCTGTTCGACGCCAAAGTGAGCTTTCAAAAAGAAACCATCGATGAAACTCTACGTGTGATCTATCGCATCGATCCCGGCCCCCTGCACAAGCTCGAACTCATCGACATCACTGGCAACAAATATTTCTCCCGGCAAATTCTGCGCTCCCGCCTCCAGATTCAGGCTGCAAGCACGTTCTCCCACGGACGCTACAGTGGCGCTTTGCTCAAAAGCGATGTCGAGAACCTTCAGTCGCTCTATGTCTCCAACGGATTTCGCGACGCAAAAATCCAGACCAACGTCGACGACAACTTTCACGGCGCCGAGAATCACCTCGCGGTCCGCCTGCTCATCGACGAAGGCCCGCAAACTCGCGTTGGCGATTTTCGCATCACCGGCAACCACGCCATCAAGAGCGAGGACTTCAACGATCTCGAAACCGAAGCCGGCCAGCCCTATGCCGATCAAAAGCTGGCCAATGATCGTGAGAAAATTCTCAACCGTTATTTCAACCTTGGATTTTCCAACGCCACCCTCGACATACTCGCCAATCCCTCGCCCACTCAACCCGGCCGCGAAGACGTAACCTTTAACATCAACGAAGGCGAACAGTTCTTCGTCAACCATGTGATGGTCGCCGGACTCGACCACACCCGCGAATACGTCGTCCAGCGCGAAGTCCTGGTCGCTGCCGGACAGCCGCTCAGCCAGCAGGATCTCCTCGACACTCAAAGCAAGCTCTACGACCTTGGCATCTTCAGTCAGGTCGATGCTGCCGTCCAAAACCCCGACGGCTCCGAGTCCCAGAAAAATGTTCTCATCCAGTTGCAGGAGGCCAAACGCTATACCTTTACTTACGGCGTCGGCCTGGAATTCGAAACCGGACTGCCCGCCGGAACCAGCTCCCCCGCCGGTTCTACGGGTGTGAGTCCACGCGTTGAGCTCGACGTCACTCGTCTCAACGTCGGCGGCCGCGACCAAACTTTAACCTTCCAGTCTCACGTTGGACGTCTCCAGCAACGCGGCCTCGTCAGCTACGAAATCCCCAAGCTCTTCAACAACAGCCGCTTCAAAATTTTCTACACCGCCTTCTACGACAACAGCCTCGATGTCTCCACTTTCACCTCCCAGCGGCTTGAAGGCAAAATCGATCTGCGCCAGCAACTCGGAAAGATGCAGGCGAATTACTCCACCTCGATCACCTACCGCTTCGATTACCGTCGCGTCAAAGCCAGCAACTTCGCGCAGGACTTTTCCCCCGCCGAATTCAATTTGTTCTCGCTGCCTGCTCGCGTCGGTGGCCCTGGTTTTACCTACATTCGCGACAAGCGCGACAATCCTCTCGAAAGCACGAAAGGTCAATACTTCACCCTCGACGCTTTCGGCGCCTCCAGTTACTTCGGTTCTCAGGCTGATTACGGCCGCGCACTCGTCCAGGATTCCACCTACTATGCCTTCGGCCCGCCCAAGCACAAGTTCGTTTTTGCCCGCTCCACCACCATCGGACAGGAGCAGGTCTATCGCGGCACTCGCGTTCTTCCACCCGGAGCCTGTCAGGTCAGCAACTTAGCCACATCCTGCAACCAGGGACTTGACGTCATCCCATTGCCCGAAGTCTTCTTCGCCGGCGGGGGCAACTCGCATCGCGGTTTCGGGTTAAATCAGGCAGGACCTCGCGATCCCGATTCCGGCTTCCCCATCGGTGGTACCGCACTTTTCGTCAACAGCGAAGAATTGCGCCTTCCGCCAGTTACCTTGCCCTACTTGGGGGAGGGCTTTGGTTTCGCCATCTTTCACGATATGGGTAATGTCTTCACGGCTGGCCACGATATGATTAAAGGTATGCTCCGCTGGCACCAGCCCGATCCATCGCAGTGCCTGCAATTCAGTCCGGCCACCGAAACCTCGCTATATAACGGTTGCGTCAGCCGCTTCGACAATTCCGGCTACGACTACACTTCTCACGCCGTCGGCTTGGGGTTGCGTTATAAGACACCCATCGGCCCGTTGCGCTTCGACTTCGGATACAATCTCAATCCAACGGACTATCTGATCGGCTACACCCTGAGCACGGCACAAGCCCCCACTGCGCCATTCAGCCCGCAGCGCCTGGGACACTTCAACGTGTTTTTCAGCATCGGTCAGCCATTTTGATTTGGAATTAATTAGATTTAACTGGGATCTCAGAACGGAACTCAGACGGAAATTCAAAGGAACTTCAGAGTTGGGATCCAAAATTTAGATGAGCAAAACGATCCACAAAGCCGTCGCTGTCGCACAAACGCTCCTGGCGCTGGTGCTCATCCTTGTTCTAACACTCGCCATCGCCACGGCTCACGCCTCCGCTGAAGTACTAGACCGCATCGTCGCCACTGTCAACGGTCGCCTCATCCTTCAAAGCGATTTGGACGATGCCATCTGCTACGAAGCTCTTCTCAGCAATCGCGCCTTGGATCAGTTCACCGCCGATGATCGCCGCGCCGCGCTTGATCGCCTCATCGATCAGGAGCTTCTTCGCGAGCAGATGAAGTCCGCCGATTTCCGTCACGCCACCGAAGCTGAAATTACCTCTCGCATCGCCGAAGCCCGCAAACTTTACCCTCAAGCCGCTGCCGACTATGCCTGGCAGTCCCTGCTCGCGGGCTATCACATCACCGAAAAAGATCTTCGCGCCCGCGTTCAACAAGAGATCGACCTGATGCGCCTGGTCGACGCCCGCCTCCGTCCAGCCGTCCAGATCGATTCCAAATCCGTCGAAGCCTACTATCGCGATCAGTTCGTTCCAAAGTTAAAACAGTCCGGCGCATCCGAAGTCGCACTCGCCGATGTTTCCGCAAAGATTCGCGAACTGCTCACCGAGCAGAAGGTCAGCGAGATGCTCGTCTCCTGGCTGCAAACTCTTCGCTCTGAGAGTCAGGTTCGTCTCCCCGGCATTACCCCACCCTCCAACGACCCCGGAGCCAACGATCCCGGAGTAAGCTCGCAGTGACCGTCGACACCGCCGAAACTTCTGCCGTTCCAACTCGTCGTCGCAGGTGGAAGTACCCGCTCATTTTTTTCGGCGCAGCGTTGCTCGCTTCTCTCGCGTTGTTCGCTTACATGAACACCGCTTCATTTCAGTCGCTGGTGCGTCGCCGCCTGGTTGCCGAAGTCGAGCGCATCACCGGGGGCCGCGTCGAAATCGGTAGCATCCACACCACGCCGTTCCGTCTTCAGGTAGATGTCCGCGAGATCACCGTGCATGGCCGCGAGTCTGCCACCGATGTTCCGCTCGCTCACATCTCCCGCATCGTCGCCCGTCTCAAGATCAGCTCGCTGCTTCGCTCCGAACTCGCCTTCGACGAAGTTGTTCTCGATCAACCCGTCTTCCACGTCGCCTTCTATCCAGACGGCACCACAAACTTTCCTGCTCGAAAAGCGGCTACACCATTTGATCCCGGCGCTACGGTCGAGCAACTCTTTTCTCTCTCGATCAATCGTCTCGAACTTCGTCACGGCCATCTTTTCTGGGACGATCAAACCATCCCTCTCGATTTCGCCGCCCGCGATACTGCGCTGCAGATGGATTATTCCTTCCTCAGCTCTCGCTACGATGGCCGCCTTCTACTCGGCTTCGTCGATACCAAACTTTGGGATTACCGCCCCTTCGCTTGGACTGGCTCCGCGGAATTCACTCTCAATTCCAACTCCGCCATAGTTACCTCTCTCAAATGGAATTCCGGTCACTCGCATCTCTCCGGCAACGGACAGATCACCGATTTCCGCCGCCCTCACCTCCAAGGGTCCTACGATGCTCAACTCGATCTCAACGAAGCCGCATCCATCGCCCGCCGCCGCGATCTCCGCTCCGGCATCCTCGAATTAAAGGGTCACGGCGATTGGTCGCTCGATCAGTTCGCCTCCGCCGGCTTGCTCACCCTCCGCGATTTTGCTTGGCAGGACGATCAACTCGCTTTCTCCAAGGCCGCGCTCAGCACCGGCTACTCCGTCACCGATCAGGAATTCAAGCTCTCCAAGCTGCAAGGCAGGATTTTCAACGGAAGCTTTACCGGCGATGCCGAGTGGCAACATTGGCTCGCTCCCGATCAGCGACTCTCGCCCGTCGCCAAGAAAACCTTCGAGACCGCAACCATCTCTGCTGCTCCTCCACTTAACAAGTCCGGCCAGAAAACCGCCGCGAAGCAGCCTGCGCCCAAGCGGCCAGCCATTCAAAGCACCATGATCCAAAGCGGAACAATCGCCCTCAAGCTGCGCGATCTCTCCGCCGATGAAGTTGTCGCCGCTCTCGGCGCCCGCACCGAACAACTGCGCAGCCTTCATCCCGCCGGATTAACTTCTGGCTCAGTTGAGGCTCGTTGGAAGGGAACTCGTCGCGACGCCGAAGTTCAATTCGCCCTCGACATCAGTCCGCCCGCGCATCCCATCGCATCACCACAACTCCCGCTCACCGGTCATGCCACCGGCACGTATTATTTCGCCACCGACACGCTCGACCTTCCTCAATTCACTCTGACCACGTCCACTAGCCGCATCCAGGCTTCCGGTTCGCTCTCCGCGAAGTCCTCGCTTCGCCTCTCCGTTTCCACCACTAGCGTTGCCGATTGGCTCCCGTTTATTTCGGTCGTGCGCGGCCCCGCAATGTTTCCCGTCACGCTGAATGGCCGCGCCACCTTCAATGGCAACATGACCGGATCGCTCTCGTCTCCTCAACTTTCCGGTACTTTGTCCGGGGACGATTTTGATTTCAACCTCCCTGCGACCGCCGGCAATCGCCCATTCCACACTCACTGGGATTCTCTTTCCGGCGCACTTCAGCTTTCTTTCGACGCCGTCGCCCTGCGCACCGCCACTCTCAGCCGCGACGACACCTCCGCCGAATTCGATGCCAGCTCCACGCTCATGAACGGCCACTTCACTCGCGACAGCAATTTCAACCTTCGCGCCAATATCCTCCACGCCGACCTCGGCGAGCTGCAAGCGCTCGCGGGCATCAACTATCCCGTTACCGGCCAGGCCGACGTTGCCCTCGAAGCTTCCGGAACTTTTGCCGATCCTCGCGGCCACGGAACCATTCATCTCAACAACGCGTTGGCCTACGGCGAAACCATTCAGCGATTCGATTCGACTTTCCAACTCGGCCAGGGTGAGATTGCCCTCAACGACATCCGCCTCTTGCACGACGATTCCGTCACCGAAGGCAGCGCCGCATATACTCCATCGACTCGCGCGTTCCGTCTCGATCTCACGGCAAATAATTTCGACCTCGCCCGCGTCCGCCAGCTTCATTCCAATCGCTTGTCTATCGAAGGCCGCGCCGATCTCGTGGTCAAAGCCTCCGGCACTTTCGCCGCGCCATCCATCACCGCGCAGGCCCACATCCGCAATCTCTCGCTCGATCACGAACCCGTCGGCGAACTCGACTTGCAAGCCGTTACTCAGGGCAACGAGCTGAATGTCACTGGCAATTCCCATCTGCAGCGCGGCTCGCTACTTCTCAATGGCAAAGTCCAGTTGCGCGAAGACTACCCCGCCACGCTTTCTTTTCAAATGGATCAACTCGATCTCGACGCCCTCTGGCGCTCCTATTTTCGTGGCCAGCTCACCGGTCACTCCGCAGTCGGCGGCACGCTGGCTCTGCGCGGTCCGCTCCGTCACCCTTCGCAATGGACTCTCGACGGCACCCTCTCCGCGCTTTCACTCGACGTCGACAACGTTAACCTTCACAATCAGGATCCCGTTCGCTTCTCTCTCGCGCGTGAGTCCGTCAATATCGAACAACTCCATCTGCTCGGGCAGGGAACCGATTTCACCGCACATGGCTCCGTGTTGCTTTCCGCACCCCGCACCCTCGATCTCACAGCCGACGGTCGCATCGACCTCAAACTGCTCTCCAGCTTCGACCCTGATTTCACTTCCTCCGGATTTGTCTCGATGAACATGGCTATTGGCGGCACGTTCGATGAGCCTTTGCCGCACGGTCGCCTGCGCGTCGAGAACGGTGCCATCCTCTATGCCGGCTTGCCCAGCGGTCTGAGCGAACTCAACGGCTCGCTCCTTTTCAGCCGCGAGCGTCTCCTGATCGAGACCCTCACCGCCCGCACCGGCGG
>CAYOVU010000139.1:0-29524 GCA_964407505.1 uncultured Acidobacteriaceae bacterium | reverse complement strand
CAGATCCCTGGGGGCGCGATGCAAAAAATCCAACCCCTCGTAGAACCGCACGCGAAGCGCCGACGGCGCTACCCAAATGGCTGCTCTTCCCACCACCAGGAAATACGGCGCCAATCGCGAATCTTCCAGCATCTGTGAAGTGGGAGTGAAGGCGGTCAGTCCCATCAGGACCACGGCCACCGTCAGGCACCCCTTCACCAGCCCCAACAGAGCTCCCAGAAAGCGATCGAATCCGCTCAGCCCAACTTCCTTCATCAGCTTGCGCGCGATTCTGCCTGCAATACTGAAAAGCATTAGAACCGCAAAAAATATGACGAGGAAACCGAGAACCTGGGACAATAGTTCCGACTTCAAGAACGACGTAAACCATGCCGCGAGGCGCTGATACTGCCAGGCGGCAACGATGTACCCAACCACGAGACCCGCCATACTAAGAACTTCGGCAAAGAATCCGTGTATGGCGGCGAATATTATGCTTAGCAGCACCCCCACGACGATCAACCAATCCGCCGCGGTCATGCCGCTCTCCTGCCTTTGCTGCGAATAACTCCTACGCGGGAGAACCCGCGCAGGGTTCGGCGCTTACACATCCAGTTTGTGACCTGTGAGCTGGAGATAGGCGTCGAGATACTTTTCGCTGGTTCGGCGCGCCACGTTTTCGGGCAAAGCTGGTGCGGGCGGCTGTTTGTTCCAGCGAATCTCTTCCAGATAATCGCGAACATACTGCTTGTCGTACGACTCCTGCGAGTGGCCCGGCGCGTATTTATCGGCGGGCCAGAAGCGGGAGGAATCCGGAGTAAGCACCTCGTCAGCCAAAGTAATTCCTTTGGCGGTGCGTCCAAACTCAAACTTGGTATCGGCGATGAT
This sequence comes from uncultured Acidobacteriaceae bacterium, assembly GCA_964407505.1. Taxonomy (GTDB): domain Bacteria; phylum Acidobacteriota; class Terriglobia; order Terriglobales; family Acidobacteriaceae; genus Sulfotelmatobacter. The sequence continues at coordinate 28,657 of CAYOVU010000139.1, read as the reverse complement.
CATGCCGCGCTGGCGTGCGTGGGCGGCAGCTTTCTTGTAAATCCGCAGACTGAGTTCGCGAAGATAGCTGGCGGTTTCGGAGCCCAGAATCTCGCACATCCTCGCAAACGAAATATTTTCGTCGTGGCCGGTGACGGCCTTGGTGGCGGGGGTGAAGATCGGCTCGGGGAAGGCCTGGGACTCAGTGAGTCCGGTGGGCAGATCGATGCCGCAGACTTTGCCGGTGGCCTGATATTCCTTCCAGGCTGAGCCTGAAATGTAGCCGCGCACGACGCACTCGACGGGAAACATCTCAGCCCGCCGCACGAGCATGGAACGGCCGCGCAACTGATCCGCATATTTATGCAGATTCTGCGGGTAAAGACTTACGTCCGTGGTGATCAGATGATTGGGAACCACATCGGAAAGGCAGTTGAACCAGAACAGCGAAATCTGGGTTAAAACACGGCCCTTCTGCGGGATGCCGGTGGCCAGCACATAGTCGAAGGCGGAAATGCGGTCGGTGGCTACGAACAGCAGGCGATCGGAATCGAGCTGGTAGACATCACGAACCTTGCCGCTGGCGTGAAGTTGGAGATCGGGGAAATCGGTTTGAAGTAGGACGGGATCAAGAAGATTAGAAGTCATGATGAAATTCTACAGGCAAGGAGCGAGGCGTATTTTAGCCCCTCAGGAATTTTTGTCAACGAGAGAGATTGTGAGGCGAGGCTTAGACCGTATCCTGTTGAGGGCTGGAATGTTGGGGATGGTGGGGAGTGCGGAAGTGGGAAGATGAGAAGAGATGCGGACTATGCCATTGTGGAAAAGCTGAGGATGGGAGTGGATAACGTGACAGAGAAGACTTGCCGCTCGACGGAGATTGTAACCCTCACTCACTAGCTTGCCGATCATCCGCGATGGTAGTAACATCACCTTGATTTTTTTCAGTCTCCTCCGCCCTGACAATTAGATGGCTTGCGATCAGACGTAAAGGAATGTTCCTCATGAGAGGCTTAGCTTCCTCAAAAACTGTTAAGACTACCGGGTTGTGGTTTGTGGCAATCGTTTTTGTTCTATCAGCGGTAGGCAGTGCGGTGGCAGAACAATATGGCGTGATCTACCGCTTCAAAAACACGCCTGACGGAGCAAATCCGGAAGGCGATCTAGTTTCGGACACCTCCGGCAATCTTTATGGTACGACAAGTGGAGGTGGAACCTCAGACTCCGGCACAGTGTATGAACTGTCGCCTCCAGCATCGGGCAACGTCTGGACGGAAACCGTGCTGTACAGCTTCGGTGAAGGAAATGATGGCCGATATCCCCTAGCCGGATTGGTCCGTGATTCTGCCGGAAATTTATTCGGTTCGACATTTGGAGGAGGTCCCGCTGGAGTGGGCACAATTTTTGAGCTTTCACCACCAGTGATTATAGGTAGTCCTTGGACGGAGACCATCCTGCACAACTTCACCGGAGGGGTGGATGGCGGCAACCCGCAGTGCAAGCTGTTATTAAAAGGGGGAGTATTGTTTGGAAAAGGCGGAGTATTGTTTGGGACGGCATTTAGTGGAGGAGAGCGTGGATGGGGAGCGGTTTTCAAGCTTGAGGCCTCCCAGAGCGGACACTGGATCGAGCAAGAGCTGTACAGTTTCACTGGCGGTAGCGACGGTGCCTCGCCGTGGCCCGGCCTGACTTCGGACAAAACGGGAAATCTCTACGGAGTTACGGAAGGGTCAGGTCTAAATGGAAATGGAACGGCCTTTGAATTATCTCCTCCGGCAACAACGGGAGCACCATGGACGGAAACCACGCTCCATTCGTTCGGGCCTTCAGAGGGCGAAAATCCCGTCGGCGAATTGCTGCTCGATCAGTCCGGCAACGTCTATGGCATGACCACCATTGGTCCTCCGGCGAGCGGAGTCGGCAGCGGCTATGGTTGCGGCGTTGTTTTTCAACTCGTTCCTCCTTCTATCCAAGGTGGGGAATGGACGGAGAATCTGCTATACACGCTGACTGGCGGCAGCGACGGATGCAATCCGTACTCAGGTGTGATACTCGACGACGCAGGAAACCTCCTCGGGGCCAATAGCGGTGACGGCGGCTTGAATGGCAACGGCGCAGTTTTCGAACTGTCGTCGGCAGGCGGCGGAATCTGGACGGAAACGACCCTGCACGACTTTGCCGGCGGGAACGATGGCCTCTACTCTTATTCGACCCTGGTTCGGGGTAAGGCAGGAGCATACTACGGTACTACAATCGAAGGAGGCAGTGGCCGTGACTACAACGGTACTATTTTTAAGGTAATACCTTAATGCCGAACTGCTACGCTGCCCCAAACCTCACAGACACCAGCTTCGATACTCCTGGTTCCTGCATGGTGACGCCGTAGAGCACGGGCGCGATGCTCATGGTCTTCTTGCTGTGCGTGATCAGGACGAACTGCGTCTGGATGCTCATTTCCTTCACCAGTTCGGTGAAGCGACCGATGTTGGATTCGTCGAGCGGCGCGTCAACTTCATCAAGGATGCAGAACGGGCTGGGCGTGTACTGGAAAATACCCACCAGTAGGGCAAGTGCGGTGAGCGCCTTTTCGCCTCCGGAGAGGAGTAACACGCTCTGCAGACGTTTGCCGGGAGGCGAGGCGACTACGTCGATGCCGCTCTCGGCGGAGTTTTCTTCGTCGGTAAGCTTCATGAAAGCGTGTCCGCCGCCGAACAGTTTCTTGAACGTAGCCTGGAAATTCTCGTTGATCTTGTCGAAGGCCTCACGGAATTTCTGGCGCGAGACTTCGTCAATTTCGCGGATGGTCGCGGTTGTGTTCTCGATGGAAGAGATGAGGTCCTTGCGTTGGGCATCGAGGAAAGTGTGGCGCTCGGCAGTTTCGCGGTACTCTTCGAGCGCCATCATGTTCACCGGTCCCATCGCCTCGAGTTTGGCGCGCATCTCGCGATACGACTGATCACAGCTGGCGAGTTCCTCGCCCGTCACGATCGCGATTGTGTTGTCGGCAAGCAAAGCGGAGCGCTCGATTCCCAGTTCGTTCAGGCAGGATTCCGCCATGTACATCGCGTCGGCTGCGAGCTTGGCGGCAGCGGCCTGAAGTTCGCCACGGCGGTCGCGGGCCTGGTCGAGCAGTTGGCGGGCGCCGCGAAGAAGTTCGTCGATCTCGGAGAGGCGGGCGCGCAGTTGATCTTTCTCGAATTGCAGCAAACTCTCGCGAGCCTGGCTGGCATTGCGCTCGGCCGTAAAATCCGCGGCCTGACGCTCGAGTTGAACATTCTCGGCCTCGCGCTGCAATTTCTCAGCGGCGGCGGCTTCAATTTGCGAGGCGAGAGCATCCATGCGCTCGCTCATTTCGCTGAACAGCGATTCGATGCGCACAAGCACGGTGGCAGCGGAGCGATGCCGCTCTTCGAGGGCTGCGACGCGAGCCACGCACTGCGAACTGGCCTGGGTCGTGTCTTCGCGACGTTGACGCAAGCCGGCGAGCGATTCCTGGGTGGCTGCAAGCTTGTGCTCTAGTTGGGTGCGAATCTCTTCAAGCGCCGCGATTTCGCCTTGACGCGCCGCGATGATCGATTCCTGCCCGCTGCGCGCGGCGGCAAGGCGCTGCGACTCAGCCTGCGCAATGGTCATACGTTCGGTGACGCGTGACATCTCCGAATCGAGCTGCTGAAGCATATGGCGGGAGGTCATCGACTGATGCTCGGCCTCGCGCTTTTCTCCATCGAGACGATCGAGAAGGGAAGTAAGGTCTTTGATTTCCCGGCCGAGCGTGAGCACCCGCATCTCTTCTTCGCGAAGCGCGCGTTCCAGTTCTTCGAGTTGGCGGAGAACGTCGCGGAGTTCACGCTTCATGGAGAGCGGGCCTTCGGCGCGCTGTTTGCCGCCTGTGACCGTAACGTTGTGAAAACATTCTCCCGATTGCGAGAGAAAGAAGGCGTCGGGATTTTCCAGCGCGAGGCCGCGCGCGGTGTCGGAGCCGGGAACGATGTAGCCATCGCGAAGTTTGGGGAGAATCACTTCCAGCGATTTGCCGAAGCCATCCAGAACACGAATCGTATTCTTCAGCGGAACGATGGAAGCTGTGGGCGGCGCGCAGTGCGCGGCTTCGTCGAGGATGAAGGAAAACTTGGCCTGCGAGTCTTCGGGATGAACCAGGAAAGTTGCCCGGCCGTCGACATCGCTGCGCAGCAGGCGAAGTCCTTCGTCGGCAGCGTCCCAGGATTTGACAACGATGTAGTTGAGTTCGTCGCGCAGGAAGTCCTCGACCACGCGCTCGAAGCGGGGCTCGACCTCGAGAAAATCGGCGAGGACACCGACCGGCGCGAGGCCGCTCTGCATCACTCCTGATTGGAAAAGACGACGGACGGATTCGGTGGAGTATCCATGTTCCGCGATCACGGCTTCGAGCGAGCCTTTCCGGCCGAGAGCTGTTGCGAATTCGGCGCGAAGAAGATCGAGATGAGTCTTGGCACTGGTCTCATCGAGGCGCTTGGATTCGATGAGGCGACGAAGCTGACTGATTTCTTCGGCGATCCCGGTGACACGCTGGGTCACGTTTTCGAATTCGAGGGCGAGTTGTCCGCGCTGGCCGCCGAACGTTTCCACTTGAAGATTGGCATTGGCGATTTCGGCCTGCAAACGCTGTGCTTCGCGGTCCGCTCCGGCGAGGCGCTCTTCGGCTTGAGCCAATTGATTGCGCAAGCGCGACGCCGACGAAACCGTGTCGAAAATAGCGACGCGGGATTCTTCCTGCTGGTGTTCGAGTTCAGCGAGGGCGGCGGTGGCCGCGGCGGCTTCCTGCTGAGAGAGAGCAAGTTCATGCTGTGCCGCAGCGAGATCGGCAGCGGCGGATTCGAGCATCTGGCGGTTGGAGTCGCGCTCGGCCTCCAGCGAAGTCAGTCGATGACGGGCCTGGGCGAATTCGGCTTCGGCTGAGGCGATGCGGACAACAAGTTCGGCGCAGCGTTCGTCGTTGTGTTGGCGGCGTGCGCGGGCGCGATCGATCTCCAGATCGATCTGGCTCAGGCGGTCGCGATTCTCGCGCAGCTCCGTTTCGATTGCATACCCGCGCTCGGTGCCTTCGTTGTGTTCCGATTCCAGTTGCTGGACGACTTCGGTGCGGTGCTGCATGTCCTCGGCGAGCGCGTTGAGTTGGGCGTCAAGTTCGGTGCTCTCCTGCTCGATAGCGGCGAACTTGCTGGCCAGCACGATGCGCAGTTGGGCGCGCATCTCGTCGCGAAGTTTGGCGTACCGCTCGGCCTTCGAGGCCTGGCGCTTTAGTGAATTCATCTGGCGCGTGACCTCGTCGAAAATATCGTTCACGCGCGAGAGGTTCAGTTTGGCGTCTTCCAGGCGAGCTTCGGCGAGGCGCTTCTTGGTTTTGAATTTTGTGATGCCGGCTGCCTCCTCGAGAATCGCCCGGCGATCGGTGGGACGGCTGCTGAGGATCTGGCCGATGCGTCCCTGTTCGATGAGAGCGTAGGTCTCCGGGCCGAGACCGGTGCCCATGAAGAGTTCCTGAATGTCACGCAGGCGGCAAAGTTTGCCGTTGAGAAGATATTCGCTGTCACCCGAGCGGAACAGGCGGCGCGTGACTACGATTTCTCCCGCACGAAATTGCTGCTGATTAAATTTTCGGCGGCGTATCTTGAGCACGACGAGCGGTGCGCCGCTTACCGCGGCCGAGGAAACGACGGGAGCGACTGCGTGAATGGGCAGAGCGAACGCCGGTTCATCGTCCGGAAATGCGATGGAGATTACATTTACTTTGGAGCGGGGAACCTCAACCTCTTCGGTGAGGCCGGGCTGAGCTTCTTCGACGGCACGCTCAGTCTCTTCGGCAGCGCGGGCGCGGATGGCGGCTTCGTCCCAGTTTTTGTCGGGCATGTCGGCAGCTTCGCTCAAGACCGCGGCGGCGCTTGGCAGTTCCTCACCCGGCGAATCATTGCTGGGCAGATCGTCCTGAATGTCGATCTCTGTAGGCGCGGCGGCATCGGTGCCGGGATATTGCTCGGGATCGATCAAGGTGAGCGAGACCTCGGCCATGCCGGTGGGCTTGCGGTCGCGCGTGCCGGCGAAGATCACATCCTCCATGCGAGAGCCGCGCAGGGTTTTGGCGGACTGCTCGCCCAGCACCCAGGAGATGGCGTCGGCAATATTGGATTTGCCGCAGCCGTTGGGGCCGATGATGGCGGCAATGCCATCCCCGTGAAACTTGAGATCGGTGCGGTCGCAGAACGATTTGAAGCCGAGAATCTGAAGGCGCTTCAGTTTAAGCAACGTTGACTCCTTGGGAGAAACAGTGGTCAGTGGTCATTGATCAATGACCAGTGGCCGGTTCTGCTATTTGCCGAGCTGTTTACTAGGCTGATACCTCGTCGCCGAAAACGATGCAGGCTCCGATTGATGCTTGATTGCCCGGCTGGGGGCTGGCACAAATTAGAGCTACTGTAACGGTGAAAACGGGGCGGGGTCAAGCAATATAACACTATATATTGTATGACCTTACGACCGACCGCGTTGGGTTGCACAAGCATTGCAGCAGTTATGCAGTTTACGGGATTAGGAGAAGAAGAGGCGGGAGAAGCGCGAGAGCAAGATAAGGCTAACGCAATCGTGGAGACGAAGCAACGAAGAATCGACCCAAGTCAATATTGTCCAGGCGTGTTAACCGTATGAGAATTTCGAGCATGGGTCCGTATTCTAGTCTCAGCAGACAAGCAATGTCCCGACTGGTGGATGCGGTTGATTCGTCCGCAGTTCGCGCTTGTTCTAGCTCGCGCAAAGCGACGCGTAATCGTCCAGTCAGGAGGAGCGACTCTGATTAAGGCGTAATTTCAAAGACGGTACCGTCCTTGCTGGAACCTCCTTTGGAAGTTGTGCCGTAGAGATTGCCGGCGGCATCGAGAATCAGGTTAGAGAATGGAATGGCTCCGTAGGCACCTGTCCCGAAGCTGTGGAGCGCGGTCTCGGTCCAAGTGCCGCCGGTTTGGGGCGACAACTCGAAAACCGTTCCGCAGCCGTTGCCGTATGGGCAAGATCCGGCGCCGCCGTTGGTGGTGGTGCCATGGAAATTTCCAGCGGCGTCGAAGACCAGGCCGGCGTTTGGAGCGCAACCGTCGGTATGGCAATCGAAATTGTGGATAATGGTTTCGGTCCAGCTTCCGCCAGCGGGGGACAGTTCGAAAACCGTGCCGTCGCCGGTGTCGTTGATACCGCCCCGGACTGTGGTGCCGAAGAGGTTTCCGGCAGAATCGAAGATCAGGCTGGAGCACGGACAGGCACCGTCGGTACCGGCTTGGTTTTGATCGAAGCTGTGGAGCACTGTCTCGGTCCACGTGCCGCCAGCTGAGGGCGACAGCTCGTATGCCATCCCGTAAAGGTAAGTGCCGGCATAGTTCGCGGTGCCGTAAAGATTGCCTTGGGCATCGAGAATGAGACTCCCTGCGGGATTCCCTGTGGCAAAGTAATAGAGTACCGCGAAGGTCCAGTCGCCGCCCGCAGTGGGGGACAATTCGTAGACTGTCCCGCCGCCGTCGGGGACGCCGCTGTAGGTTGTGGTGCCATAGAGATTGCCAACGGAGTCGAAGACTAGGCCGCCGGTGGGATCCAGCCCCTGTTCGCCCCTATTGAAGAAGTTATGCAGAACTTTCTCCTTCCAACTGCCATCGGGCTGGGACATTAGTTCGAAAATCATGCCGCAACCGATCACGTAGGTTTCCTGCTTGCACAGGCCAGTGCCGCCGGATGCGGTGCCATAAAGATTGCCCGCGGAATCGAAGATGAGGTTGCCTGCGGGGCCATAACCGTCCTTGCCGTTGTCGTTGAAACTGTGCAGTATCTTCTCGGCCCAGCCGCCGCCCACCCTCGGCGACAATTCGAAGACGGTGCCGTAGTTGTAAGTGCCTCCGCAGCAGGTGGTGCCGTAGAGATTGCCAGCGGCGTCGGAAACTAGGCCGGCATAGGGATTGGCGCCGTTCTTGTTGTTGAAGCTACCCAAGACTTTTAATTGCTGGGCCGACGCGGACATGCCGGTCATGCACAAGATCACAGTCCAGATCGCAAAGATCGCGCTCAGAGCGATGAAATGTTTGAGGCGTTGCATGAATGATCTCCTTAATAAAAGCGAGTGGGATGGAGAATTCGTAGGCCTAGTCATGACCTAAGGGTACACGACGACAGGCCGGGGAGGACGACCGTGGCGGAAATATATCACAGGTCTTGGCAGCACTGATGCGAGCAGCGGTGATTTTTTGGAAAATCGACGGTGGTGCAGTTTCTTGCACTCCCCACGGATCGACAGGCTGGCGATTTTAGTTGTACTGAACAGTGCCGCTCGGATTGGACTGCGAGCGGCGGAATAAGTTTCGGTTCGCACGCGGGCCTCGCTGCGCTCGGCGGACAGCCGAGCGCGGCTGTCCCTACATGGTTCTTGCCGATCTTCTTCCGCCTTACTTTTCTCCCAGCTTTTCGAAGAACAAACAAATCGTCTCAATCCCGTGGTGAAAATTCGGGATGTGGAATTTTTCGTTGGGGGCGTGCAGGTTGTCGTCGGGCAGGCCGAAGCCCATCATGACACTCGGGATTTTCAAAGCCTGATAGATATCGTTGACGATGGGAATCGATCCGCCGCTGCGAATGAATACCGTTTCTTTCTTGAAGGTATCGTGCAACGCTTCCGTGGCGGCTTTGATGTAAGGATTGTCGGTGCCGACGACGGAGGCCGGGCCTTTACTCCACACCTTGATTTTTGTCTCGATGCCTTTGGGCGTTAGCTTTTTTACGAAATTGGTGTAGCGCTTGAGGATGTCGTCGGGATCCTGGTTGGGGACAAGGCGCATGGAGACTTTAGCCGCGGCTTTTGCGGGGATTACGGTCTTGGCGCCGGCGGCGATGAAACCTCCGGGCATGCCGTGGACTTCAAGCGTTGGCCGCGCCCAGGTGCGATAGAGAACCGAATAGCCGGGCTCGCCGGTGAGAACTTTCGAACCGACTTCGGTTTTGCGGTAATGCTCTTCGTTGAAGGGCAGGCGCTTCCAGGCTTTGAGTTCGTCTTTGCTGGGCGCCTTCACGCCTTTGTAGAAGCCCGGGATCAAAATTTTTCCTTTCGCGTCTTTCAGCTTGCTGATGATTTCGATGAGAGCGAAGAAGGGGTTGGGCGCGGCCCCGCCATAGATGCCCGAGTGCAGGTCGATCTTGGCGCCTGCAGCTTCGATTTCGGTGTAGACCAAACCGCGCAGGCCTACACACAACGTGGGAAGGTTGGGAGCGAAAAGTTCGGTGTCGCAGACGAGAGCGAAATCAGCTTTTAACTTCGACTTCTGTTTGTGCACGTATTCGGTGATCGACTCGCCGCCAACTTCTTCTTCGCCTTCGAAAATTACTTTCACGTTGATGGGAAGTTTGCCGTTGCCGGACTTCAGCAGCGATTCGAGAGCTTTTACTTCCATCCAGAGTTGGCCCTTGTCGTCGACTGCGCCGCGAGCATAGATGTTGTTGTTGCGCTCCGTGGGCTCGAAGGGCGGAGTGTGCCATTCGTCGAGCGGGTCGGGCGGCTGCACATCGTAGTGCGCATAGCAGAGCGCGGTGGGCTTGCCCGGGGCGTGCAGCCAATCGGCGTAAATGAGGGGATGGCCTTTTGTGGGGATGACTTCGACATTCTCCATGCCGATGCGGCGGAGTTCATTGGCCACAAAGTCGGCAGCTTTCTGAACGTCGGATTTGTGTTCGTCAAGAGTGCTGACGCTCGGGATGCGGAGGAGGTCTTTCAGTTCGCCAAGAAAGCGCTGCTGATTATTGCGGGCAAAATCGACTGCGGGGGAAGCCATGGCACATTCCTTTCTGATGCGGGGAGGCAACAGTGTGGACTGCTGCGTTTGCGGAAACGGTCCAGTATAACTCACGCGTATCCGAGGTGAGTGCGGCGTCTCCAATAGGACAAGGCGAGAAGGATTGCGGTCGCGAACGCGAAAGATTGTGGACGGGCCGATGCAAGAGTCGTTCCCATGAAGTCGAGGCCGGAAAGTTGATGTCCTGGCCCGACATACCACCAAACGGTGTACAAAGCCTCGAAGGGAATACTGCTGCCGCTCCAGATGCCGAGTGCCAAGGCGAGGCTGGGGATGAACAAGACTGCAGCGATCCAGGCCGCGAGGCTTTGCCAGTCTGCGATGAGCAGGAGTCGAATGCCGATGCCTGCGCCAGTCAAGGCCGTGACCAAAACACCCGCGGCCCAAAGTGCCGGTAGTTGGCGAGTGAGGGCGCGCTCAGAGGAGAACAGCAGCGCCGTGGTAGCGTGACGAGTTTCGCGACAGCCCATTTGCGACCATAACAAGATCGGCCAGATCCAGGCGGCGAGCAGGACTCCCTGGCGCGCGGCGGATAGAGGGGCTGTCAGTTCGGCGATGAGCAATCCGCAAGCCACTACGTACCACCACCAGGGTTGACCCTTGAGCATCAAGCGAAGCTCGGAGACTACAAGTTGCGGAAAGCGTTGCCGGGCTGAGGTTCGCAACATCGGGGTCAAGTGAGTTGAGGTGATTGCGACCACGGGAGAAGACGTGGGTGTAGTCTCCTCTGAAATAGCCAGCGCGGGCGAGGTTGCAAGAGACCGCGCGCGCCGCCGGAACCATTCTTTTGCAGGGTCGAAGCGGGTAAAGAAGACGGAGGCGAGAATCGCGAGCCCGGCAGCCGCAGTTACCCAGAGCAAACGGTTCAGCAGGAGTGGAGGAGTCCAGTCGATGCCGCTCCAGATAAAAGTGCGAGCGGCGTGTGTGCCGCCGATGGTCAAGCTGAATTGAAAATCGGAGGGGTTGTTCGAATCAGCTACATGTAAAGCCGCGCGCGTGCTGCGATAGAGCAGTCGAAGTCCGGAAGGATCGTCCCAAGTGCCGGTGCCGCCCATAGCCAGCAATGCTATCCAGAGAAAAAAATAAAGAACGTTTCCGACGCCGCTGCGCAGGACAGGCAAAGTTTCGAACAGAAGGACGAGGCTGGCGGTGAGCAGCATTGCCGGCAGCGCAACCAAGACAAACGGCGACCAGAGCTGCCACAGAGAAATGGGCCGAGCCTCCGTGCGCAAGAATTGCATGGCCAACGCAGCCAACATGAGGACCAGAACCATACATGCCAGCACCGCAAAATTGCTGAGCGTTTTCGCGAGCGTATAGATCGCCTTGGGCATGGGGGTCGCAGCGAGAATTTGGCCCACCCGAGTGTCGGAGTCGCGTCGAATCGAATTCTTGACAATGTAAAAGCCAACCAGAGACAGCCACGTGGAACAACAAATCGTCATCAGCATGCCGATCCACGCCGAGTTGTAGACCCCACGGTATTCGTTGCCGACGAGGATCCACATTTTTTCCGTGGCAACGGCATACGCCAGATACAGGGTACCGGCGAGGGTCAGCAAGAAACTATAGCGACGAACGCGCTCGAGAAAATCGGCGCGAGCCATGTGATAAAGCACGCGAGTATAGCTCACGCCGCGGCTCCAGCGCGGTGACGGGACAGGCAGAACATGTAGGCATCTTCGAGCGTCGGCGGGACGGGCTGAGCTCCCGGCGGCGGAGTGTCCGCGAGAACCCGGGCATGCGTGCCGTCGCTGCGCCGGGTTGTATTGCCGATCAGATAGCGTTGGCGGGCGGCGTTCAGATCGGTGCTTGGCAAAACCCACTCCCACACCTTGCCTTCCACTTCGCGCAGAAGATCTTCGGGCGAAGCATGCATGACGAGCGCGCCCTGTGAAATCAGGGCGATGTCGGTAGCGGTCGCTTCAATGTCTGAAACGATGTGGGTCGAAAGAATGACGATACGTTCACCGGAAAGTTCCGAGAGCAAGTTGCGGAAGCGCACGCGCTCTTCGGGGTCGAGGCCGGCGGTGGGTTCATCCACAATGAGCAACCGAGGATCATTGAGAAGAGCCTGCGCAATTCCAACGCGCTGTTTCATGCCTCCGGAGTAGCCGCCCAGCGGCCGCTTGCGCACGTCGGTGAGATTCACCAAATTCAGAAGCTCATCGATGCGACGGCGGGATGCTGCGGCATCCAGGCCTTTGACTGCAGCCAGATATTCGAGAAACTCAACCGCATTGAGATTGGGATAAACGCCGAAATCCTGAGGAAGGTATCCGAGGACTGTGCGCAGCGCGTCAGGATTCGCGGCAACATCAACTCCATTCCAAGTAATTCGACCCTGGGTGCTGCGAGTGATTGTGGCGAGGATACTCATCAGAGTCGTCTTGCCGGCGCCGTTTGGTCCAAGCAGGCCCAGCACACCAGTGTCGATCTCGAGAGTAAAGTCACGTAACGCCCAAGGGCCACGGCCATACTGCTTGCTAACGCTGTCGATCACCAGTTTCAAAAATCCTCCGCGAATCCTGAGCCGCGATTGTAAGCCCAGTGGAGGAACGAATCCCGACGCGCAAAAGTTCCACTCGCTTATGGCGAGAACCGCCGTGGCGAGAATGGTGTGAGGTCATAGTTGCATTGGGTTCCGGTAATTACTTCGGCCATGACTTGTGCAGTGATGGGTGCGAGGAGAATGCCGTCGCGAAAATGGCCGGTAGCAACGTAGTAGCCGGGAGTTTCGGTTGCGCCGAGAATCGGCAAGGCGTCAGGCGTTCCGGGACGCAGGCCAGCCCAAGCGTCGTGAATTTGTGCGTCGAGTAGTTTCGGGACCAAGGCGATGGCGGCTTGATGCAGACGCTGAATGGTGGATGCATCGGTGCGCTTGTCGAACCCGGCCTCTTCGACGGTCGCACCCACGAGCAGGCGGCCATCGCTGCGCGGAATGAGATAGACCTGAGGGGAGCGGATGACATGTTTCAGCAGCATACGCAACGGCATAACAAGGCAAAGAATCTGACCTTTGACTGGGCGCGTGGGGAAGGCGACCGGACCGACCTGACCCGACCATGCCCCGGCGCAGTTCACGACTTTGGATGTTAGAAAAGATGTCTTGTTTGTGGTCACTCCTGTGACATGTCCATCTGACAGGTTAACTGCGGTCACGGAATCACCTGAAGAAAAATCCACGCCACGATTCTTTGCGGTCTTGATGGCCGCTGCAGTAAGCGCTCTCGGGTCGACACTGCGTTCCTTCAAGAAAAATGCTGGATGATTTAAGCCGGAGAGCGCGGGTTCCAGCTCGGTTAATTGTGCGGGAGTCAAGGCTGGAAATGCTGAAGGGGTCGCATGTTCAGCGGGAGGAAACAGAATCGTACCCTGATCGCGCAGATCGACTTTCGTGTCTGATTCAACTTCTAACTCCTGGGCAAATTCGGGGTACATGCGCGTGCTGGCGGTCGCTAGCGGTCGCAGGGCTGGGGGAGTCTCCAATCCGCAATCGACGAGCATTCCGCCCGCGGCGTGGGAGGCTTCGCGTCCCGGCTCGCCGCGATCGATGACCAGAACGCTCGCACCTTTCTTGCGGAGCTCGATCGAGAGCGAAAGGCCGATAATTCCGCCGCCGATTACGATCACGTCCCAATTCTTCATTTCCGCATTGTAAAAGAGCGATTCCTCTTTGACTGTGCTGGGGCGAGGATTTCAAGGGCGATTCGGCCGCTCCGAGTACTGCCTTGTTACTTTCGTGACCGAGGACGCATACCTCTTGTTATACGATCTGCGGCTTCAGCCACCTATAATTCGGGCAGTTTGCAGGATTTTTGGCGAGAGCTATGACGAGGTCGAGCCAGGAAAAATCGAGTAGTGCCGCGGCACCATCGGTCTGGATCTATGGTCCAGCCCTCGATCTGGTGGTGGGCTGCGGTGCGTGGTCGGCCCCTCTATTGCTGATTTCGTATTTTGCAATCGCTTCCAGCACTCGCACCTGGTCCGTCGTGTTTTATGCGCTGGCGCTTCTTTTCAACTATCCGCATTACATGGCTACGATTTATCGGGCCTACCATCGCATCGAAGATTTCCGGAAGTATCGAATTTTCACCGTTTATACGACTGGCCTGCTCCTGCTGACTGGATTGCTTTCACATTTTTGGCTGGGTGTTCTTCCGTTCATCTTCACGCTTTACCTCACTTGGAGTCCGTGGCATTACAGCGGTCAAAACTACGGACTGTTCATGATGTTCGCTCGGCGCGCCGGTGCAAATCTGACGCAGGCTGAACGGCGTGTGCTTTATGGCGCGTTCATCGTTTCCTATCTCATCCTTTTTCTCGGATTCCACACCGGGTCTTCGTCCGATCCGCTATTTATTTCATTGGGAATCCCCGCGACGGCGGGTCGTTGGGGGCAGATCGCCCTTGGGATTTTTTTTCTTGCGCTCTCCGGCTATGGGTTGACGAGGCTTCTGCGAGCCACCGAATGGCGAAAGATGATTCCGTGCCTCACGCTATTTTCGTCACAGTTTTTGTGGTTCTTGCTGCCCACGGTGATGGCGCTCATCAAAGGATGGGAAATTCCACAAAGCCGCTACAGTTCAGGCGTGCTGGCCGTGATGCACTCGGCGCAGTATCTCTGGATTACGAGTTATTACGCGCGGCGTGAGGCCGGCGAAGAGCGGGGTCGAAGCTGGCGTCCATGGACTTATTTTGCGGTGCTGATTGCGGGAGGAATTGCTCTGTTTGTTCCCGGGCCGTGGCTGGCGAGTCGCGTTTTCCATCACGATTTCACCGCGAGCTTTCTAATCTTTACGGCGCTGGTGAACCTGCATCACTTCATTCTCGACGGTGCAATCTGGAAGCTACGTGATGGCCGCATCGCGGCGCTGTTGCTGAATTCGAAAGTGCGCCTGGCGAACGCCGCGTCTGGCGCAGGAGGACGGTTAGCCGAGATATGGGGATGGTTTTCGGGAAGTGCGCTGGGTGCTCGCCTGGTGCGAATGGGTGCGGTGCTTCTACTTTTGGCTTGGGGGACGATCGATCAGACGCGCTACTACCTGGCATTGCGGTCCGAGAATGCGCGCGATCTCCAGCGGGCGGCGGTGCTCGACTCGTTTGATAGTTCATTGCAGACGCGACTGGGCCATCGTGAGATGGAGGATGGTCATCCCGGGCAAGCGGAGGCGGCGTGGAGAAAGGCGATGCAATCGAATCCAGCCGACCCCGCGCCGCGGCAGGAATTATTGCACTTTCTGGTTGAGCAGAAGCGGTTCGATGAGGCATACGACCTGACGGAATCGTCTTTGCACTATTCGCCTCGGGATGCAAATCTTCTCGTGGACCGCGGCCTTTTAGCGCTACGCGAGGGGTACACCGATCAAGCGGTCGAGAGTTGGAAGCGCGCGATTGCAGTCGATCCCGCGCAACTGCTCGCGCATCTTTATCTGGCAAACGAACTCGATCATGAAGGCAAGGCGCAAATTGCGGCTACGCAATACAAAATGGCTCTGAACATAATCGCGCAGCAGCCGTTGGCAAAGCGTCCGGAGGCGGAAAAGACGATTGCGATTGTGCTGCGCATGGCGGACTGTCAGGAGCGCGCGTCCCAATCTGAGGAGGCGGTGCAGTCCTATCAGTTGGCAACGAAGATTGCCGCCGAGACAAAGCAGAGCAAATTGGAGAGCATTGCCAACGTGAATGAAGCGGCGCTGAAGGCCGAGGCAGGTCGAGTGGGCGATGCTCTGAGACTGTATCAGCACGCGCTCCAGTTGGATGATGCGATCGGTGACCGGACATCGAGCGCCGAAGACTGGTTTGCCTACGGACGTTTCCTCGACCACGCGCAGTTCCCGGCCAGGCTGGTTTATGCGTGCCTGGTGAAGGCCGAAAGTCTCGAGGATTCTATTCCGGACGCATCGCAGCGGAAATTGTTGGCCGACGCCACCGGACAAGCCGAAAAACGCGTAGGAAGCGAAGCAGGAGCCATCCGCCGCAATCTCGACCCAGGCTTGCAGGAAGCGCTGGCACTGCGCCGATAAATCTGCATGAGTAGGTTTTAACCTCGTCCGCATCCTGCGAGCTAATTGACACTTCATGCCTTGTGCTACAACAATTGTAAGGAATCCAACAATCAAATCGTGGTCAAACTCTGGGAGGGGCTATGCCGGATGAAGGCGAACTCGTACAAGTGGAGCATGAGTCAAACACGGGCAAGTGGATTTTGGTTTTCGTGGCGATTGCCTTTGTCGCGGCGGCCGTTTATGGCTATGTGAACACGCAGCAGAAAGTCGAGAAGCTGACGGCTGACTTGGGCAATAGTCAGGCGCAGGTTGCGGAGTTGCAGAAGCGCATGCAGTCCGCCGAAGCGCAGGAGGAGACGCTAGGGCAGAAGCTCGGCATGACCAAGAAAGAATTGTCACAGCGCGCCGCCGAACTGCAAGCGCAACAGAGGGCTGCTGAATCGCGTCTAGAGAGTGAAGAGAAAGCGTCGAAAGAACAAATCGGCCAGGTGAGTGGGGAAGTGGCTGGGGTGAAGACTGACGTTGGCGGAGTGAAGACTGACGTGGCTTCAGCCAAGGCCGATCTGGAAGCGACGAAGGCGAAGCTGCAGAGTGCCGTGGGCGACCTCGGGGTGCAGAGCGGATTGATTGCTAACACGCGCGGCGACCTGGAAGTTCTTAAGCACAAGGGCGATCGAAACTATTACGAATTCACGTTGTTGCGTGGAGCAAAGCCGCAACCGGTCGCGACTGTGAGCCTGCAGCTTAAGAAAGCGGACAGCAAACACGGGAAATTTACGGTGAATGTGACCGCCGACGATAAGACCATCGAGAAGAGAGACCGAACCGTTGCGGAACCCATCCAGTTCTATGCGGGGCGTGATCACTTGCTGTTTGAGTTGGTGGTTTGGACGGTCGACAAGAATAAAGCCACAGGATATCTGAGCACGCCAAAGGGTGCGCCTACTCCGGTGACGGCCAATTGAACGGAGGGCTTTTCCCGGCCGGGGCACTCAATCGATCGGCACAAATTTCACGCAGACCGGCTGAGAGATATCCAACACCTTTCCGGTCGGCGTCAGCCGGCCGGATTGTGGGTTGATGCGGAACAGCACAATGTTGTCTGACTTTTCGTTTTCGGCAAAGATCAATTTCCCTGTAGGATCAATCGCAAAATTCCGCGGACTCGCGCCTTTGGTGGGGACGTATTCGATCAGCTTCAGGGTTCCCTTGTTCGGATCGATGGAGAAGAGGGCAATGCTGTCGTGGCCGCGGTTAGAGGCGTAAAGAAATTTTCCGGAAGGATGCACTTCGATTTCGGCGGCGTCATTGTGTCCAGTAAAACCCTTGGGTAAGGATGAGATCGTTTGCAGTGGATGCAGGTCGCCTCCTGCGCCATCGTAGCTGAACGCCGAAACCGTCGATCCCATTTCGTCGAGGACATAGCCAAATTTTCCATTGGGATGAAACGCGAAATGGCGCGGACCGGCTCCGGCTGCAGCTTGGGCAAACGGCGGATCGTTCAGAGTGAGCGAGCCCTTGGCGCTGTCAAATTTGTAGACAAGAGTTTCGTCGAGGCCGAGATCGTCGACGATGGCGAAGCTGTTGTCGGACGATAAGTCGATGGAGTGCGCGTGGGGTCCTTCCTGGCGCTTCGGATTCGTGCCGTGGCCGGTGTGCTGGATGAAAGCCGAGGCCTCGCCGAGCCTGCCATCGGCCAGCACAGGAAACGCGGCAATGCTTCCGCCGGTGTAGTTCGCTACCAAAACATACTTGCCAGTGTTATCGACGGTGATGTAACAGGGATCAGCGCCGCCTGACGCGACTTGATTTAGCTGCGTCAATTTTCCGGTCACGTGGTCGATGGAGAAGGCGGTGACAGCTCCGCTCTTCTGGCCTTTGTAGTCGCCGGTCTCATTGACCGCGTAAAGGAAGCGATGGTTGGGATGAACGGCGAGGAATGATGGATTTGTGGTTTCCGCGACCAAGCCAAGGGGCGTCAGCGTCGAACCGTGGGGGTCGTAACGATAAGCGTAGATGCCTTTACTGGTGCTGCTTTCGGCGGTGTAAGTGCCGACATAGACGAAGTATTTTCCGGGGGACGCAGGCGAAGACGCGGCCGCAGAGCAGATGACGACGAGAAGGAATGCGAGAAGCAGCATTTTGGCCGCAGGCACGCGCTGGCTGAAGGCGGTGATTCCGAGAAATCTCATGCGATAGCTTTAACACATTCCGGCGCTGTTCTGCGAATTGACGGCGACGGGGGGAGCGATGATTCGCGCTAGCGAGTTAACGTCACCGGTAGCGGTTGGTCATAGGGCTGAATGACGACACTCACAGACTTGCGCTGGTTGAATGATTCGAGGCTAAGCGGAAAGCTAACAATCACCGTGCGTTTGATTTCCTCGCCGGGCTGGAGCTTGTCCTCGGGAGAGAGGGCCGGTTGGGTGTTTGCCGCCAGCGAGGGAAAAGCCTGATAGTAGCGCCCGAAATCGACGGCTGAGACGGCGTCGGCCGTCAGTTCTCCGCTGGGAGTTACGAGTTTTCCCGCAATGTTGTGTACCCACAGCGATTTCTTGCCGGGGTTGCGCAGAGAAAAGGTGAGTGCGACTAGGACGGAGGTTTGGCCGGGGATCTCGACTGCAGTTATGTTGTCAAGCGATCCGGCGGCTTGCGGCTTGGCGCGCTGAAGAAACGACGCGATGCCTGCGATAACAAGCACTCCACCCATCGCCGCCAGAAGAATCTTTGCCGGTGGCAGCTTGCGCTGGGCGGTGCCGAATTCGCGACCAATGTTTATGGTGGGGCCACGTTGTGCGGCAGGCGGCGTGGAAGCAGCAGGAGCAGGTGGAACTGATTGAGGAGCGGGATCAGGGTTGGGGATGGGGTCAGGCATGTAAGTTTTTGCGCTCTTCGATTCTACTCTCCAATTCAGCAGCTGATCCCGCGCCCTTCAAAGCAAATTGCGCGGGGTTTTTATGCATTCCACTCATGCTTCATCGCCTTGGAAAACCTCTGCGCGGGCAGAGTATTCAGGACGTCATCTTTGGTCAGCCACGCGCGGCGGGCTTGAAGAACGCCATAGCGGATTTTATCGAGATGCGAGGTGTGGTGGGAGTCGGTGTTGATGATGATCTTCACGCCGCGTTGTTTGGCCTGGCGCAGGTGCACGTCGTTGAGATCGAGGCGGTCGGGATAGGAGTTCAGTTCCATCGCGACTTTGTGTTTTGCCGCCGCAGCGAGGACCGCGTCCATGTCGAATTGGTAGGCGTCCCGCCTAAGTTGAAGACGGCCGGTGGGATGGCCGATGAGTGAAGTGTTGGGATTGGCGACGGCTTTGAGCAGGCGCTCTGTCATCTTCGCCGGTTCCTGATTGAAAACGGAGTGGACGCTGGCGATCACGACATCCATCTGCGCGAGCACGTCGTCGGAAAGATCGAGGTCGCCATCAGCGAGGATATCCACTTCGATTCCAGCGAAAATGGTGATGCCTTCGATGTTTTTATTTGCCTCGCGGATTTTCTGGATGTGAGCAAGCGCACGCGTGTCGTCGAGTCCGTTGGCGAAGGCAAGATTTTTCGAGTGGTCGGTGATCGCCATGTATTTGTGGCCGCGGGCCTTGGCCGCTTCAGCCATTTCTTCGATGGTATTGCGGCCGTCGGTTTCGACGGTATGCATGTGCACGTCGCCCTGAAGGTCTTCGAGAGTGATTAAAGTGGGCAGGGTATGTTTTTCGGCTGCGTCGATCTCGCCCAGGTTCTCGCGCAGCTCGGGAGGAATGTAGTCGAGGTTCAGCTTGGCGTAAATTTCTTCTTCGGTCCTGCCGGCGACCGGCTTTTCGGTCTTGAGATCGGCGAGGCTGTATTCGTTGAGGGTATAACCAAGTTTGAGAGCGCGCTGGCGCAGGGCAACGTTGTGGGCTTTCGATCCGGTGAAGTACTGCATGGCGGCGCCGAAGGACTCGGGAGGGAGCAGGCGAACATCGACTTGCAAATCGCTGCGAAGGCGGAAGCTGATCTTATTGTCGCCTTGCGCGAGAATGCCCATCAGCGGCGGGTATTGCGCGATGTAGTGGACGGCTTTCTCGCGCTCGGCTTCACTGCAGCAGGCAGCACCGGTGACGAGAATATCGAGATCGCCGACGGTTTCGCGGCCGCGGCGCAGGGAGCCAGCGGGGGTGATACGGTCGATGCCGGGAAACTTTGAAAGATAGTCGGTGAGCTTTTTGGCTTCGGTCTCGGCGGCATCGATGAGGAATCGACCTGAAATACGCCGGTAGTCTTCGATCGCCTTCAGCAGCTTTTGCTCGTGCTTCTCGCCCATGCGCGGCAGTTCGCGAATTTTCCCTTCACGTGCCAGTTTTTCCACGCCATCGACATCCGAGACCTGGTAGGCGCTCCAGATTAGAGCGATCGTCTTCGGTCCCAGGCCCTGGATTTTTAATAACTGAAGCATCGACGGGTGATATTTCTTGAGCAGGTCGGCTTGCACCGTCAGGCGGCCTTCTTTGAAAAGTTCCTGCAGATTGACGAGCATGCCTTTGCCGACGCCGGGAATGGCGAGCACTTTCTTGGGTTCGCCGATGATGTCCCTGATCTGGTCGGTCAGATTCTCGATGGCCTGGGCCGCGTTACGGTAGGAGCGGATGCGAAAAGAGTCCTGGCCGTCAATTTCGAGCAGGTCGGCAGTTTCATACAAAACGGTGGCGATGGATTTGTTGTCCACAGTCCATAGATTAAATCAGACTAATTCCATATCCAAAGAATGCAGCTAGTTTTCACGAGTAAACCGAAGCCCCAGTAGCGGGCATATGACAGCTCAACCCACTTGCCCAACGATCCGCAGAGCAATCCAACTATGATGGAGAGGGCGTTGCCTTCGAGATAGATGTCATAGATCCGCTGCTTCTTCTCGACTCCCCTCATGGCTCTTGCCTCGTTCGCTGCCATCCACTCAGAGAAGGCCTTCAGGACAAGCCAACCGGCGATGAGGTGGTATTCCTTAAACATGACGGCCCAGATATAAAGGACCCGTTCAAGGGAAGACATGATCCAAGCCGGTTTGCCCATGGCTTTCTGAATTTTTTCGGCCTTGTGCCGCCATCGCAGGTAAAGAATGATGGCAGGGTTCAATAGAAAAGCAAGCGGGACGGCAATTTCCAAGCCGCGAATCGCTGGAAAATGTTCGTGCCAAACTGCTGCGAACGCGTCGACCAATCCCACTCCGGTCATAGACACTCTCCAGAGGAAGAAGCTGGTTGCGCAAGACACAGAGCGGCGGCTTAGGCGCTCTTGGTGACGTTCGCAGCCTGCGGTCCCTTGGCGCCTTCGGTGATTTCGAACTCGACCGCGTCGCCTTCCTGCAGGCTCTTGTAGCCTTCGGAACTTATTGCGCTGTAATGCACGAAAACATCGGGACCGTCGGCGCGGCCGATGAACCCGTAGCCCTTGGCATTATTAAACCACTTCACTGTGCCTTTCAGTCTTTCCACGTACCCCCTCTTTCCGCACGCCCTTCGTGTGGGGGTGGGCCCAAGGACGTGCCCGCATAGGATGCATTTTGGAGCGATTGGGATGGGGTGTCAAGGCGAAAGAGCAGGGGGAAAAACTTCTTATTTTTCCGGCAAGGATGCCATCGGGTTATGCTCGACTGGACAGCTTTAGGCTCCGGGCAGACGAGGCGGCTGCCCCAACGTCGCATGCCTTAGTTCTTTGAATTTTCTGATCGGAGCCGGTGATCGAGCCACAGGACCGAAGAGATGGTTTTTGCATCGCGAATCCTGCCAGTCATCACCATGCGAATCGCGGTCGGCAGCGGAACCATGCGTTTGTGAATAATTTCGTCCGGCTCGGGCTTCGCTTGGCCGGCGCGTAGTCCTGTGGCCAGGAAGACTGACATTGTTTCAGCAACGAATCCAGGGCTGGCGTAGAAGTGCAGAATGCGGCGCCAGTGTGCGGCGGTGTATCCGGTTTCTTCGAGGAGTTCGCGGCGGGCGGCGGGAAGCGGCTTTTCGCCGGGATCGATGCGGCCGGCGGGGAGTTCCCATAAATAATCCTGGGCAGCATGGCGATATTGGCGCTCAAGCAATATATGCGGCGTGAGGCCGGAATCGTCGACGGCCAGAATGACTACCGATCCGGTGTGGTGGATGATGTCGCGACGGGCACTGACACCTCCGGGTTCCTGGACTTGGTCGGTGGTGACCCAGAAAGCTGGGCCGCGGTACACGGTGCGGGAAGAAATCAGTCGAGCTTTGGGATGGGAACGCTTCGGGGATTTGAGAGCTTGAAATTTTGTTTTCGACTTCGCTCGCGAAGATTTCGGCATAAGAACAATATAGAACAGGCCCTCCGGCTTTCGGCAGCCGATCCCGAAGTGCGTGACGCTGCGACATGACGAAGGCATTCGCGCTGGGTTCTGCTATTCTGCCGGGCATGTCTGGAAAGAAATCAGCTAAGCCACGGATTGTGATGGTCGGTGCGGGGAGTCTGGCGAGCGCGCTGGCGGTGTCTTTGCACCAGGCGGGATACGTAATCGCGCAAATTATTGCGCGCACGAGCGGGGCTTCTTTGCAACAGGCAAAGCGACTGGCGTCAGAGATAGGTGCGTCTGCCACGGCTTTGGGTCGAGACAAGAGCGCCATCAATGTCAATGCGGAAATTGTTTGGTTCTGCGTGCCCGATGGAGCAATTGCCGGCGCGGCGCAATCTCTCGCGACGGCAATCGATTGGACAGGCAAAGTGGCGCTGCACTCGAGTGGCGCTCTCACCAGCAGCGAACTCAACGTGTTGCGACGGCGAGGGGCGGCTGTGGGATCGGCGCATCCGCTGATGACCTTTGTTCGCGGTTCGAGGTCCACGCTCGCGGGAGTTCCGTTCGCTGTCGAGGGAGATCGAAAAGCAGCGCAGGCTGCGCGGGCCATCGTGAAAAATCTTGGAGCGGAGGCATATCCTATTCGCGCCGAGGACAAGGCGGCTTACCACGCTTGGGGAACCTTTGCATCGCCTCTATTCACAGCGCTATTGGCGACTTGTGAGCAGGCGGCCGCTGGCGCTGTGGTGAAGCGAAATGTGGCGAGGAAGAGAATGCTGCCGATGCTCAAACAGACGCTCGCCAACTATGAAGCATTCGGTGCAGCGGGAACATTCAGCGGGCCGATTGTGCGGGGCGACGTTGAAACGGTGAAGCGGCATGTCGCCATTTTGCATAAGGCCCCTGTTGCGCAGGCAGTCTACATTGCGCTGGCGCGAGCGGCGTTGGTTTATTTGCCGGCAAAGAATAAAGATTCGCTGAGGCGAATTCTCAATCGTTCACTCTAACGTGGTTTAAGTCTTCGTGGAATACTCTAATCATCTCGGCACGACCGAGCGCAAGCATTCAGCATGATGACTGGCAGGGACTCTCGACTAAACAGTACTGCACGCATGCTGTGGCGAACCAACAGCACGCTGATTTTGGTTTTGCTTCTCGCTCTCGGCGCCAGCTACTACTACTTCGACTTGCTTCTGCCCCAGGCACGGGCACGGAACGCAGCCATCGGAATGGCGGGAGGCTATGCGTATGGCGGGGATTTTTACCCGATCTGGCTGACCGGCAGGGAACTGCTGCGCCACGGTAGAGATCCCTATACGCAACAGATGACGCAGGAAATTCAGATCGGGCTTTTTGGCCGGGCCATGGATCCGCGCCGCAAAACTGATCCGCCTGCTAATTTCCGCGCGTTCGTTTACCCTCTTTATGCTGACCTGCTCGCCGCGCCGTTGATTCCTCTTGGGTTCGATGGCGCTCGATTGGTGCTGGGGCTGCTGTTGCCGTTCCTTATGGCGGGCAGCTTGGTTTTCTGGCTCGGGGCTTTTGGCCTGCTGGTTCGGCGCAGCACACTTGCGATCATTGTCGTTTTGGCTCTGGTAAGTTATCCCGTTTTAGAGGGCCTATATGCGCAGCAGGCAGGTCTCTTTGTGGGGGCCGTGCTGGCACTGGCAGTGGCGGCTTTGGCTCGTGGACAGAGCTTACTAGCGGGGATGCTGCTCGCGGTTGCTTGCGTGAAGCCGCAACTTGTTTGGCTGCTGGCGATCTGGCTGTTGCTGTGGGCTGTCAGCGGCTGGAAGCGTCGAAAAGGTTTCGCTCTTAGCTTTATGCTTACCCTGACGACGCTGTTTCTGGTGAGTCAACTCGTCTTGCCAGGATGGTTCGTTGCGTGGTGGCGCTCGATTACCGCGTACCCGAGCTACACGTTGCCGCCGCTCACACAATTAGTGCTGGGCAGGTTCCTGGGAGATGCAGCAGGGCTTACCATGCTGGCGCTGGCAGGCGCAATTTGCTGGATCGCCCGGCGCGAAGAACCGGCATCTGCGGAGTTTTCTCTGGCCGTGAGTTTTGTTTTGGCGGTAACTATTATTCTGTCGCCCACTGGCGGCGCAGTCTATGACCAAGTCATTTTGATTCCAGCGATTTTTTGGCTAGGCGCTCGGCGTGCCGCGATCCTTGAGGCCGGCCTTCCGATCCGCGTCGAGTGGTTTGCAGCTGTGATCGCATTGTCCTGGCAGTGGTTTGCGGCATGTGGGGTAGCGCTCGTCTCGGTATTCTTTCCGGTTTGGGCGAAACGCCCAGCGGTCCTCGTGTTTCCGACTCGCATGGCCGCGCCCTTACCATTCGTCATTCTAGCCCTGTTATCTTTCTTTGTCGTAAAGCTCATGAAGGAGGAAGCCGCAGCCGAGGTACCGCTTCCCGATCGAAGCTAGAAGCCGGAGAAATAGTCTTTCAGTTGAGCTTAGCGCGACGTAAACAGATGGCCGAGTTTTTCTTTCTTTGTTTTCAGGTAGTCTTCGGCGTGCGGGCTAAGCGGGACTTCGCAGGGAACGCGTTCAACCACTTCGACTCCAGCGCGCTCCAGGGCTTCGACCTTCTCAGGATTATTCGAAAGCAGGCGCACCTTGTTTGTGCCGAGAGCTTTCAGCATTTCGGCGGGGAGGGCGAACTCGCGGTAATCGGCCTTGAAGCCGAGGCGCTCGTTGGCCTCAACCGTGTCGAGGCCGGCATCCTGCAGTTCGTAGGCTTGCAATTTTGCCATCAGGCCAATGCCGCGGCCTTCCTGCTGTTCGTAAATTAAAATTCCGGTGCCTGCCTCACGGATCATGGAAAGAGCCATTTCAAGCTGCTGGCCGCAGTCGCAGCGCAGAGAATGAAAAACGTCGCCGGTCAGGCATTGGGAGTGTATACGCACCAACGGAGGAGCGGACTGAATATCCCCCATCACCAGAGCGACTGCGTCTTCGACGCGGAGGTCGCCATCATCTCTGTTGTGATTTGTTTCAGCTTCACTGCGAAATCCGTAGATACGGAAATTTCCCCAGCGTGTGGGGAAGTCTGCTGACGCCAGTTGCTGAACTTTCTTTTCGGTCACAACTCAATTATATCGGGCCAGACAGGCGAGAACTTGTTCGGACTCGCCGAAGGGGCAGCTGTTCCCAAGAAAGCGTGAGTTTCTAAGAATGAGACGACATGAAAAAGGCCGCCAAATGGCGGCCTCAAAGCGATGCGAGTTGAAACTAGATCACACTTTTTACGATTTTTGTCTCAAGGGTGACGCTGTTGTTGCTAACCTCACCCACTGCGAAAAGCAGCGCGACCGATTGCGGGAAGAGGTCGATCGGCGTTGAAGCAACCAGAGTGGTTGTGCCTTGGTTAATTTCGACGGTGTAGTTACCCGAGGGAAGCGTGACGTTCAGCAACGCGCCCGGATTGACGGAGTAGGTGTAAAACTTCGACGTTGCCGTGTTTTCCAGGATGAGTTGTACCGCCGGAGCATCCGCTGCCTGGGCAAACAGCACGCGTCCCATGTTGGCCGGTACCGCAGAGAAGACGTTGGTGAAGGTCAACAGTGTTGGGGTTCCGGTTGGACTAAGCGCGACCACCGCCGAGATGGTTTTGTCGGCGGGGAGCGTCACTGTACTGTCGACGATGGGTGAGTTGGTACAGGGCGCCAACGTGTTTGCCGGGCTTACTTTCACGTCATAGCTTCCTGGAGCGAAGCTGAGCGGACCTGCAATCACTCCAAGGGCTAGGCCATGTTGTGAGCACACCTCGTCATTGATCAGCACATCGACCGGAAAGGTGGGGTCGGTGGTGGTTGAGTAATCCAGTCCGGGAATGCCCTGGACAAGATACATATAGGAGTTTTCGGATGCGAACATGGCGGTGCTCATTGCGGCGCAGAGGAGGGCCAGTCCGAAAGTGAAGCGAATGTACTTTGTCATAATTCTCTCCAAGAGTGTGGGGAGGTGGCTATTGGCCAAATAGCCAGCATTCATGGTGATGAGCGCCACTCATTAACTATTTGCTAAGTTTCGCGAGAGCCTTCTGCTCTCGGTTGTGTGAACCCTGGAGTTTTTCAGAAGTTCTGAGAGGCCGCAAAAATTCATCGCAGTGAAATCTTGCAATGGAATTGAGGGAAGTGAATTACTCCGGCGCTAACCTCTTGCCTTGAAGTGAAAGATGGCATCCTGCTTGGAGGGAATGGCCGTGCCGTTGTGCATCGCGGGATGAAAATGCCAGCTGTCGAGCGCAGCGAGAAATTTTTCATCGAGCTTCGGGCCCATGCTGCGTATGACCGTTTTGCGGACAATTTCTCCACGTTCGTCAATCGTAATCTCGACCACTACATTGCCTTCGGAATCTGGCAGTTCCCACGGATAAACCACCGGATCGGCAGTGGTGATGGGAAGAGCGGGACGAATCTCATCGCCATAAACCGGGCCGCCGGGCAGCGTTCCATAGGATAATCCCGCCAGCGCACCGTGGCCAAGTTTGGAGAGAGTTGCCGTCTTTGAATTGTCCTCAGCCGAATTTTGAGAAAGCGCGGCGCTCGGAAGTGCAAGCTTGGCCAGCGCGGAATCTTTTTTCCACGTCAACTTTTCGTGACCAAGATGTTGATGACGATATGCCTGCATCGCACGGTCGGGAGAACTGGTAGAACTGTCATCCGGCGACTGCGTGGGAAAGTACAACCGCGTAAGAACTTTGCCGTTGTGTCCGAGCGCAATGGAAGCCGCCGTCAAAAGTTGAGGCTCTGGGGAATGCACCAGCCATGCGAACAGCACGGCATGCAGCGCTAGCGAGCCGGTTACAACTCTGCGCTGTCGTGGTGTCGCGGGATGCAGTTGCGCAAACATCGAAAAAAACTCCCATAGCCTAGATGTTAGGTTAGACGGGCGGTGGGGGGATTCGTCAAGCCTCTTTTGTTCGTTTGTGCAGTGTTCAGTTAACGGTCATTTCGTTTTCGGATGCCATCAGACAGCGACGACCGAGGTCTCTCGTTCAGATTCGAAAACGTTACTCGCGGCACTGATCTAAATGTATAGATCGGTACCGCGAAAGCGTGGTGTGGACGGAAGATCGCTGGTAAAATGAATTGGCAAACCTGCAAACCATCCTCCGTGGGGCTATAGCTCAGCTGGGAGAGCGCGTCGTTCGCAACGACGAGGCCGTCGGTTCGATCCCGACTAGCTCCACCAAATAAATCAGCGCAACCGATTCAAGTACCCAGAGTGTCCTTTGGTGGTTCGCCAACTCATTTCGAATCTGAGCTTTCTTGAAAGCCACCACGGCTGAGGGATGTGGTGCCGCGTGCAAGAAACATAAGGTACCCAGCCTCTGGTCCGAGTCGGATTACCGTTCCCAGAATGGCTCTCACATCAGGGAAATGCGCAACATATATTGTGCAAAGCGATTCACTGTCTGGTAACATTAGTCGGCAAAACGGGCGGATGTTCCACAGATTGTGGGGTTTGCCCGCTGCGGCAATGGCACTCCAACTGCACCGATATCGGGGGGTGGAGTGTCTTCCAAGAGCCCAAGGAATACCGCAGGTAGGAGTAGTGCGTGATCGATCCCGGTAGGGAAAGTTTCCGGCCGGTGGTAAGGCGCAGGAGAACCCGCCGCCATCGCCGCAATCAAATAATTCGCCGCTCTCTTGTGATTGCGGCAGTGCTGCTTACAACCGGCGTCTCCACGCTGGCTTTGTACTATTTAAGTCCGTCCTTATTTTTTGCGAAGCATGCGGTAACCCCTTCGTTCGAGCAGGCGGAACTTAGCCGCGATCGAGTGGTGAAGTTGAATGAAATCCTTTCGCAATCGGAGCCTTCGCGTCCGGTGTATCCCTATTCGGTTGTGCCGGGCGGGGTTGAAGATGCCAAGGAGTTGAAGTGGGTAGCGGAGCACGATCCGGTTGTGGCCGCGCACTATGCAGGGTTTGACTACGATCATGCGCGCGTGGTGCGCCTCACGCTGGCGAAAACCGTGTACGTCTCCTACCGCATCGGCAACCACATTTACTGGACTCGTCGAAGAGTAAAGCTGCACAAGGGCGAAAAGTTGATCACCGACGGCCGAATGACGGCGCGCGGCCGTTGCGCCAACCGCGTAGAGGAAGCTCCGCAAGTGGCATCATTGCCGTCTGAGCCGCCGCTGATGAGCTTTGACGAACCGATGCCGGTGTTCCAGGGCACGGCTGCGCAAGGTCCGCCAGTGGCGTTCCAGTCGTCACTTTTGAACCGGCCCGGAACTCCCGGCCTTGGGCCTACGCCGCTGAGTTTATATAGTCCGTTTGGTGGCGGAAGCTGGGTACCCATCGCGCCTCCGCCTTTGCCGACCAACGTTTGCGGCCCGGAAAAGAAGAAAGGCACAGTGAGCAGTGGCGGAGGAACCGGGAAGAAGAAGGTAAGCCCTTGCGAAAATGGCGGGACTGGAGCTTTGCCCGAACCTGGAACCTGGATGATGGTCGCTTCCGGGCTGATTGGCATCTACGGATTAACGCGCCGTAAGCTCGCGGCGGTTTAAATT
>CAYOVU010000138.1:0-3177 GCA_964407505.1 uncultured Acidobacteriaceae bacterium | reverse complement strand
AGTGGGGGTGTTCTGGCGCTTGATTTTTATGAGGACGGATTTGTTAGCCATTCGCTCTTTCCGAAAAAGGAAACTCCCGCGAAGAAAATAATCGGGAAGGGCACGAGTTCCACTCGTGCCAGTTTAGAGTCGTGAAAGACGCGCGGCTTTCAGCCGCTGAGGTTTGCTTTTGAAGCCTGGACGGCTCTTCTCCCCGCCGGGAACTTATTTCGTGACCTTCTCTACCTTCAATCGACGTAAATTGTTTGTCGTCGAAATGTGCGTTCGTCTTTTCTTGAAGACGATTTATCGGCATCGTCGCGAGGGCCGGTACAAGTTGCATGCGTTCGTTGTCATGCCGGAGCATGTTCATCTGCTGTTGACTCCGGCGAGCGACGTGACCATCGAGCGGGCCGTCCAATTGATCAAGGGCGCGTATTCGCACGAACTGGGTGGAATCGTCGGGCGCAGCCAGGAAATTTGGCAACGCGGATTCACCGATCATCGGATTCGCAACAGCGTTGATTTTATGCATCATCGAAATTACATTCATCGAAACCCGGTGGAGCGGCGGATCGTTTCCGATCCTAGCGAGTACCGGTATTGCTCCGCCTTCCCGGATTCAAGCTAGATCCGTGGCCCCCAGCTGCTAAAGCCGAAATCCCTAGGAGCGCCTAATCGGCACGAGTAGAACTCGTGCCCTTCCCGGGTTCACTTGAATTCGCCGGCGGATCCCAGGGATCGTCATGCCGCTTTCTCCAGTACCCTACGAGACTGCCGATAAGCACGACGATCCAGAAAACAACGTGCCAGTCAAGACGACCGTCGTGCCGTACCTGTAGCGTTCCTCCCAGAACACTAAGTAATGCGTAGACCGCCCAAAGTAAATCCTTCCGACGGTCCGTGATGCGGCGCGACGGTATTTCATTAAACATGTTGTGCGCAGCTCCAGTCAGAACTATTTCACCGCGTCATACTTCCTTGCCCTTGGCGGAATCAGTGATACATCCACCGGTTCAAACTCGAACTTCGGCTCGTCCGCATCGGGCGCGAAATATGCTTTTGTCGTCTTCAGGAAATTCTTGTCGTCGCGATCGGGGAAGTCGGGTTTGTAGTGCGCGCCGCGCGATTCGTCTCTCATGCGCGCGCCCTGCGCTATTACCCTTGACAATTGCAGCATGTTGTAAAGCTGGCGAGTGAAGACCACGCTGGTGTTCGCCCATTGCGTGCGGTCGCTCAGGTTCACCTTGCCAAGGCGTTCGAGCAGTTCCACGATTTTCGCATCGGTCTGTTGCAGGTTCTTGTTGTAGCGGATGACGGTGCAATCCTTGGTCATCAACTCGCCCAGTTCGCGCCACAGCCGGAAGGGATTCTCCGTGCCGTCATTATTCATGAGCAGGGAATTGGTCTCTTCCTGCTTTTTCTTCTCCGCTTCGAAGCAGCCGTTGCCATCGGGCAAGGCTTGCAGTCCGCGGGCGTACTTCACGGCATTTGGACCGGCAATACCTCCGCCGTAGATGCACGATACCAGCGAGTTTGCGCCCAGGCGATTCGCGCCGTGATACTGATACTCGCACTCGCCCGCGGCGAAAATTCCCGGGATATTCGTGGCCTGCTTGAAATCCACCCACATTCCGCCCATGGTGTAATGCATGCCGGGGAAAATCTTCATGGGCGTGTCGCGCGGATCGTCACCCACAAACTTTTCGTAGATTTCGAGAATGCCTTCGAGTTTGCGGTCGAGAATCTTGCGATCGATGTGCGTCAGGTCGAGATAGACCATCGGCTGGCCGTCGATGCCGAGGTTGAGCTCGTACACAACTTTGAAGATCGCGCGGGTGGCGACGTCGCGCGGAACCAGGTTGCCGTACTTGGGATACCACTCTTCGAGAAAATACCAGCGGTCTTTTTCTGGAATCGCCTTTGGCTCTCTTTTATCTCCCGGCGTCTTCGGAACCCAAACGCGTCCACCCTCGCCGCGCGCGGATTCCGACATCAGCCGCAGCTTGTCGTTGCCCGGAATCGACGTGGGATGCACCTGGATGAATTCGCCGTTGGCGTAGTAGCAGCCTTGCTGATAAAGCGCCGACTGCGCCGAGCCGGTGCAGACCACCGAGTTTGTCGACTTGCCAAAGATCGCGCCGATGCCGCCGGTGGCGATGATGATGGCGTCGGCGGGGAAGGTTCGAACCTCCATGCTGCGTAGGTCGATGGCGGTGATGCCGCGGGATACGCGGTTGCCATCGAGAACGGCCGACAAGAATTCCCAGTGCTCGTACTTCTTTACCTTGCCCTCCGATTCGTAGCGGCGGACTTGTTCATCCAGCGCATAAAGCAACTGCTGGCCCGTAGTCGCTCCGGCGAATGCAGTGCGGTTGTATAAAGTTCCGCCGAAGCGGCGGAAGTCGAGCAGGCCTTCCGGAGTGCGGTTGAAGGGAACACCCATGCGGTCGAGCAGATCGATGATGCCCGGCGCGGCCTCGCACATATCCTTGACGGGAGGCTGGTTCGCCAGAAAGTCGCCGCCGTAGACGGTATCGTCAAAGTGAATCCAGGTCGAATCGCCCTCGCCCTTCAAATTCTTCGCCGCGTTGATGCCGCCCTGCGCGCACACCGAGTGCGACCGCTTCACGGGGACAATGGAGAAGAGATCGACCTTCGCGCCCATCTCCGCAATCTTGATCACAGCGGAAAGTCCGGCGAGTCCGCCGCCTATCACAATAATTCTCGGTGCTGCTGCCATCGTTTCCTTATCTGACTTTTGAGAACTGCTGGTTGTTTGTAACCGTCGTGCCCGGCTCAACCGACTGCTGCGGGCGGGAGCGGAATGAGGTAAGGCTGGCCAATCCCGCGCCAGTCAATATAAAGAAGAGACCGAGGCACACGGCCAGGAAGCGCTTCTGCGCCTTCTCGCCTGAAACGATGCCCCACTTCGCCGAGAACAGCCAAATGCCATACGCGAAGTGCCACGATGCCGCGATCAGGCCGACGAGATAAAACAAGAAAAACGGTGTGTAAAAAACTTCGGCCTGCACCTTGCCAAAAGAAGCGTTGGGGTAGGCGTGCAGGTCGATTCCGGTAAAACGCATGGTGTAGGTGTGCCAAACGATGTAGATAAAGGCGATGCCGCCGGTCCAGCGCTGCGCGGTGTACATCCAATTGCCGGTCCAGGGATATTCGCCAACGTTGCTATCGCCG
>CAYOVU010000137.1:0-9875 GCA_964407505.1 uncultured Acidobacteriaceae bacterium | reverse complement strand
GACGGGGCTGGTAGCGAGTGTGGTGTATGGGCCTCCGCACGACGATTGCACGGGGAAACACTGCGCGGGCGCGCCGATGACGCCGGAGAAGACCTGATTCCAGACGCCATTGCTCCAGCCATCGAGATTGCTGTTTCTGGTGAACCACTGCTGCTGTGAGCCGCTGACGATGCTGGCGCCGGCGAATGTTGAATCGGCGACGAAGCCGCCGCTGGCAAACGATGGGCCGGTGCAATAGTCCATGAAAGTGGCGGCGCCATTGACCAGAACGCGACGCAACGGCGCAGCCTGCGACACGGCCCAGAATTCACCCGTGTAGCAGCCGAAACTCGGATTAGTCACGTTGATGGTGAGGTTTGACAGCGACCGCCAGAAGTTGATGAGCGCAATGCAACTGCCGTCGCTGCACTGGTTGTAGACGTCGATGGAACCGTTGATGACGACGTCATTGGGAGATTGTCCGAGGCCCGCGACGGCGGTGTAGTAACCCACCTGGAAGTTGAGAGGATTTGTGCTCGATCCGTAGGTGCCGGGCTGGAATAGCAAGGCGTAGCGCTGGGGCCCGAACTGGTTGGAGATTTGCTGGGTGGCGATCGAATCAACCGTCGCCTGGATCTGGCTGAGCGACATGGTGGGATTGAAGATGTAGACGTTGGAACCAAAGTTGGGCTGCGAAGGCGATGCGGATCGAGCGGCGAGGGCGGCGACGCTGGCAGGATGGGATGTGGACGGCGCGGCGGCCCTGGCTGTTGGAATCAGCGCAAGCGAGGCCACCAGAAGAGCAGCGATCATCGGTATTCGACGGCAAAGGCCAACGGAACTGCTCACAATATTCATGGGTGATCGACGTGGATAGCACCTGAATATTTGCATAATCACACTCCTCGAAAAGATTGGTTTTAGGAGTCGCTTTCGACTTCAAAAACGGGCACATTTTACGCCGATCGTGGCGGCTTGGGACGCCGTGGAGAGATTTATCCGGATTGCGTAACGGAGCGATGTGCGCCGGAGGCCGTCGGTTTAGCGAGGGACATTCGATAAGCTGTTTGCGCCTCGCAGCGCCTAAAGGCGCGATTTAGTTTGGAGGAGATGCCGGCGCGGCTGAAGCCGCGCACCTTCAAAGCTAGACACGGCGTGCGATATGCCTGAAGTCGTATCAGATTTTTGCCTCCCGAATTTCTCCCGGGAACGCCGTGGGCGGAGAAACTCCTAGAAATTATCCTTCGCTGATGAGGTGCGTTCCGATTTCAACTCGCGGAGCAGCAGGCGCACCAGCATTCCGTCGAAGCCGGTGCCGGTCATTTTGGATAATTCGTCGAGCGCTTGCTCAGGGGTGCGGGCAGCGGCGATGGATTGTTCGGTTAGCATGTTGGCGTAGGCGTCGGCAAGGGCGATGATGCGGGCCCACTGGGGAATCTGTTCGCCCTTTGCGCCGTCGGGATAGCCGGTGCCGTCGAAACGCTGGTGATGATGCTCGATGGCTTGGCGCATCATCGTGCTGTGCGGGAGGATGCCGATGATCTCGGCGCCGACTCGAGCATGCATTCTTACCAAAAAGAATTCATCGTCGGTGAGCGGGCCAGGTTTATTCAGAATGCGTTCGGGGACGAAAATTTTGCCGACATCGTGAACCCGCGCCGCATAAACGAGATCGGCAGTTTCTTCGGGAGGCATTCGGAGAGTGCGGGCAATGATCTCGGCATAGCGGGCGACGAGGTCACCGTGTCCGGCGGTGCGCATTTCGCGGGATTCGGCGGCGCGGCTGAGAACTTCGATGGACTCCTTCAGCAGCGGAACGTTGCAATCGTCTTTATCTTTTTCTGTATCTTTACCTGAGCCGCCACAAAACTTCAGCAGCATCGAAGTGAGTTCTTCGAGATGCTCCGGACCGTTGTGCTCACGCTGCAGAAATCCCTCGATGTAGGCGGAAATCTGCTGGCGTTGCGCGGCGAACTCTTCGCCTTCGGCGAAAGCCTCGGCCGCCGAGACGCGATTTCCGCCGGAGCGCTTCGAGACATACATCCCGGCGTCGGCGACGCGAATAATGTCCTCTACGGAAAAGCCGTGGGTGGGAAAGCTGGCCACGCCGAAACTTCCGGTGATGTGGTGCTCCTCGAGCATGGGATCGGTGCTCATCCAATGGCGCAGGCGTTCGGCCAGCACCTGGGCCTGCTCCGGTCCGGTCTCAGGCATGAGGATGATGAACTCGTCTCCGCCGTAGCGCGCGACCACGTTCGATTGCCGGGACTTCTGTTCTAGCAAGCGGCCGACGCGGGCGAGCACGAGATCGCCTTCGAAGTGGCCCATGGTGTCGTTTACTTCTTTGAATTTGTCGAGATCGATCAGCACCACTGAAAATGGGCGTCCAGAGCGCGAAGCGCGCTTCCACTCGGCGGTGAGCGCTTCCCAGAAGAAGCGGCGCGTCTTGATTCCGGTGAGGCCGTCGGTGATCGATTGCTGTTGCAGCTTCTGGAAGACGAAAGCATTGTGCAGAGCGGTCGCGAGCAGATCGGCGAGGGTGTTGAGGATGAGAACATCCTGCGGTGAAAACGGGCTCTCATTGCGGCTCTCAATGTTGAGAGCGCCGAGAAGAGTTTCGCCGTAGGTGATCGGAATGCACAGCACCGAGCGAGATTCGGGAAGGACGGCGCCGATCTGGCCTTCTACACCATTTTGGACAAGCGCCCGTTCACCGGTGCGCGCCACCCGGCCGAGGATTCCGATGCCGAGCGGAACTCGCTTGCCCATGGCATGAGCGGTCGCTCCGGCTTCGGCCTTGATTTCGATCTCTTTGGTTCCGTAATCGAGGAGGCCGATACCGATGTGATCGAAGCTGAAATTCTTTTGGATCTCTCCAACAATTTGTCCGAGGAGATGCACAGGATCGTCGCTTGAGATAGCCGTGCGCGAGATGTTGTTGAGGAACGCAAGTTGGCGGGAGCGGCGTTGCTCTTCGCCAAAGAGGCGAGCATTTTCCACTGCGACGGAAACCTGGCCGGCGGCGGTCACGAGCACATCGAGGTCGCGCTGCTCGAAAATGAACTCGTATTCCGTGCTCATCGCTACCATGGCTCCCGCCGGTCTGTTGCCGAGCAGAATGGGTACGGCACACATGCATTTGGCAGGCTGCGGCGGACGGTAGGTGATGCCTAATCGCGTGCGGGCTTTTTCCAGATCAGAGCGGATCAACAGCGGTTGGCCCGTGCGAATCACATATTCGGTAAAAGCGTTTTCAAATTTTCTCGAGCGCTTAGGGAGAATGCGATTGTCCTCCACTTCCAACTCGAAGCGGATCTCGTCGCCCTCCTGAAACGCGATGTAGAAATTGCTGGTGTTGAAGATCTGTCCCAGCTCGCTGTGGATGGTGCGAAGAATCTCGTCCTGATCGAGCCGCGAGCTGATGGCCTGGCCAATTTCAGTGAGCAACTCGTATTCCTGCGTGCGGCGGTGAGCATCGTGCGCGACCACATAATTCTCGATGGTGAGGCCAAGTTGCAGCGCGAGGCCCACCATAAGACGAGGGCCAGACATACCGAACGCCTTGCGATCCGCATGAGGAAACAGAATGACTCCGAAAACGTGCTCGCGCGTCTGGAGGCTCACGGCTGTGAGGTTGCGGATTTCGGCATCTTTGAGAACGTTTTTGAAATCAGCGAACGTTCCGGTCGAACCCACGGGTAGCGGTTCGGTCATCTGCGTAAGATCGCGCACGGTGAAGAGTCCGCCGTGGCGGTAGGTCAGTTCGCTGATGTATTCGCCCGCTCCGCTGGCGGTTAATCCTTCGAGAAATTCTGAGGAGAAGCCCCGTTCCACGGACGGTAAAAGACCCCGCCAGCGCTCGGCAATGTAGATAGCGGCGCGGCGCGCGGATAAGGCGTTTGCCAACCGCTCCAGCGCCCACTGCATGTTGGGCAGTAGATCGTCAGCAGAAAGCAATTGCCGGGGATCAACGCCCAAGGTCGAAAGGGCCAGAGTATTTTCCTGCACGGCGTTGCGCTCGTTTTCAAACAGCACCATCACCATTGCAATGCCGAGCAGCATTTGCGGAACCGGCCCAAGGACATGACCGACGCTGCCAAACATTTCCGCCCACGGATTGTTGGACTGGACTGAAGCCATCAGCACGGCCCACAGCGCAAGAGAAAAGCCCAGCAATTGGAATCCCACCGATCCTCTGCGGTGCGCGTGCAGGTAGAAGGCCGCCGAGCAATAAAGCAGCACTGCGGTCATGAAAATTACAACCAGACTTACCGGGCGCGACCCCGTGCCGGTTGCGCTTGCCAAAAGATAGTTGCGCAAATCGACCGAGGCTGCTGCGGCTCCGGTAACGGTTAGCGCCCAGTCATACCAGCGGAAGCGGAACGAAGCGCGCGTGAGGCGAGTCGAGACGAAGATGCTGACTGCCATTGCCACGGAGAATAAAGAGCTGGCAAAGAATGCGGGCGTCGCCGGCGGGCGGAAATAGCGAAGAGCATCGAGCGCATAGTGGATGGAATAGCAGGCCCATGCAATCTGCCAGGCGCGGAAGTAAGCCTGTCGACTCTGCTGGTGGAGGTAGGTGAAGAGCAGGCACAGTAATAAGGCGACCACGCCTGGAATGATCACGATGCTGGTGGCGATACTATTCATGAGGCCCGGCGAAGAATCCCGCGCAGATCTGGCTCAGAAACGTGGGAGAAATCTAACAATTCATGCTTTCATAGGCAGGGGGCGGAGC
The DNA here is from genome assembly GCA_964407505.1 of uncultured Acidobacteriaceae bacterium. Taxonomy (GTDB): domain Bacteria; phylum Acidobacteriota; class Terriglobia; order Terriglobales; family Acidobacteriaceae; genus Sulfotelmatobacter. The sequence continues at coordinate 5,158 of CAYOVU010000137.1, read as the reverse complement.
ACAACAGGATTTAAGTACAATGCCCTGACTGTAGAATATTTAGAATCAGTAACTTAAGAGGAGGTTGTTTCCTCTCTTCGCTTGACGATAGTTTTCTGCGCCCCATACCATCAAAGTTTAGTCACTTATGCCTGAATCCAGTCCTTCTATGTCATCGAAACCGCGAGTGCGCTTTGCGCCTTCGCCTACGGGTTTTCTGCATGTAGGCAGCGCGCGCACTTTCATTTTTAACTGGCTGTACGCTCGCCACAACGGTGGCACCATGATTCTGAGGCTCGACGATACTGACGTGGAACGCAACACGCAGGCCTCCGTCGACTCCATTTTTGATGGACTGAAGTGGCTGAACCTTGGTTGGGATAAGGAGTACAAACAGTCGGAACGGGTTGACCTGCACCGCAGGACTGCCTGGGCGATCTTCGAGAAGGGGCTGGCCTATCGCGACTTCACACCCGCGCACACGGGCGACAGCGAGAAATCTGGCGCGCAGGGGACGTGGCTGTTTAATCCTGCGGCGCGGGAACTTTCACGCGAGGAGAGTGATCGCCGGGCCGCCGCGGGAGAGCCATTCGCGCTGCGTTTTCGTGTACCGCGCGACGGCCAAGTGGTGCAATTTACGGATGCGGTTTACGGTGAGCAGGTAAAATCCGCCGCTGACATCGAAGACTTTGCTCTTCTTCGTTCCGACGGCATGCCGACTTATCACCTTGCGTCGTGCGCCGATGACGCCGATCTCGGCATCTCGCACATTATCCGCGGGCAGGACCATCTTACGAACACTTTCAAGCACGTGCTTATCTTCGAAGCAGCCGGTTGCATGCCGCCGCAGTTTGCGCATCTGCCGCTGCTGGTCGCGCCCGACGGGACGAAGCTTTCGAAGCGTCGCCACGGGCCGGTGGTGAGCGTTACGACTTACCGTGACGCGGGATTTCTCTCCGAAGCCTTCATCAATTTTCTTTGCCTGCTGGGGTGGTCGCCAAAGAACGACCGCGAGAATATGTCTCTGCAGGAGCTTGCTGACATCTTCTCGCTCGAAGGCATCAATCGTTCAAATGCGGTGGTGAACTTCAAGGAGCCAGCTGCTACTCCCGAGGAGACGTTCGATCCGAAAGCGGTGTGGCTGAATGCGGAGCACATTCGCGGATTGCCGGTGGAAGAGTTGAGTACGCGGCTGTTGCCGATTGTGCAGGGGGCGGGATTTAACGTGACTCCGGGAAAGATGCTGCGGATTACGCCGCTGATTCGCGAGCGCATCAAGTTGCTGCGTGACGTGCTTACTGCAGCCGACTTTTTTTTGGTCGATCAGCTACCATCTTATGATCCAGCCGAACTCATCCCACAAAAGGGAGACGCGGCCATGGCGCTGAAGGTTCTCACGCGGGCGCGCGAGGTGCTGGCGAATGTCGAATTCAAGCATGATCCGCTGGATCAGGCTCTACGTGCCGCGGCGCAAGAACTGGGCGTCAAGGCCGGTCAGATGTTTCAGCCGATCCGCGTCGCAGTCTGCGGGCGGAAGAATGCGCCGCCGCTGTTTGAGACTCTGGAGGTGCTGGGCAAGGAGACGACACTGGCGCGCATCGAGCAAGCGATTCGGAATGCCTAAAACTTCAAGCGGTGAACTCCTGCTTGTGAAGTGCTCCGTGCGATAAGATCAACGGTGATGAACCCATCGTCCCCGAGCGAAGCTGGAGAAAAAGCTGTGGATGTCACGCCGTCTGCGCCGTCGAATTTTATCCGCGACATCATCATCGAAGACCTCAAGACCAACAAATACAACGGCCGCGTGCAGACGCGCTTCCCTCCGGAGCCCAACGGCTATCTGCACATCGGCCATGCTAAGGCAATCTGCCTTGACTTCGGTCTGGCCGACGAATTTGGCGGGCATACGAACCTGCGTTTTGATGACACCAATCCCGAGAAAGAAGACACGGAATACGTGGAGTCGATCCAGGAAGACGTGAAGTGGCTTGGTTTTCATTGGGACGGGCTACACTACGCCTCCGATTATTTCGATCAGCTCCATGAGTGGGCGGTAAAGCTGATTAAAGATGACAAGGCTTATGTCGACGATTTGTCGGCCGACGAGATTCGCAAGCATCGCGGTACGTTGACCGAGCCGGGAACAAACAGCCCATATCGCGATCGCCCGGTCAAAGAGAATCTGGATTTATTTGAGCGCATGAGGGCCGGCGAATTTCCCGACGGGTCGCGGGTTTTGCGGGCCAAGATCGACATGGCTTCTCCTAACTTCAACATGCGCGATCCGGTGATGTACCGCATCCTGCACGCCGAGCATCACCGCACGGGAAACAAGTGGTGCATCTATCCGATGTACGACTTTGCGCATGGGCAGAGCGATTCGCTCGAAAAAGTTACGCACTCCATGTGCACGCTGGAATTCGCGGACCATCAGCCGCTCTACAACTGGTTTATCGAGCAGCTTGGCATTTTCCCATCGAAGCAAATTGAGTTCGACCGCCTCAGCCTGACCTACACCATGATGAGCAAGCGCAAGCTGCGGCAACTCGTCGAGGAGAAACGAGTCAACGGGTGGGACGATCCGCGCATGCCGACGCTTTCCGGGTTGCGTCGTCGCGGTTACACGCCAGAGGCGATACGCAATTTTGTAACTGCCGCCGGGGTTTCGCGCACCAACGGTACGGTCGAGTTGGCCATGCTCGAACACTTTGTTCGTGAAGATCTGAACAAGCGTGCACCGCGCGTGATGGCGGTGTTGCGTCCGCTGAAAGTTGTGATCGACAATTATCCGGAGAATCAGACCGAAGAGATGGACGCGGTGAACAATCCGGAAGACGCGAGCGTCGGCACGCGGAAGGTGCCATTCTCGCGTGAGCTCTACATCGAGCAGGATGACTTCCGCGAAGTTCCGCCGAAAGGATATTTCCGTCTCTCGCCCGGACGTGAGGTGCGGCTGCGTTACGGATACCTGGTCACATGCACCAGCGTCGTGAAGAACGACCAGGGCGAGGTGGCCGAAGTGCACTGCTCGTATGATCCTGCAACGCGCGGCGGCAACACTCCCGATGGACGAAAAGTGAAATCGACAATTCACTGGGTTTCGGCGCCGACAGCCGTCGATGCCGAGGTGCGGATTTACGAGACGCTGTTCGGCAAGGAAAATCCTGACGAGGTGGAAGAGGGCCAGGATTTTACCGCGAATCTGAATCCTAATTCACTGGAAGTGATTGCGAACGCGAAGCTGGAGCCTTCGCTGGCGAATCCTTCGGTGGGCTCGCGGTATCAGTTTGAGCGGTTGGGATATTTTTGTGTCGATCCGGATTCCAAGCCGGGCAAGCCGGTGTTCAACCGGACCGTGGCACTGAAGGACACGTGGGCGAAGTTCGAGAGGAAGCAGGGCGGAAAAAGTTGATGAGGGGTGCTGGCAACGTGATCGCCAGATATCTTAATATAGTGCTCCTAAAGCAAAACCCCGAGCGGACTTCACTCGGGGTCAGCATATCTGCCTGTCAAGCTTCAAGACCGATTATCGAAAGGCGTCAGTTGAAAGTCAAGGTTACTTGAGGAGCCAGCCTGTCAATGACTCCTCATGAGATTCCCTACCGAACCAGGGAATGCTGTGGACCCGACGGGATTCGAACCCGCACCTTCAAGCTTGACAGGCAGATATGCTGCCAGTTACACCACGGGGCCCACGTACAGGCTAACCGTCGGCACGAGGCCTTCCCGGCCTTATTTTTTGGGCGCACCGTTCAATTCGGGAATAGCGTTGGCTCTTCAGCGTACAATTTGAAACGCTGAGTTGATCTTGGGAAGCGCGCAGGATAAGCACGCGAACTTACGCTTGGATCAATATGCACCTAACCATCCTCACCGCATTTCTGGAGATCGCCCGCACGCCGGTCTCGATGTGCAGCGCCGGCATTCTGCTTTTTCTGATTGGCATATTGGCCGCGAGGACTGACTTCGCGCAGGCGCGAGGGCTCGACAAGGTCGTTGCTTTGAGCAATCTGTGTTTCGCGCTTCCTCTCGCGGTTTTCGGCGCGCTGCATCTTTCCGCTGCTCGGGGGCTCATGAACATGGTGCCGGTGTATATGCCCTGGCGTTTGTTCTGGGCATATTTTGTTGGCGTCGCGCTGATCGCCGCATCCCTGAGCATTGCTACGAAGATTCAGGTGCAATGGTCCGGGCTGCTGTTCGGCATCCTGATGCTTGTATTTGAGGCGCTGCTGATTATTCCGGGTGTTCGCGCTAATCCTCACGACAGATTTTCATGGACAATTTTGTTCCGCGAGTTTTCTTTCGCATCCGGAGGCTGGATTCTTGCCGGAGATGCGATGGCCCGCCACGACGGACAAGGAAGAAGCAAGCTGGTCACAATTGGCCGAGTTGTAATCGGCATGGCGGCCGTGTTTTATGGCGTTGAGCACTTTCTTCATCCCATCAACGTCCCGGGCGTTCCTCTGGAAAAACTGATACCCACCTGGATTCCGGGGCGCATGCTCATCAGCTATCTGACCGGCGCATTTCTGGTGGTCTGCGGGACAGCTATCCTGCTGGCAAAGAAAACTCGGACAGCGGCAACTTATCTCGGCACTTGGATTCTGCTGCTTGTCGTGTTTATCTATGGGCCGATCCTGATCACGTCACTTTTGGATCCGAGTACTGATGTTAAGGTCGAGGGGATTAATTATTTTGCGGACACGCTGCTCTTCGCCGGAGCGATTCTCGCCCTCGCCAGCGCTTCGCCGCGCACCGACTAGAACCCGGGGGACAAGCTCTCAGTTAGTTATGCACGTGCGGGCTTTGTGCTGGGTTCGCCTTGTGCGTGCCCGGTCCTTTTACCACTTTCACTTCAAGGCTCACGGGCAAAGTTCTTGGCGGATAGCAGGCGGCGTTGTCGCAGGCTTGGTAGCGCAGGACGCCGCGCATCAGGTATTTTCCGGGCACGACGGATTCGAGCGGGTGCACCGACAGGGCGACGGTGAAGTCTCCGGCGTAAACGCTTAGTTTTTCGTCCGGAGAAAAGGGGAAGGTTAGCTCTTCGCCGGCGGGATAGTCAATCTTTCCGAGAACGATGTCGGTGGGCAGATCCATCTTCAAGGCAGTGGGGATGAGGAACTCCGACTTCGGAGTGTTCGAGTTGATGTGGTAGCCGGGCGGGACGCGAAAGTTGAGG
>CAYOVU010000136.1:0-2950 GCA_964407505.1 uncultured Acidobacteriaceae bacterium | reverse complement strand
CATCGCGCGCACGCGATACTCAGGAAGATTCACAACCACGGGCGGCTGTGGAAAGGAATGCGGAATCCAGCGCCACCGTTCGAGCGTCAACTTGATCTGGCGAATGCGGGCCGCCGGAGGCGTATTGAGTTCATTGATCGTGCGCGCGTCAAGGTTGCCGGTGGGAGTTTCCCCATGTCTGTCCTGATAATGCTTTACGCCCTCGACGAGCGCACCGTCATAGATGGTTGCATTCGAGTTCAGTTGTGCGCCGGCAGGAATGTCGCCGATAATTTGAAGAAATCGCCCCAAGCGGACCAGACCGGCGTAGCTTTGGCCGGGGTGCACAGTCTTCGTGACCGTCGGCAGCTTCACTCCGGCAGCTTGGTTTGCGTATCCTTCATAAACCGGCAAGAGCGCGAGCAGCTTCTTGTAGCCTGGGAAGGACGGTTCCAGCTTCTGGATTTCGGCGGCTGCATCGGTCGCATTGATGACATGGGTCTGAACAAATTCCGCCAAGGGTAACTGGAGCCCTTCCGTATCAAGCTCAAACTTGAATTCCTTGGGATTTACGCGGCCGCAGTGGATGGCGCGGATGTAGCGCATCGCCGAGATCGTAAGCGCGGTGTCGAACGACGCCAAGTCTTGTTCGGACGGCTTCTGGCCGAGCTTGAGGAGGCGGCCCTGCCATCGCGAGCCGTCGTAGTCTTCGGGGTCGAGTCCTTTAGCGTTGGCATTTTGTAAGAGTTCGATCACGGCCAGCCCCTGGGGACGAACGCGACCGTTCTGAACCCAAAGCAAAGAATAGCCGCTCGCCTCGTAAAGCTTGGTGACCTCTGTTTTATAGGAAGTAAAGTCGGGCCAGCGAAGGTCGGCATTACGAGCTGACGCCACAAGGGCGTGGAGCGTGGGAACACCCGAGGCAGACAACGTCGGGCCTGCAACAGTAGAGTGCGGCTCCGCAAGGAACACGGGGAAGGCTTTGCCGCTCGCAATAGACATTCCGGCAATGACTACGCTCGTCAGAACGATCTTCCAGTGAGGCCGATAAACCGGATTCCCCATGGCAAACCTCCGCTTGATGTTTTATTTGAAGAATGAAAGCAATTCAAGTTTCCTCTAATTGGAATGGATTTCTTGCGCTAGTATCGTGACGATCGAACGTTTGAGGTTTAGACGTCGAGTGTCCGTCGGTTTGTCGAAAATGTAACAGGCACCGCGGCGTCGTAGCTGGTCAGCTAACGACGCGTTGCTCGTGCGTCCAGAAACGCTCCCGCAGAGTTTTCTTCAGTACCTTGCCAGAACCGTTCTTGGGCAGGTCCGTTTCAGAAAACTCGACACGTCTGGGAAGTTTGTAACTCGCAAGGCTTCGTCGGCAAAAAGCAATGAGATCGTCGGCTGTTAGAGTTGCCCCTGGCTTCAACACTACACAAGCCACTACGAATTCGCCCCACTGCGGATCGGGTACGCCGAAGACGGCTACTTCATAAACGGCAGGATGTCCGTAGATCGCTGCTTCCACCTCTCCCGAATAAACGTTCTCACCACCGGTAACAATCATGTCCTTTAGCCGGTCGAGGATGAAAACATATCCCGCTGTATCCTGATGGCCGATGTCTCCCGTTCGAAAAAATCCGTCGCGAAACGCTTCAGCGGTTTCTTCCGGATTGTTCCAATAGCCCCGCGTGACATTAGCACCTCGTGCGATCAGTTCGCCTGCCTGTCCCGCATCGACTTCTTTCCCTGACGTATCTGTCACCTGAAGATCCACGCCCGGACAAGGCCGTCCGCACGATATCAGCTTGTCTGCAGTGTGCTCCTGGTCCTGCAACCCCGTAAGAAAACCGGTTTCACTCAACCCATACACTTGAACCAACTTGACCTTTGGCAGGAGTTCCCGCGTCCGACGGACGAGTTCCGGCGCCATAGGTGAGCCGCCATACGCCAACACTTGCAAGCTGCTCAAGTCATATTTTCTCGTCTCCAGAAATTGTGTGATCAAATTGATCATCGTGGGCACGAGCACGGTGTGAGTCACATGCTCTCGCTCCACCACCTCACAGAAAAGCTGGGCACTAAATTTCGGGATTGTGATTTGGCTGGCACCGAATGCCGGGGCCGCGAAGATGCTAGGAAAGTCTGCGATGTGGAAGATTGGAGCGGCGTGGAGGTAGATCCCGCCCTCGGTGTAGCGCATCCAGTAGTTGAAGTTGTGAATGTCAGCAACGATGTTCGCATGCGTCACCATGACGCCTTTTGGCTGGCCGGTCGTGCCGCTCGTGTAGATAAGCCCCAAAACGGCCTCCGGGTCGTAAAAGACCTTTCGACTTGAGCAGCCCCGAATCGGAAGGGGTTCCTCGTCGATCGCCTGTTGCCAGCTCAACCGAACTCCGGGGACAGCGAGGGAGGAATGACGCACGAGCCCAAGCGGACTGGCATCTTCGAGCACTCGGTCGATCTCTTTTGTCGATAGTCGTGTGTTGAGCGGAACGGCGATCACGCCCAGCATGGCGCACGCATATACAAGTTCGATATAGTCTGGCCCGTTCGGCAGCAACAGAGCCAGGCAGTCGCCCACGCCAAAACCATGGCTGGTGAGAGTTCCTGCGATGCCTTCGACGCGAGTGTGAAGCTCCCGAAAGGTTAGGAGCCGGCCGTCACGAGCAAGTGCGGTTCGCTCGGGATAGAATCGCAACGCCCGGCCGAGAGAGTGAACGTAGATCATTTTCTGTTCTCATCTTCTGCCCTCCTCGTTAAATCTGAGGGAAACAGAGTTAATCGGCCGCAGTGCTTGTCCCGGGATGTGCGCCTTCTCCCCCTCTGGAGCGTGTCGTGAGCAATTCCAGCAACATGCTGTCACGCTCCCGTTCGAGTTCTGCGATCGAACGGCCATTCGCTTCCTTCAATACGCCACTGACAATGGTTTGCTTCACTTCGGGACTGAACTCGGTGATCGTGCCAAGATCTTTCC
>CAYOVU010000135.1:0-2631 GCA_964407505.1 uncultured Acidobacteriaceae bacterium | reverse complement strand
ACGCGGAAGCCATCCAGTTCGAACTGCGTTGTGACCATGTTGTGCGCCACCATCCTCCCGCCTCCTGAGTAGCTCATTGCCATCGCAGTGATTCCCTTCTGAATTGAAAACGAACAGCTAACTATAGCGCGAGCCGAAGTGGTCGGCGATTCCATGCTTGATGACCACTCCATGAAACTCAGACCTAAGATGAGCATCGCACCCTATTTGTTAACCCTTTTTAACTTGATTTACCTTGGTTCGACCTCTGCTTTGACGTATAAAATGCCGTAGCACTCCTTCCCCAACACCTGCTGTGGAGATCTCCCATGAAGCGTTTGGTATGGTTGTTTGCCGTTCTGGCGAGCGGTACCCTCATTCAGGCAGCTGTCATTAATGTCCCTGCCGACCAACCCACCATTCAGGACGCCATCGACGTGGCACAGAACGGCGACACCGTTTTGGTCGCTCCGGGAACCTATTTCGAGAACATCAACTTTTCTGGCAAGGACATCATGGTCAAAAGCTCGAACGGTAATAAGGTCACCATTATCGATGGCGGCCATATCAACAGCGTCGTCACATTCGACAGCGCCGAAGGGCGCAAGGCCGTGCTCCATGGCTTCACCATCCAGAATGGCGAAGCCAACAACAGTTCCACGGACTTTGAGGGCGGCGGCATTTCCATCTCCAACGCTTCCCCTACCGTCACCGGGAATATCGTTAAGCATAATAATGCGGTCAATGGTGGCGGGGGCATTGCCGTGCAGTTTTCCTCCGCGTTGGTGCAGGGCAATCTGGTTGAAAACAATTCCCAGACGCCGGGCTATTCCGGAGGAACCGGCGGCGGCGGAATCGCTGTGAACGGCGCGGGGTCGGCCCAGATTATCGGCAATACGATTCAGAACAACAATTGGGTTTCATCCAATGGCGGCGGAATCACTCTGTTTGCGGCCGGCACGCCAACGCTTAAAAATAACATCATCGACGGAAATGTCGCCGACTCGGAGGGTGAAGGCGGCGGGATCTTGATCGAGAGTGAATCGAATGCCGTCATCGTTCAGAACCTGGTCTACAACAACAGCGCCGGTCAGGGATCGGGAATCTTTTTCAACGTGCCTGCGGGCTACAGCGGCCCGGTCTTGATCAACAATACAATTGTTGGGACCAGCGCTTCGCAAGGCTCAGCGGTGTACGCTTCCGGCTTCGACGACCAGGTTCAGTTCTTCAATAATTTGATGGTTGGCCCCGGCAAAGGCAGTCCCGTTTTTTGCGACTCCACATCCGACAAGACCCCACCCACATTCACAAACAATGATGCTTTCAGCCCCAAGGCCAGCGGCTTGCAGGGAACCTGCTCGGCGCAAGCCAGCACCAACGGCAACATCTCAGCGGATCCCATGTTTGTGAGCAAAACAAACTTTCAGCTGAAGACCGGATCACCGGCCATTAATGCGGGCGACAATTCCGGCCCCGATCTTCCGCCGCTCGACCTCGCCGGCAAGACACGGATCGTCGGCGGCATCATCGACATGGGCGCTTACGAGTCCCAAACGACTGCCGAAGAAAACGTCACTCCAGCTCAGCCGTAACGAAATATTCCTGCGACGCGGTATCGTACTCAATATGCAGCACATTCGGCTTGCAGCAGACTTGGCAGTCCTCGACGTAGTTCTGCCGCCGTCCTGCGGATTCGTCGACCGCAGTCGGGTTCCACACACCACAGCCCGCACATTGAAAACCTGCTTCCACAAAATAAGTAACGCTGCTCCCTGAACCTAGCCGTTTCGTCGACGATTTTGCCAGCTTCCCTATAATAGCGAGACTCTCATTTCAAGTCTGGAGGTTTCATGATCTCGCGGCGACGGTTTCTGGAACTCGGTGGGGTTGCAGGAGTAGCGGCCACTTCGCGTCCGCTACTGGCGGTCGCTGGATCGCGAGAGCCAGCCAACCACTCGCTACCGCCGTCTGTTGCGCGTCTAAAGTCACGGAAGAACGAAGCCAATCCCATTACACGCGAGGAGCGGCAGGGTCGCCAGGAGCGTGCCCGCCAATTGATGCGCGAGAATGGGCTGAACGCCATCGTGTTGATGGAGGGAACTTCGCTGACGTATTTCAGCGGCATTCGCTGGTGGGGCGGCGAGCGCCTGTTTGCGCTGGTGTTGCCAGCCAAAGAAGCGGCGTTCTATGTGTGTCCAGCATTTGAAGAAGGCCGGGCCAGAGAGCAGATCGCGGACGCGCCGGACGGCAAACATCCAGACGTGCGCATCTGGCAGGAAGACGAAAACCCCTATGAGCGCCTTGCCCAGGGACTAAAAGACCGCGGCCTCGCCACTGGCAAGCTGGGAATCGAAGAAACCGTGCGCTTCTTTTTTGCGGATGGAATTGCCAAAGCAACACCGCGGTCACGCAGACGAGTGCGGCCCCGGTGACCGCGGGCTGCCGCATGATCAAGAGCGCTCACGAGATCGCGCTCATGCGCCTGGCATCTCAGGTAACGCTGGCAGCCTACGAAGCGGTTTACCACGCGCTGCGGGAAGGCATGACGCAAGAGCAGGTGGAAGATTTGATCACAGCGGCTTACGAGCGATTGGGTTTTCGTGGCGAAGCCAGCGTTGAGGTTGGGGAATATTCCTCATTTCCTCACGGCTC
>CAYOVU010000134.1:0-36692 GCA_964407505.1 uncultured Acidobacteriaceae bacterium | reverse complement strand
TCCTTCCGTAAAGCGCCGGATGGGACTGGATCCGATGAAGGTCGCAGCCTCGATGCGCAACCCTGTTTTCTGCACGATCTCGGCGATCGGACGAATGTCGTTCTCGTGCGTGCGCGCCGCGCAGTTGGCGCGAATCTTCATTTTGTGTGCGACGATTTCATGCGCCAGCGCCGTCACGTGTTCGACCGCGCGCGGTCCGGCGCCTGGGAGGCCGAGATTGAGGAAGTTGATTCCGAGCCCTTCCATCAAATGCAGGATTTCGATTTTCTCGGCGATCGAAGGATCTCGCACCGACGGCGATTGCAATCCATCACGCAGACTCTCGTCATTCAGCAAGACTGGTCCCGGCGGCTTCAGCCCCGGCGGGTGATTCTTATTCCAGTCGTAGATGAGATCGGAAGAGTTCATGAAGGGGCCAGTACCCAGTACCTAGTAATCAGCAAACCGGAGTTTCTTTTCGACTCGGTACTGGGTACTTGCACTTACTTCTCTTTCGGCGGCAAGGTCAGTCCGAAGACCGAAATCATTCCCTGGCCCGCAACGTTCACTTTCGCCTCCGCGGGATTCGGCAAATACAAGGTCTGGCAATGTTCGCAGCGGTAAACCTCGGCGTCCGGCCCCCAGGCCTTTGCAACGTCGCCGCAGGCTTGTTCAACCACGTCAGTCCAGTAAGACCAGCGTTTCAAATGGCCGCCGCAGAATTTTCCTTTTTCGTTTTTTTCGTTGCACGCGCGTTGTCCCGCCTTCTTGATCTTGACCTTATGATGCGGGAGTTGCGGGGGAGTTTGCGCGTCCGAAGTTGCGATCTCACCAGTCGCCAATGACAATGACTTACCCTCATTCGCGGCGCTCGCGCCGCGTCATTCAGCCGATCCAGCCTTACGAGCGCCATTGTAACTCAAACGAGGCAAGGCCAAAGACGCCCAGCACCGGGCCTGGACTCACGGCTGGGCATCCTGATCGCGCGACATGGTGATGGCATTTCCGGTTACCATTCTTATCCACCGGCCGGGTATTTTCGAGATTTAGGCTTTCTTACTGTTACCATCCATTTTTCCCCGGTTGCACGCCCCAAATGGAAATCGATATTTGCCCACGTTGGATTCTGGCAAAGCTTCGCGTTGCGGAGCAGAGTCAGGATCACGTTGCCCTCTTTGTCTCGACGCTGCTGGCTCTGCTGTCGATCCCTTTGGTTGGCCGCATACCGCACATCTGTTTAATGCAAAATATTGTGGGGATCGCCTGCCCGGGTTGCGGCGTTTCCCATTCGCTCATCGGGATTCTCCAGTTGAACCCTTCCATGGCTTGGAAGTCTAACCCTGCAGGCTTTGGGATTGCATCGGTCTTTTGCTTCCAGCTCGTAGCGCGGCCGATCGCGATAGCGGTTCCAGGAGTCGGCGATTTTGTGTCCCGAGCATCACGCAATCTCTCGAACATTACGCTGGGCTGTTTGCTGTTGGTATGGATTTCTAGAGTGATCTAGAGAGGATTCAAATGGCGATGATTTCGTGTCCCAAATGCACCACCTTGACTCCACAGGCTGGCTTCCCGACGTGGGCGATTATCGTGGCCATCTGCTTTTTTCCCATTGGACTGCTTGCCTTGCTAGCCGGCCGCAAGCCAACCACCTGCGGCCAGTGCGGGTTCACGTGGACCGCCTAGGTGCTCTATCCTATTCGCTTGCGTTCAAACGCAGAAGTGAGCCTCGCATGAACCATGATCGGTCTCCCTTGAAAATTACTCCCCTCGCTTGCGCCGCAATTCTTGTCCACCTCACTTTCTTGCTAGGTCCTGGCATCGCCCAGACGCCACACAAGAAAACCGCCGCTCAGAACGATGCTGAGGGCGGCGTTCAAAAGAACGTGCAGCAAGAACTGGTGCGCATCGAGACCGGGTTTTTCGAAGCCTGGAAGACGCAAGACCAATCCTATTTTCGCGAGCACATGCCAGAGGGAGGAGTTTTCTGGGGTGAATCCGGAACATTTTCGCGCGAGCAGGAACTCACGGAACAGCAAGATACCGCGAAAGTTTGCACTGTGGAAGGTTACGGCCTTTCCGATTTCGGAGTTCTCCCCCTTAACTCAGGCACTTACCTGCTTACCTACAAAGCCGAGCAGTATGCCACCTGTGGTGGAAGCAAAATGCCAGTCCACATGAACGGCAGTTCGGTTTACGTTTTGAAGTCCGGCCACTGGCAAGCTGTCTACCGGGCGGAAGTCCCGTTGAAAAATCAAAGCTAGTCGCTACTAAACTCCTGCTTCGGCGGTTTCTGATCCGCCCCCACGCGCCCGACTGCAATCTCGGCGACAAAATAATTCTCGCCCTTTACCGGTCCTCCGGCCAAGCGGCGCAGAATGGCGATCTGCCCAATGTGCGTCAGGGCATCCGCAATCGGTCCCTGGAAAAGCTTTTCCGCGGGAGCATGCAGCGGCTCCGCGGAAGCCAGGTAATCGTCAAAACGCCGCAGTGCGGCGAAAAATCGTTCCACTTCCTGCTCCCATGGCAACGGCTTGGAATCATGCCATTCGCGCTTTCCATTCGCCATCGAGAGCGCCCAATCGAACAAATCGCCGATGTGCGCAAGAATCTGCCCCGGAGTGCGCACTCCTTCGTGAGTCTGAAAGGTGGCAAACGATGCTGGAGCATTGCGGACTGCCTTTCCTCCGCGATAAGCTACCGTGGCGACGGTGTGACGCAGCAATTCTCGTTTTTGATCCGGAGTCGAGCCGTTCATAAATGGCCTTTCAAGTTCTTTCAGTTCTCAGCACCCTACGCTCGCGACTCACAATTGCTTGCGGCTGATGACGCCTACCGCGCGCAGAGCCCCGCGCAGGCGTTCTCCGATCCCACGTGCAAATTGGAAATCGACGAATCCTTCCATCTGGCGGGCAAAACTTTCGCCGTAAGCGTACCACCAAACTTTTTTCATTCGCGGCATGCGATCACTATCCAGATACTTCAGCCGCACCATTTCTTCCAGGCCGAAGCGGCCATGAGCACGGCCTACGCCGCTCGATTTTACGCCGCCGTGCTGCGCTTCGCTGATGCCGAAACATGAAACCACGTCATTCACCATCACTGTACCGGCTTGAATGCGCCGAGCCAATCGCTCTCCGCGCTTACGGTCGCGGGTCCACACACTAGCGGCCAATCCGTATTCCGAATCATTGGCCAGCCGCACCGCTTCCTCGTCGCTGTCGAATGCCATGACAGGAAGCACCGGGCCAAATGTTTCCTCCCGCATGATGCGCATTTCATGGGTCACATCGGCGAGCACCGTGGGCTTGTAAAAACTCTTCCCCAATTCCAGCAGACGAGACCCTCCGGCCATGACCCGCGCACCACGCGCCACGGCATCTTCCACGTGAGTTTCCGCAATCCGCAACTGGCGTTCGTGGATCATGGGGCCCATGTCGATCTTGGGGTCCAATCCGTGACCAACGCACAGCTTCTTCGCTTTCTCAGCACATGCGTTCAAAAACGTCTCGTACAAACTGCGATGCACGTAGCAGCGCTCCACCGACAAACAAGTTTGCCCGGCATTCACGAACGCTCCCCAGACCGCCGCACTCGAGGCCACGTCCACATCGGCGTCGTCGAGGACGAGCATGGGATCTTTTCCGCCCAACTCGAGCACCACGGGAAGCAACCGTTCCGCCGCGGCAACTGCAATACGCTTCCCCGTAGCCACGCTTCCAGTGAAGACCAGCTTGTCGATCGGAGATTGCATCAGAGCCGCCCCCGTTGCGCTGTCTCCCACCACAACCTGGAAAACGTCCTGCGGCACGCCTGAGTCATGCAGTAACCGCGCCAGCTCCAACGCCACAAGCGGCGTCAATTCCGACGGCTTCAGCACCACTGCGTTCCCAGCGACCAGAGCCGCCAGTGTCTCTGTTGCCGGAATCGAGAACGGGTAGTTCCACGGAGAGATGATCCCGATTACGCCATGAGGTTCGCGCAGAAGGCGTCCGCGCTTGAGCTTTGTGGCTAGGTTGCCGTGCGGCACCGGTTCGTCGCGGAGTAGTCGCCCGGCGTTCTCGATCAGGAAGCGGGCCGCGTCGAGCACAACCAGCACTTCGGTCGTGATTGCTTCTGCCAGGGGCTTGCCCGCTTCGCGCGTGATAGCAGCAGCAATTTCAGATTTCCTGGCGTGCAGTTTGCTCTGAAACTCCCGGATCACGGCAACGCGCCGTCCAACTCCTAACTCTGACCAAGCATTCTGCGCCGCCCGGGCACGCGTGACGGCGTCACACACTTCCGCCACATTCGCGCATTCCAGCACCCGAAGAACCTCGCCGGTCGCTGGATTCAGCGAAACTATCTCACGCCACGCGAGTTGAAGATCGCTAGCCATATCGTGCCCGCGCGTTCCGCGGGCGAGCGGTGCTTTTCTTGATTGACAGGGTGGGGCTGAAATTCGCGCCCGCCATTCCATGACGGCGATTTCGAGCCTTGCGGTGAGTATAGACGCGTCGCTTACTTCTTTGACACAGCCGGCTTGAGCTTCGCGCTCTTGCCTTTGATTTCAAGAGTGCACTTTGACAAGGCTTGGGCAAAATTCCCCGACAAGAACTCCTCGGCTAGCTCAGGCGGCAACGCCAGTTGGTGGACACGATGTCCATCGGGAATCTGGATCTGATCGGTTACCCTGGGACCGGCCGCCGACCGCCCGGTGGCTGGAGAAAAAGACGCTCCGACAATCTTGCCCGCATGATCGCTGATCACTGATATTTTCACGAATCGCCTCCTTGCCGTCTCACGAAGAAAAAGCGGGATGTTTAGCCGTCGTAGAACTTGTCCAGCCTCAAAGTCACGCCAAATGAATTGTTGTTCGTGACGCTGTAGTGATAAACGCACTGGCTGGTTAGCCCATCCGAGTTTCTGGACAGGAATTCGACTCTGGTCGTGGTGACGTCCACGGACTGATGCAGGTCGTCGGGAACCCCTAACGCCACCAGCGGTCCGACATAATCTCCTCCATTGGTGGTATCCCCATTTATTGCCGAAGTGAATCCCCACGTTTGGCCGGAGGGAATAAAAAAATGCGTGCTCCCGTAAACAAGCGACATAGTTCCTCCTGCTTACCTTGCGAAACGGATTCCCTGAATCACCGCGGTTCGGCCCCACAAGTTGGCGCGCCGCAGCAATGTGGCCGAAATTGTGCATCTTCGTCCGTCGGCGAGTCAAGCACTTGACGCTCAACACTAGTAGTGCATTTGGAAGGGAATTCGTATCAGGACATGCGGTTCAACAGTTAAATAAATTCCGATGGCGTGTCGTTCCTAATGAGGCTGCGACTTGAAGATTTAATACTCAACTCCTACCAGATACAACCCGCTCGCGGGCGCAGTCGCCCCTGCAGCGGATCGATTACGCGCTTTCAGAATCCCCGTTACATCCTCCGCCGACAAAGTTCCCTTCCCCACAAGGATGAAAGTTCCGACCAGATTCCTCACCATGTGGTGCAGAAATCCCGATCCCTTCACGGTATAGACCAATTCATTTTCCTGGCGTTCCCACATAGAAGAAAAAATGCGCCGGACGTTCGATGCCGGTTCGCCTTCGCGCCCACGCTCAGGGTCGACGGCGGCGAACGACGTAAAATCATGCTCACCCTCGACGAGCCCCGCAGCCTGTGCCATCACCTGCTCATCCAAAAGAAACGGATAATGCCATAAATACCTGCTTAAGAATGGCGGACAGATCGCTTCCCGATAAATGCGATAGCGATAGGTTTTCCCGCACGCCGACTTGCGCGCATGAAAATCGGTGGCAACCTCTTCCACTTCTAGCACCCGCACCGTGGGCGGCAGCACGTCGTTCAACGCCTTTACAAAATTCGCGGTCGGAACCGGGGACTCGGTAACAAACGTCACCACCTGCGCAAGAGCGTGCACTCCAGCGTCCGTCCTGCCCGAACCCTGCGGCAATACCTTTTCGCCGGTGACTCGTCCAATGGCTGAGGCGAGCGTTCCCTGCACGGTTGGTGCGTTGGGCTGCACCTGCCAGCCGGCGAAGTCCGAACCATCATAGGAGAGAATCAGTTTGAGATTGCGCATGCGATCTTTCGAGTCCACTTCGAGCGCAGACTCATCCAAATCATTTCATGCATCCGGGGCATCCGAGCGGCACTCTGATTCGCAGGGCAGCGCCTGCCCTCGCGAGAACTCTATCAGTTTCAAACAGCATCAGTTTGAGAAGAACGGGCAGCTCGCGAATGAACCTGCAGCGTCAGATATACTGCAATGTTTCGACACAATTTTCATTCAGGGCGAAGTTTTTTGTCCCACAAGAAGCCAAGGTCGCATTTCTGGAGCTTTGCGGAGCTTTTCCGGAACCCAAGCGCCGCCGGTTGCGTATCAATGACTGAGTAGAACTTCCATTTTGATTCGTCTGTCGGTCTCAGATTAATACCAAGTCCTTTTGCCACAACGTTTTAATGAACGGAGATGAGTAGATGCCAGTTCCACGTTTCGCATTAAAGCACCGTCTGATCATTGCCGCCGCCGTCCTCGGAATGCTGACGACCGCCGCGTGGGCTCAGGAGCCGCCAGCAGCGCCGAATCCGCAAAATTCGCCGGAAACGCGGCCGGTTCCAACCTTGAACTACACCCAGCCCGTTTCGCACTTCCCGAACCCGCTTGGGCCCTACACGCCTCGGCACGTGGACCCGCCCAATCTTGCGAATACGGCGCGTATTGATCAGCTTATGCACGACGGCAAGCTGTATCTCTCGCTCAACGATGCCATCGCGCTCACGCTGGAGAACAATCTCGATGTCGCCATCGCCCGCTACAATCTCAACATCGCAGATACGGACGTGCTGCGCGCTAAGGCCGGCGCCACTATTCTCGGCGTCAACGCCGGAGTGGTCCAGAATACTCCCGGCGGCGGATTGGGCGGCATCGGCGCCAGCGCGGGAGCTTCCACTGGCGGCACCAGCCTGGGAGCGGGAGGCATCGGCGCCGGCACCAACGGCTTGGTCAGTTCGACTTTAGGTTTGGGGCCGCAGATCACCAGCTTCGATCCCGTGGTTACGGCTACGCTGCAAGAGGACCATTTGGATAGCGTCTCTTCGAGCTTGTTCAACGGCGTGCCAGTCCTGGCGCAGAACACAGGCACCGTGAATTTCAGCTACCTGCAGGGTTTTAGCTGGGGCACCAACGTGTCGGTCGGATTCAACAACAGCCGTGTCACTTCCAATGTTCCCTTCACGACGTACAGCCCGTTAATTAACTCTTCGTTGCGCCTGCAGTTGACGCAGCACCTGCTGCAAGGTTTCGGATTTCCGGCAAACACGCGCTTCATTCACATCGCGAAGAACAATCGCGAATTGTCCGACGTCGCTTTCCGCCTGCAGATCATCGATACCGTCGACCAGATCGAGAACATCTATTGGGACCTGGTCTACGCCTACGAGAATGCACGCGTGCAAAACGAGTCGCTAGCGTTCGCGCAGAAAACCTTGTCGGATACAAAGAAGCAAGTGGAAATCGGCAGCCTGGCGCCCATCGAAAATATTCGCGCCCAGAGCACGGTGGCGCAGGATCAGCAACTCGTAACCCTGGCTCAGACCAATCTACAGTTGGAACAACTGCTGATGAAAAACGCTCTTACTCGCACGTTGAAAGATCCCCGGCTGGCCACCGCCGATGTGATTCCGACCTCCACGGTCGACATTCCGGCGCAAGAGGAAGTGATCCCAACCGAGGATCTGATCAACGATGCCCTGCGTCATCGCGCGGAACTGGTTGAAACCCGCATCGATTTGAACAGCCGCGATTACAGTAATAAGGCTGTGCGTAGCGCTCTATTACCCTCGTTGGATGTGTTTGCTTACTACGCCGGATCGGGGTTGGGCGGATCGCAAAGCTCCGCCAACTTGTGCGCGAACCAGACTCCGGAGCAACTCCTGCTGGGCTTCTGCGCGGGTGCGGGCCATGTTCCTACGGTGGGTTCTACGGGTATCGGCAGCACGTGGGATCAAATGGTAAATTCCACGGCGCCGGATAAAGGTGTGGGCCTGCAGCTCAACATTCCGATTCGCAACCGCGCCGCGCAGGCGGCTCAGATCCGATCGGAGTTAGAGTACCGGCAGGCGCAGATGCGACAGCAGCAGATCGAAAACCAGGTGGGCATCGAGGTGCGCAATGCACAATACGCCGTGCAGCAGAACCGCGCCAGCGTGGAATCCGCGAAAGCCGCCGTGGAGTTAGGCCGCCAGTCGCTCGACGCCGAGCAGAAGAAATATCAGTTCGGCACCTCGACCAACACGCTGGTACTTCAGTATCAGAGTCAGCTGGCGACTGCTGAGTCAACTCTGGTGAATGCAACGGTGGCGTATGAAAAGTCGCGCATCGAACTGGACCGAGCTACCGGACAACTGCTTGACCACAACGGCATCAGCATCGACGATGCTGCCAGAGGGCAGGTAACGCGCATGCCCAACGTACCCTATATTGCACCGCGCAAGGACATGCCATCCGTAGCGAAACCGGCGCCGCAGGCTGGCGCTCCGCAGCCGCCTCAGTAGTACTTATAGATGAGAAAGAGGCGCGGTCACAAGCCGCGCCTTATTTTTTTCTCACAATTCTTTACAATCTCTGACCGTGTCCATGGCTCCAGCCCGCTAAGATGGAGAGACGCTCAGCATGGCTTCCGCATCCAATTCTAAAAAAATTCATCCTGATCACACGCTTGACGCACTTTTTCTAACCGCGCTTTCAATTTTAGGAGACGAAACATGTCTTTGTGCCTAATCCGGCTGACGGCGGCCATTTGGCGGCACGCCGTAGTCACGACGGTATTTGCGACACTCGCCTGCCCACAGTTGTTCCAACCCCTGTACGCGCAGGATGTCCCCGCGCAAAATGTCCTGGCAGCCCCAGCGCCGCAGACGACGGCAACTCCCGCACAGCCGCAGGCGGTTCATCTGCAGGATTACTCCAAGGCGCACTCGTCCTTTCCCCGCATATGGCAGCCCTACACGGCGCAAGACGTCGCTCAACCAAACCTGAGCAACTCGCCGCGCGTTGACTCGCTCATGCGCGACGGCAAAATCTATCTTTCGGTGGATGACGCCGTCGCTCTCGCCTTGGAAAACAATCTCGATATCGATATCGCCCGCTACAACCTGAACATTGCCGACACCGATTACCTCCGCGCAAAATCCGGCGCCAACATTCTCGGTGTCAATGCCGGCATCGTGCAGAACACTCCGGGCGGTGGCGTGGGCGGCCTCGGTGGAACGGTAGGCTCGGGCACCGGTGGCACCACGGTCGCAGCCAGCGGCGTCGGCACCGGTACCAACGGCCTGGTGAGTTCTACGCTCGGCATCGGCTCAACGATCACCAGCTTCGATCCGGTTCTCACTGGCACACTGCAACTCGACAAAGACAATAGCGAATCCACCAGTCTCTTCAGTCCAGTTCCGGTCGTGGCCCAAAATACATATACCGGAAACTTCGCTTATACCCAGGGATTTCAATGGGGCACAGCGCTGACCGCGGGATTCAACAACACCCACGTCACCTCTAACCTTCCTACAACTGAGATCACTCCACTCATCAGCTCGAACTTCCAGTTCAGGATCACGCAAAACCTGCTGCAGGGATTTGGTCCCGGACCCAACCTGCGCTTTATTCGAATCGCCAAGAACAACCGCGAAATTTCCGACGTGGCGTTCCGCCTGCAGACCATCACTACGGTCGACCAGATTGAAAACATGTACTGGGACCTGGTTTATGCCTACGAAAATGTGCGCGTGCAGCAGGAGGCACTGACCTATGCACAGAAAGCCTTGGACGACACTAAGCAACAGTCAAAAGTCGGCACGGTGCCGCCGATACAAGTGGTGAGCGCGCAGAGCACTGTATCCACCGATCAGCAGAACTTGATCCTGGCGCAGAACAATCTGGAGTTGCAAGAACTCCTCATGAAGAACGCGCTCAGCCGCAGCATTGAAGACCCGGTGCTGGCTGAGGCTGAGGTGATTCCGACTTCCACCATGCAACTTCCTGAGCAGGAACCAGTCACGCCCACGCAGGATTTGATCGATCAGGCTCTCAATCACCGCGCTGAACTCGTGGAGTCGCGCATCGACCTCAATTCCCGCGATCTCAGCAGCAAGGCAGTTCGCAATGCAATGCTGCCCACGCTTGATGCCTTCGCTTATTACGGCGGGTCAGGCGTTGGAGGAACGGTGAATCCGACCCTGCCAACCTGCGCCGCCGCGCCCACTGCCAAATACTGCTTTACGTCCTCGACCGCGCCTCCGCCATTTCAGACCAGCAACGCCGTGGGCTATGGCGGAACCCTCAACCAACTCGTCAATTCGACCGCGCCCGACAAAGGCGTTGGCCTGACCCTCAACATTCCATTGCGAAATCGGGAAGCGCAGGCGAACCAGGTGCGTGCGGAACTGGAATACCGCCAGGCTCAAGTGCGGTTGCACCAACTGGAAAATCAGGTACGCATCGAAGTGCGCAACGCGCAATTCGACGTAAAACAAAACCGCGCATCGGTAGAGGCGGCCCAGTACGCGGTCGATTTCGCCCGCCAGACTCTGGACGCGGACCAGCAGAAGCTTAAAGTTGGACTCACCACCACAACCGCCATCCTGCAGGATGCGTCTGTGCTGACCACGAACGAGTCGAATCTGGTCTCGGCGAAGGCCGCATATGAGAAGTCGCGCATCGAACTTGATCGAGCCACGGGATTGCTGCTGGATCACTCACACATCGATGTGGCCGATGCCACGCGCGGCCAGGTCACGCATTCTCCAACTGTGCCATACGTAGCGCCGCGACAAGATACAAACCCCAGCACACAACCCACGCCAGCGCAGCAACCGCCGCAGTCGCCGCCGTCTTAGGCCAATTTCCATCAAATTGTCATCCCGACCGAAGGACCCATTTCTGGAAGAAATGGGTCCGAAGTGGAGGGACCTGCTTGTTCAGCGTCCCGGATGATGCTTCCCCGTCAATTCTCTGCCCCAGCCTGAACGTTGTATTCTTCCTCCCGTGACCCTGTCAGTCGTTATCATTACGCATAACGAGGAAGCCAACATCGGACGCACGCTCGAAAGCGTGAGACCGCTGGTCAGCGACGGAGGGGAAATCGTTGTCGTCGATTCAGGCTCGACCGACCGAACCGTGGAGATCGCGAAATCTTTCGGCGCGAAAGTGTTCGTCGAAGAGTGGAAAGGTTACGCTGCGCAAAAAAATTCGGCGATCGACAAAGCGCAAAGAGACTGGATTCTCAGCTTGGATGCGGATGAAGAAGTCAGCCTAGAGCTCGTCACATTCCTGACAGGAAAGCCTCGTGAGAACTCCGCGAGCTTTTCTCACGAATGGTGCCTGACGATACAAACGGGATCCAACGCTGAAAAAATGTCCGTTCCCGTCGGTTTTTACGTGTGCCGCAAAAATTATTTTCTCGGCCGATGGCTCAAACACGGAGGCTTCTGGCCCGATCCCAAGTTGCGTCTCTTCCGCCGCGAAGTGGGGAAATTCGAAGACCGGCTCGTTCACGAAGGCGTTAACGTAGACGGCAAAGTGGGATCCATCAGCACCGGCACCCTGATCCATCATTCCTACCCCACGCTCACCGACTACATCGACCACATGAACCGCTACTCAACGCTAGGTGCGGAGATGGTCATCGCCAAGTCCAATGGCAAGGCTCACTTCAGCATCGTCAACATCGTCGTGCGCCCGTTACTGACCTTCGTCTACAACTACTTTTTTCGCCTCGGCTTCCTCGACGGACGCGAAGGCCTGTTGCTGCATCTCTACCACGCAGTTTACGTCTCGTGGAAATACGCAAAGGCATGGGAATTATCGCGCACACGGCAGTGATGCGACATTTTCTTTCAACCTGTTATCCTGAGCAGAGCGACTGCTTCGCATATGCGAAGCAGTTGCGCAGTCGAAGGATCCCTATCGCTCAGTACATCGATGGTCTGAAGTTTTCTAGATTTTCGCCATCGCGGGCGGTTATCAAGCAGAAAATGAGCAGACCGACCGGTCGTTTGACGCGTCTTACACCGTCTTGCCCACAGACGCGCGCTTCCCTATCATCAGACCAGCACACTGGGGTTTGTATGGAAAAGAAGCTGGCTAAGCCACAGATCGCAGAAAGCCCTGTGGCCGATGTTTTTGAGAATCGCCATCCCGCCGCCGCAGAAAAGAACTGGGCTGAGAAAACCCTCGCCCCCACCATTGAGAAAGCTCCCGAGCGGCCGATTGGCGCGGCAACTGGGGTCAACGTCGACGAGCACGGGCACGCCCGCTTTACTACGATTTCCGGCGTCCCCATCCGCCGTCTCTACACGCAAGCGGATCTTCCCGAAGACTGGAGCGAGGAAAAGTATCTCGGCTTTCCCGGGCAGGCGCCCTACACGCGCGGCATTCACGCCACGGGCTATCGCGGCAAGCTGTTTACCATGCGCCAGTTTTCCGGCTTCGCATCGCCCGAGGAAACAAATCGGCGCTACAAATATTTGCTTGAGCACGGCGGCGGAGGGCTTTCCGTTGCCTTCGACCTGCCCACCTTGATGGGCTACGACTCCGATCACCCGGCGAGCGAAGGCGAGGTGGGTAAGTGTGGCGTCGCCATCGATTCGCTCGAAGACATGGAAATTCTTTTCAGCGGCATCGATCTTGAGAAGACCACGGTCTCAATGACCATTAATTCGCCGGCGTCCGTGTTGTGGGCGATGTATCTGGTAGTGGCCGAGAAGCAGGGCGCCGACTGGAAAAAAATTTCGGGAACGATTCAAAACGACATCCTCAAGGAATACATCGCGCAGAAGGAATACATCTACCCTCCGGCGCCATCGATGCGGCTGGTAATCGACACCTTTGAATTTGGGTCGAAATTCACACCACGTTTTAACACGATCTCGATCAGCGGATATCACATCCGCGAGGCCGGTTCAACCGCGCTGCAGGAACTGGCGTTCACGCTGTATGACGGCGTGGAATATGTCGAATGGGCGCGGCGGCGCGGGCTCGATGTGGACGACTTCGGTCCACGTCTCAGCTTCTTCTTCAACGCACACAATGACTTTTTTGAGGAGATCGCAAAATACCGGGCGGCCCGAAAAATTTGGGCACAGGTGATGCGAGACCGGTTTGGCGCGAAGAATCAGCGCACAGGGCTGATGCGCTTTCACACTCAGACCGCCGGCGTGTCACTGCCTGCGCAGCAACCTATGAACAATATTGCACGCGTGGCGCTGCAGGCCTTGGCTGCCGTGCTCGGCGGGACACAATCGCTGCACTGCGACTCCTACGACGAGGCACTGGCTCTGCCCACTGAAGAGGCGGCGCGCATTGCGCTGCGCACACAGCAGATCATTGCGTACGAATCGGGAGTAACGCAGACCGTCGATCCCCTGGGCGGGTCTTATTTCCTGGAAACCTTAACGCTCGCGATGGAAAAAGGCGCATTCGACTACTTCGGCAAGCTCGATGCGATGGGTGGCATGGTGAAGGCCATCGAGCGAGGCTATCCGCAGAAGGAGATCGCTGAGGCGTCTTATCAATACCAGCGCGCCGCCGAGGCGAAAGAAAAGGTCATCGTAGGAGTGAACGAGTTTGTCATCGAAGAAGAGTCGCCACATATTCTCTACATCGACGAAAGCGTGGCCAGGCAGCAATCGGCCAAGCTGAAGGCGTTGCGCGCCTGGCGATCGAACGATGCGGTACGACGCTGTCTTGAGGCGCTGAAGAAGGCCGCCAGTCAGGAGCCGAAGGCAGGCGCGGATGGAAATATTTCTCCAGCAAACACCATGCCTTACATCGTAGACGCGGTACGCGCCTATGCCACCGTCGGCGAGATTTGCGAGGCGCTGCGCGAAGTACACGGAACTTACACGGAAGTAAGCATTACGTAGTAGGCAAGAAACGCACGGCGAAGGCGTTCCCGGGGTTCACGCCTGGGCAGTTGCTGCCTGGTTTCCTCTCTGATTAAATCGATTTCATGTTCGCACGCAAGATTCGGGTCGACTACGAAGACCACGGCCAAAGGCTCCCCTGCCCGGTGAAATGGCTGGATAGCTTTTCCATGCGGAACTTTACCAATGCCAGCGTGTTTGACGATACGGTCCCAGTGTCCGACGGGCGCCTGGAGATCGGCACGAACGTTCCTCTGCACCAGCTTCGAGAAGCGATGGAGGACTGGTTTCGGCGCAAGAGCTACCTGCCTAAAGAATCAAAGCTGGTACTGGAAGAAATCATGCCAGTTCACTCAGACTAGCGCAATAATTTCATTCCTTTGCGCCACCCGCCGAGTGCAGTTGAAGAAGACGTAGTCGAACTGACTAATGAGATTCAGTCAATGCGGCTTGATTAGTCTCGTTTTGGGCGGACGGTAAACAGTTTATTTGCAACCTGGCGGGGGTTGGGGGCGTCATATTCTTGTTAGGCTTGACCATCGTGATAGGATGGCAGCCGATTTGCTTAGTCAAGCTTAGAGGTACGGATTATGAGCAGGAAATCACAGCTCACCCCCGAGTCCGGCACCAGAGAAATGCGGTGGCACTTACCGATTGAGGGTCCATGGAGATCTTCGTCGGCGAATTTGCGGGAAATGAAGTTTCTTCGTTCCTGGCTGGTCTACGACTCGCAAATCGAGAGCGGATTCACACATCGCCGCCTCAACTGGAGGCTCGTTCTTGGCTTGGCGATCGTGGTGACGATCAGCGCAAGTTTTTGGACAGGTATTGGCCTACTTGTCGCGCATATTCGGAAGTAGTCCCGCCTCAATTAAGTTCTGATGCAACTGTAAATTGTTTTATCAGGTTACTCGTGCTAGCGCCCACTTATAACATCGGTTACTTATCATGTGTAACTATCATCATAGAAGCTACTTGTCATAGTGCAGCAGTGACATTACCTCGTAGTTCTTGAATTTCTGCCGACCATTTAGGAAATCTAATTCCACGACAAAGCCGAGTCCTGCAATCTTGGCCCCGAGTGAAGACGCAAGCTTTACCGTGGCCTCGGCCGTTCCTCCGGTCGCCAACAAATCATCCACAATCAAGACGCGCTGGCCTTCCTGTATCGCATCCTTATGAATTTCAAGCGAGTTGGTGCCGTATTCGAGCGCGTAGTCATACTTCACGGTTTCGGCGGGAAGTTTACCCGGCTTGCGCACAGGAACAAATCCGGCATTTAGGCGGTAAGCAAGGGCTGGCGCGAAGATAAAGCCGCGAGCCTCCATGCCCAGGACAAGGTCGATGTTACGGCTTAAGTAGTGCTGGGATAACTTGTCGATGAGCGTGGCGAAGCCGATTTTGTCTTTGAGCAGCGTCGTGATGTCGTAGAAAAGGATCCCCGGCTTCGGAAAATCCGGCACTTCGCGAATCATACGCTTGAGTTGATCTGTATTCAGCGCCGAGTTCGGGGACATCTACCACGCTCCTTCAATGCGAAATGAATTAACAGCAGAGCCCATACGGGCTTCGGATTCTTCCACGGCATCCACGCGCGCGGCGCGCGGGCCTTCGCGCAAGCGCGAGCGCAATCCGAGAAGCTGATCGCGAGTACCCTGGGCAAATACTTCCACGCTTCCATCCGAGTTATTGCGCACCCAGCCGGCAATGCCGAGGATGTGCGCCTCCCGCTCCACAAACCAGCGGAAACCAACTCCCTGAACACGGCCGCGCACCACGAAGCGGCGAGCTTCGATCGCTTTTTCAGTCGAGGTCATTGCTGGAAATGTGTAAGTAGGATTTGAAACGCAAAAGTACAAACCGACTTATATCTTAACTTATACGGTTTAACTTATGCATTCTAGCTTCTGATGCTGTCCTACGCGCGGGACAGATAGACGCCCTCAGCCGTATCAACTTTGATTTTTTCGCCTTCGTTGATGAACGGCGGCACCTGTACGACGAGGCCGGTCTCAGTCCTCGCAGCTTTAGTGACACTGGAGGCAGTCGCGCTCTTAAGCCCGGGCTCGGTCTCGACCACGGTAAGTTCGACCGTCTGCGGCAACTCGATGCCGACAGCCTTGCCGTCGAAGAATTCGACTTTGATTTCCAGGTTCGCGATCAGGTAATCGACGGCATCGCCAAGAATATCTTTGGTGAGATGAGTCTGCTCGTAATTGGCCGTATCCATGAAGTAGTAGTTGTCGCCATCGGCATAAAGGAACTGCATATCGACCTCATCGACATTGACCTTCTCGATGGGATCGGGCGAGCGGAAGCGGTGCTCGAACATGGCCCCGGTGCGCAGGTTACGGAGTTTGGCCTGAATGAAGGCACGAAGGTTACCGGGCGTGCGGTGCTCAACAGCGAATACGGAGTGCAGATCATTGTTGTGCTTGATGATCATGCCGGGGCGCAGTTGCGTGGCAGGGATCGACATTGCTCGAAACAGTCTCCTTCAAAATAA
Source organism: uncultured Acidobacteriaceae bacterium (assembly GCA_964407505.1). Taxonomy (GTDB): domain Bacteria; phylum Acidobacteriota; class Terriglobia; order Terriglobales; family Acidobacteriaceae; genus Sulfotelmatobacter. The sequence continues at coordinate 20,286 of CAYOVU010000134.1, read as the reverse complement.
GTGCGGTGTTTTGAGCCGGCGGAAGGCGGGCAGGCCACATTTTCCGCCGCACAAGAGGACCGAAAGGACAATTCTACACTCCCCCCGGCAGAAAGAAAACCTTTCCAAGGCTCAATTCATCCCATGAACCCCCGGCTTAGCGCTACGATTTCGCGGCGCGCGCAAGCAGGACTAGAATCGTTGAGGCGAAACCATTGCGCCGTCGGGTACCGAACGATCGGGGCTTGTCGCCATAAGGAAACGAGGTTAATCATGCGCTTTGGACGTTATGAATCTTCAGAAGGAAACAATATAGGAACCGCAGTCACTTTCTTTCTTATTGGACTTGGTGCAGGAGCGCTGGTAGCGCTTGCGCTGGCACCGAAAACCGGCAAGCAATTTCGGCGCGATCTGAAACGCGGCTATGAGGATGCCCGGGAAACTTTGCAGGATTGGACCGAAGAGGCCAAAGATCGGGCTCGCGATGCCAGGGAACGCGTGCGCGATGTGGCCGAGCGCGGTGCCGATCTGGCGAATGACCTGGGCAACACGGTGCGGGAGAAAGTGGAACCGCTGCGTCGAGCCGTCAATCGCGGGTAGGCGATCACGGGCCTGCTCTGGCATGATCCGTCATCGCGGGTTCATCCTTAGCAGAATCCGCTGAGCAGATTGTCAGTCAAAGATTGCGACGAAGATTCTCTTGATCCGCCGTAGAATGTGAGGACCTTCGTTCTTCTTCTTCCGTGGGGCTGTCGAGCCGGCGGGCGGCGGTTGCACTTTTGCTTCAAGATAAGGTGACGCGTTCGACGGTTCCAGCACCGGCAGGGCAGCAACCTCTCTCGTGGGTGGTGGCGGGGCAGCCGTGCGGTCTTTCGCGTGGAAAACAAACGGCGCTTCGACTTGAATGTGCACGTCGTTCGGCTGCGAGGCTGGGAGGGGCTGGATTTCTGGTCCGTTGGAAAGCGTCTGCGAGCCTTGATTTTGCATTTTTGCGGAGGGCGGTGATGCGTTAGTTTGTTCCGATCGGGCCTTCGGTGGAACATCCGCCGCAGAAGCGACCATCACCGGAACCGGCGGAGGACAGCCACATTCCAGCGGGATATTTGAATCGACTTTATCGATCCTCCCTGCGCGGAACACCGCCTGCTCCGTTGGTTTGACCTGATAGATGCGGTCTCCCATCAACTCAGAAACGATCGCAGAAGAGGTATTGCCCCTCAATCCGCGTACGCAGGTATCGCCATGCGAGTCGCTACTGATCGCATAATGAAACTCTCCCGGCCCCGCAAACAGAATGCGGAAGTCGGGAGTCAGCACGGTATCGGCTGAGGCGTCGAGTGTGTAATGCGTTTCGAGCGCCCCGGTGCTGATGCCGAGCATCAGGTCGTGCGTGCTGGCCGAAGGTGTTACCGAGATCGTCGTTCCCGGACAGACGCGAACTTCTCCGCCCCGCGACAACTGCAGCACCGCGGTATCGGAACCGGCGGTCAAAGATGATCCGGCCGTGACGCGGCTTCCCGCATATATGACGTCGCTCCCATGCTTAATGACAGGAACAAGCGCAGGCCCAACCGCCCGCGCGACAGTAGGCACGTCTTGCGGCTGGAATAGCGGCTTCTTGTTTGCGGCGTTCATGCTTTCAGCGGGCTTGAGACGCACCATCAGTCGGTTCCCGGCCTCGTCCCACGTGTAGCCGTATGGTGCAAGGAGGTCGAGCACGATCCTCGTGATGGGAGGGTCATTCTGGAATTGCTCCGTACGAATGGCCAAAATATTTTCCTGCAGCACCGGAATCCGCTTGCGCTGCAGCCCCAAGCGAGCCTGAGTTAGATCGATGACTAAACGTGGAGGCGACTTCAGCAACTGGATCGACGGCACTACGGGGTGGGTGGAAACAACTTCAAGTGCCGGAACGCCGCGATCATGCACCACGCGGACACTCGTGACGACTGCGGTTTCGTACCCTGGCGCAACTGAAATGTTCGAACTCCCACTCGACGTTGCATCCTGCGACTGAGCGCTCGCGATCAACAGCACCGCCAGAAACAGAGCGCCAACAAATTGGATGGCCGGTCGCGCCAAAAAACAGTCTCCCAAGAAAAAACTGAGCCTATGAAAGGAACCTTATCACTTGCGAGGAAAGCAGAGAAGTGGCGGGTGAAGCGAAGTTGAAGGGCGTGATGCGTCCAAAAACGGACGAATCTAAAAATACCAAATATCGAGTGAATCTCTGGAACACTCCCGAAGCCAAAAGAAGCCAGGGGATTCTAAGCGCAATCGACCTGGCCTCAGCTCTCAGGAAGAAATTCGTATTCTTCAATGATCGCGGCGACAGCCATTTGGCCGTTGTTGGCACCGTTCTCAACCCGCACGACTCGCCCTTTACATTGCACGCGGATGCTTTCCGTCAGCGTAATTTCCGGCGGGAGTGTCAGCGTGAAGCCGATGGGTGACCCACTCTCGATGGGTGAGTTCAGGTAGAAAGAAATACCGCGCGCGCTCACGTCGCGTATCTGAGCTGACTCGCTGTATTCCAGGCTCTCACCGCGAGCCACCGATACTGGAATTCTAAGCGCAAAACGTCGTGCAGCCCTTTTTTCCTGCTGGGCTTCTGCCATGAGTTGCTCCAAGCTATTGAAGTGGCGTCAAACCTACGCTTAAATAATATGCGCACAAGAATGACGTAAACAGCATATCCCGTCAATACCACCCTTGGGGATGACTATGGCCCGTTCCGGTGAGGAGTGCAGATGAAACGGCCTTTATTCATAAGGTTTTTCGGACTCTGCCGCTCACTCGTTGCACTCGCGCATCTGGGTGTAAGCTTTAACCTTGGAAGGACGCGATGGTCTTCGTTCTCGACAATTACGATTCTTTTACCTACAACCTGGTGCAGTATCTCGGGGAACTCGGCGCGCAGGTGGAGGTTCGCCGTAACGATCAGGTCACCGTGGATGAGATCGATACGATGCAACCGGAGCGCATCGTGATCTCACCCGGTCCGTGCACACCGCAAGATGCAGGCATCAGCATTGATCTGATCTATCATTTTTCTGGCAAGGTTCCTATTCTGGGAGTGTGCCTGGGTCACCAGGCAATCGGCGCAGCTTTCGGCGGCAAAGTGGTACGCGCGCCTCACCTGATGCACGGCAAAACCAGCGCGGTGACACATGACAACAAAAGCGTTTTCCGCGGCTTGCCTATGCCGATGACGGCCACGCGCTACCACTCACTGATTGTGGAAGAAAAAAATCTGCCTAGTGAGCTGGAAGTAAGCGCGTGGACTACGGAAAAAGATGGAACCCGCACGATCATGGGCTTGCGCCACAGAGAGTTTGCCGTCGAGGGAGTGCAGTTTCATCCCGAAAGCGTGCTAACGGATGCAGGGAAGAAACTGGTGGAAAATTTCCTGAGTTTGTGAAAGCTGGACCCGGCGGTACCGGCAATAAAGCTTGAGGTATTCCATGGACAACTCACCTTCATCAGGTGACAGATCGATTTCTTCCGACAAAGAATGCGATCTCAGGTTGATGCTGGTTGCGAACCGCGGGTACCGCGCGGTGCTCGTGCTGGCCCTGGCGGCGACGATCGTGGCCGTGTGTCTGATCGTCCTTGTGTTCAGGATTCCGTGTCATCGTCACGCTCGCAAACTTTCTGCGATCAAGGTGGCGCCCGCGCAGGCCGCGGCGTTGCCCGAGGGCGCATGGCGATTCATTGTTTCCGGCGACTCGCGCAACTGCGGTGACGTCGTGATGCCGACCATCGCCGCCCACAGCGCGCAGTTTGCCCCAGCTTTCTACTGGCACCTGGGAGATCTGCGCGCAATTTACAAAATCGATGAAGACATGGCGTTCGCGGCCACGAAGAACGGCGAGATGCTAGCCTGCGAAAACTATGAGCGGTTAGCGTGGGGCGACTTTATAACGAATCAGATCGCTTCTTTCGGCCACGTGCCTTTCTATCTGGGAATCGGAAATCACGAGGTCATCCCGCCGAAAGGGCCCACCGAAGATGCATTCAAGCGCGAATTTGCCGATTGGCTTGACTTGCCAGTGCTAAAGGAACAGCGCGAGAAGGACAAGGAACCGGCCCAGCCCGAACCCTACTACCACTGGATTCAAGGAGGAGTGGACTTCATCTATCTCGATAATGCATCTAACTCATTTTCTCCGCAGCAATTGACCTGGCTGCAGAACCGATTGGATAGCGCAGAAAAAAACTCCGAAGTGCGGAGTGTGGTTGTGGGCATGCACGAGGCGCTGCCGGATAGCCTTGCCGAGTCTCACAGCATGGGCACCGACCCGGCTGGGCGTCCCAGCGGCGAGACAGCCTATAAAGCTTTGGAGAAGTTTAGAGACCACACGTATCCGGACGGACACCACAAGTCCGTATACGTGCTGGCCAGCCACTCGCACTTTTATATGGAAAATATTTTCAACACCGACAAGCTAACCGACAATGGGAAAAAACAGCCGTTAGTAGGCTGGATTGTTGGCACCGCCGGAGCCGTGCGCTATCCGCTTCCGGGCAAAATTCCGGGCGCAAAAACCGATGTGTACGGATACCTTGTGGCGACGGTTACACCGGACGCGCCGGATGGCGCGATCCAATTCTCTTTTAAAGAAGTGCAGGAGTCGGATGTGCCACAGTGGGTTCGGCAACGTTATCCGGATGCTCTGGTGCCCTGGTGTTTTGCGCACAACTCACAAAGCAAGGAACCCAAAGCTGCGGACATAACGCCGCGGTGCGCTCCTCCGAAGGCGGACGCATCGGGCGGCCAACATTGAGGCAACGCTAAACTCCCCTAGCCATCTCTACAGCCCGCAATAGCGCCTGCGCCTTGTTCATCGACTCCTCAAACTCGCGCGCCGGATCAGAATCCGCCACAATACCCGCGCCCGCCTGCAAATACGCATGCTTGCCTTGCATCAGCATGGTGCGAATGCCGATACACGAGTCGAGGTTCCCGGCAAAGTCAGCGTAGAGAACAGATCCGCCGTAGATGCCGCGGCGCACCGGTTCCAGTTCCTCGATGATTTGCATAGCGCGAACCTTGGGCGCACCGCTCAGCGTGCCTGCGGGGAAGCATGCGGCGAACGCGTCGAGCGCGTCGAGATCCTTGCGCAGCGCGCCTTCCAGCGCCGACACCAAGTGCATCACGTGGGAGTAACGCTCCACATACATCAGGTCTTTCACCTTGACCGAGCCATACTCGCTGACACGCCCAAGATCGTTGCGGCCAAGGTCAACCAGCATGACGTGCTCAGCGCGCTCTTTTTCGTCCGTGCGCATCTGCTCTTCCAGGCGCAGGTCTTCAGCTTCATCGCGCCCGCGCGGATGTGTGCCTGCGATGGGGCGGTACTCCAACTTTTTCCCGGTGACGCGCACCAACATCTCAGGAGACGAGCCGAGAATCTGCGTATCTCCCATGCGCAGAAAATAAAGATACGGCGAAGGATTCACCTGCCGCAGCGCGCGGTAAAGATCGAACGGGTCAACTCCCGGAACGAAGTCGAGCCGCTGCGAGAGCACGACTTGAAAAATGTCGCCCGCGGCAATGTATTCCTTGCAGCGCTCCACGCTGCGCAGGAATGCCTTCCGGCTCGTTCCCGCATGGATCTTCAGCTTCCCCGGCTTTGCTTTTGCCGTTTTGCGCCACAATGCAGGGCGCAATCCCTCGGCCAATTTTCTTTCGAGCGTGGCAATGTCGCGAACGGCGCGGTCATAGGCCCGCCGGGGATTTTCCTTCGAAACGTCGGCTGAGGCGACGATGTGAATCTGATGGCGCAGGTGATCGAAAGCCAGCAGCCGGTCGAAGAACATCAACTCGGCGTCGGGGAGCGATAAATCGTTCTTAGCATGCTCTCCGATTTTCTCCAGTTGGCGAACCGAGTCATAAGCAAAATAGCCGACGGCTCCGGCGCTGAATGGCGGCAGCCCGGGCACCGCAGCCGTCTGATGCTCGCGCAGCAATAACTTCATGAACTCAAAGGCGCTGCCTTCATGACGTTCGCGATGCCGTCCGCGCTCGATCTCAATGGCGCTGCCGCGCGCCCGCACCCGCATGTAGGGCCGCACTCCGAGAAACGTGTAGCGCCCGACCTGCTCGCCGCGCTCCGCCGATTCCAGCAGAAAAGCGTACGGCTCTTTATCTGCGATCGCGAGAAAAGCCGAGACCGGAGTGAGCAGATCAGCGCTCACCGATTTCACTACCGGCACCAGCGTCGCCGAACCCGCCAGCCGCGAGAATTCTTTGAACTCTGGATAGAGCATGCGAAAGATGAGGTACTCTGAAGCTGATCGTGACCTTGCGCTTCATTATAGGGGAGGTGCTAACGGAACGCTCTCCGCGAACGTAACCTTGCGGCTTTTTGCTTCACCCCCGAAACTATCCTGATCCGAGGTGTTCGAGTTCCGTAACAAATTCTGCTTTCTTGCGTTAAGAAATCCGTTCTGCGGTATCGTACGTTCGACGTTCATGAATTGATCGCAGAGTGATCGATTCATCCGACCGTGGGCCCCTTGCTGACGTGCGAAGTTGTGCCGCCCTGGCACATGCGCGATACGTAAACCGATCACCACAAAAGCAGTTAATTCTGCAAGGAGGGAAAAGTGCGCGTAAAACATGCGAGCATCTTGAAACCATCTTCTTTGTCCCTGGCGTTCGTGCTGGTGGCGACACTCTACAGTTCGATCAATACATTTGCCCAGAGCGCGGAGTTCAATCCACGCAGTCTGGGTACTACCGATGCCGGATTCCCCATCAGAAAGGCACCGACCAGCATTGGCACGGTCAGCCCTTTTCTAGTCGTTAGCAGCGCACAGTACAGTAGCGGAGGCGTTGCTCTGCGCAATCGAGGAACGGGCGCGATCCATGTCAGCGGCGTGATCGCACCGGTCAAGGTTGCATACATCTACTGGTCGGTTTTGATCAACGCTGCGGGCGTAATACCGGCCATGACCAGCGTTACTCTACAACGTCTGTTTCCGCTACCCGCCCCAGCCCCTGTAGTGCTGAACGGAGTTCTGCTAAAGGTCGGAGCAGATCCCTGCTGGGGTAGCGCCGGAGCAGCCGTTTTCCGCGCACCTGTGCCGATCGCTGTTGCCAACGGAAACGGTTTGTACCAGATCACCTTAAACGCCGGTGCCAGTGGACTTACAAATGGCGCCGATCCTTGGGTAGGCGCCCCTGTCTTTCCCCTGTTCGAGGGGGCATCTCTGGTCATCGTGGGCACAGGCACAGGGAATGTGGCAATTTACGATGTTCCTTTAGCGGGCACAGAGTGGGATATGGCAAACCCGCTGAACTATGCTCTGACCCTTCCTGCTGCCGCCACCGGCGCGCTGACACTTTGGGATAACATTGGAGACGACGGCCAGATTGGAACGAGCCGTACTGCCGCCCCAGGAATCAGCCTGGAGACGACAACAATTAACGCAGTAGCAATTTCCGGTGGTGCGGCCGCGCTCGACAACGACAGCGATTGGAATGGCAGTTCAGGATACCCACTTCCTCAACTCTGGGATGACACAGGTCACGACATCACCAAGGCTACGCCAGCAGGAACCGCAGTCCTCAACGTCGCCTTCGCCTCGAACGGTGACTGCTTGAATGCAATCGCCAACGTGGTGGAAGTGCATTAGCGGCAGGGGAAAACATTGCATTGGCAGCAGTCTACGTCTACGGCTACAAAGGAAAGGCCACGGTGCTTGCGCAACGTGGCCTTTTTAATGGCGGCGGATAGGATGGAAGCTCTCAAAGGAGCAATCTGACGCTGCAGAGGCTAGGATTTATTTGCAAGTGGTCGCCACTCGGAGGTCGCCGGTCCTTGCCGTCGCGAGAAACACCCCGAAATTGTGCCCCTGAACCAATCCGGCAATTGACGGCAGCCCCTGCACATCGGAAGATACCAAGATATAGACCGAGCGGGCGGCCCCTCGCGCGGGCCCGGGAGCCTATGCGGATTAAGTTCTGGGGAGTGCGCGGTTCTACACCCACTCCACAACCCGAGAACATGCGCTATGGAGGCAACACCTCCTGTGTCGAGGTCCGTCTTGGCGACCGCATTTACATCTTCGATTGCGGCACGGGATTCCGCGTGCTCGGCCGGCAACTGGAGAGCGAGTTCGGCGACCGTCCTTTCTCGGCGCATGTTTTCGTTTCGCATTTTCATTGGGACCACATTCAGGGCATGCCGTTCTTCCGTCCTTTGTATGCCAACGCGGAGAACCGTTTTTTGTTTCAGTGCTCCAGCCGCATCAGCAACCTGAAACAAGTTCTTGCGGCTCAGATGGCGTCGCCTTACTTTCCCGTAGGCATCGATCACATGAAAGCCCGGCGGGATTTCTACGACATCGAGAGCGGACGCACTGCGATGGAGGACGGCATCACACTGCAGACCGCGTGGCTGAACCATCCGCAGGGATGCATGGGATTCCGCCTGGAAACGAAAGATGGAATTCTGGTCTATGCGACCGACAACGAACCGGGCGATGCGACATTCGACAAAGCCGTGCGCAAGCTGGCCGAGGGCGCGGATGTGCTCATCTACGACGCACAGTATTTGCCCGAGGAATACGAAGCCCGTCGCCGCGGCTGGGGACATAGCCACTGGCGCGAGGCGGTGAACGTCGTGATGGAAAGTGGCGCGAAAGAGTTAGTGCTCTTCCATCACGATCCCGATCACACCGACGTTGTCATCGACAAGGTGGTGCATGATGCGCGGAACTACTATCCCAAGGTAAGGGCTGCGGCGGAGGGGATGGAGATCGTGCTGGGCCAGCCTTCGCGCCGCAAGTAATGCAATCCGGGTTCCCCACCTTCTTAATGCGCAAACACAAAAGCGGCCCCGGCCTCGTCGTTTGTGCCACCCGCACCCAGAACGATGTTTGTTTGAGACACGGCAACCGCGCTGTCGAAGTTACCCGGTTCGCCGCTCCCATCTGCAAATAGTCCGTACGTAGGAGTAGACGTGGTCTGCCATCCTCCAGCGGGTTTGAGGAACACATATCCGAGCGAGTCCGGCGGCCCGCCCGACAAATACCCGCTCACCACTGCGTTTCCGGCTGGATTCAATGCTAAATTCTCGCCAAGAATTGCAAAGTCGCTCGGAATGTTCGCCACTGAAAGTTGAGCGGTTTCGGTCATGGTTGACCAGCCTGCCACCGGCTTCTCGAACACGTAAATAATTCCCTGGTCGGAGTTCGCCAATGGCGAGCCCGCGATAATCGTATCGCCTGCTATGGCCACGCCAAAGCCCATGCCAGGGATGATTTGCGGATTCGAGGGTGTGAGCGTCGCCAGTGGTTGAGCGCCTTTCTTGGACAGATTGAAAACGTATACAGCACCGCCCGGACTCGTCTCCTCGTCGCCAACGGCCAGCACGCTGCCGTCCAAAGCAAGATGAAAGCCGAACTCGTCGGATGATCCCGTCGGCGCCTTTATGATGGCGCTAGGCTGGTCTGTATTCGCCCATCCACCGGCGGGCTTTTGGTAGACGAGCAGGTCGTTATGGGGTCCAACGCCGGCAACGATGAGATTCTGCTCCTTGTTAATAGCTGCCGTTAGGGCAAAGTGTACGTTACATCCCTGAACGCCGGAAATGGAGAGAGTTGCGGTTGGCTCCATGTTCGTCCAGCCGCCTTCCGGCTTTACGAACACGAAGATCGCCCCCGTATCGAAGAAGCCGTCGCCTGTGCAGCCCAGATCCATGGCAACAATCGTGTCTCCGCTGAACGCCGCGAGCACCATCATACAGCTAGCGTCACTGGTCAGTTCCGCGGTTTGTGCCATGTTCTGCCATCCGTTCGCGGGTTTCTCATACACGTAGACTGCTCCGCCGCCATTGGCGCAATACTCACCGCCTGACTGCTGCGGCGCCCCCACGGCAACGACATTTCCGCTAACAGCAACCTCCGCACCGAACACGGCTCCGTACTCCGCGTCCGAAGCGGCCAACGTGGCGAGTGGCTGCAGCGATCCGACTGTCATGGGACCCTCGCCGGCTCGGGCCACAGACGCCAGCGATGCCGCCAGTGCAACAAAAATCAGTCGATGGATTACACGTGCGCGTAGCGATGGCATGAATCCTCCGAATTACGTATATACAGCCATACATCTCGTCATTCTTTCCTCGCCCGGATCTATTTCACCGCAAACGAAACATTGCTGGTAAGAGTTCCACCTCCCGAGGTCGCGACCGTCACCTTGCCTGAGGTCGCGCCGGTGGGGACCGTGGCTGTGATTTCAGTAGCAGAGACAACGGTGAACGTGGCGGATGTACCGTTGAAGTTCACAGCCGTCGCGCCCGTCAAACCGTTGCCTAGAATTCTGACGTTCGTTCCTGCTTTTCCAATCGTCGGGATGGTTTCAACGAATGGAGACAGGCCCGTGGTCAGTCCGAAAATAGTGCCAAAGCTTGTGGGTCCTCCGCTGTAAGCCGTCCCGTACAGATTTCCATTCGTGGCCTGAAACAACGCGGCGTAAGGTTCGTCGCCATCGTTGCAATCGGTCTGGGCGCAAAAGTTGTAAAGCGTCTTCAGCTTGCCGCTGGGTGAGATTCGAAAGAGTGTGCCACCGGTATTAGCGCCGTAGCTGGAGGTGCTGCCGTAAAGATTTCCGTCCGTGGCCTGAATGAGACTCGCGTCCGGGAAGCCGCCGTCAGGGCAGTTAGTTTGAGCGCAGAAGCTGTATAACGTTACAAGCGTGCCGACAGGCGGGATCTTGAACACCGTGCCAAAATCGTATGCCCCACCGTCGTCCGCCACTCCGTAGAAGCTTCCATCGCTTGCGATCACAAGCTGGCCCTGGGGATGAGCGCCGTCGGGGCAGTTCGTAGCGACACAAAAGCTGTAGATCGTGGTAAACGCGCCTTCGGAGGTGAGGCTGTAGAAGACGCCGCATCCGTTTCCACACTGGGGACCGCCGCTGCCGGTGCCACCGAAGTTAGTGAGGCCGTAAAACAATCCGTTCTTGGCCTGCACGACACCGCTGGGATCCGAGGTGCAGGTGTCAGTGCTGCAGAATTGATAAACAGTGGTCAGCACGCCCTTGGGTGTGATTTTGAAGACAGTGCCGCAGCCAGTGGGTTTTTCGATATCGCCATAGCAGGCGCCTGCAGTCCCTCCATACCAGGTTGTACCGTAAAAGTTCCCGTCGGTGCCTTGGACCAGCACAGAATTAGGCAGCGCGCCGTCGGCGCAATTAGCTAGGCTACAGAAATTGTAGATTGTGGTGAACTTGCCGCTGGGAGTAAGTCGGAAGACGGTTCCGCAGGCGCCTACTTCTTCGCCCCGGCAATCGATGCTCGAATTGCTGCCGCCTTCGAGGGTCGTGCCGTAAAAATTTCCGTCGGTGCCCAAGACAAGTCCGTTAGGACTCGTGCCGTCGGCACAATTTGGCTGCGAACAGAAAGTGTAAAGAGTCGACGCCTTTCCCGTCGGTGTTACTTTCACAACAGAACCGCCATCGCCATAGGTTCCGGACGTGAAGTTAAGGATTCCGTACAGATTTCCGTCCAGGCTTTGGATGAGCGGCGCGCCGGAACCGCCGTTGGGGTCCAATACCTTGAAGGTTTGAGCGGGCGCAGCAACTGCTGCCGCGAGGCAAAGTACAAGTAGAAGAATAGAACGGGAAAGATAAAACTGCCGGGCGGGAGCGATTGATCGCATCGTGAAATACCTCACAGATCATAATAATTAGGAGGGGCGCACAGACGCCGACAACCACTCGCCGGATAGCTTGCATCCAGGAAGCAATCCGCCTGCAGCCGGCCGTCCAGCCGAATACAAGCCGCTCGCGCCCTGCATTCTTGCCCAGGCCGTTTTGTCTGTCAAGTTGAAATAACTTGCACATCGGGCGGGAATTCAACGGGCGGTTAGGCTATTTCCGATTTGGCATGGCATCGTTCCGCTAATTACGCCAACGGTACCCAGCTCCTTGCTTCCCTGCCATCCCCGCTCATATACTCTGAACGTTTGCCTGATCATTGCAGGAACTCGTCCCGGCGTCGGCCGACAGGTTAATCGCAATCATTCCGGAGAAAAATTATGACCACACTGGCTAGCCCTCCACAGATCGACAAAGAAAGTAATCCGTGGGAATCGCAGCGAGCACGTTTCGATCTGGCGGCGCAAAAGCTCAATCTGGATGACGGCCTGTGGCGGGTTCTGCGCTATCCCAACCGCGAACTTACGGTCTACATCCCCGTGCAGATGGATGACGGCCACCTCGAGGTTTTCACGGGATTTCGCGTGCAGCACTCGATCGCGCGCGGCCCGGCAAAAGGCGGCATCCGCTACGCGCCCGATGTCACGCTCGATGAAGTGCGCGCGCTGGCGAGCTGGATGACGTGGAAGTGCGCCGTAGTCAATATTCCTTTCGGCGGAGCCAAAGGCGGGGTGATTTGCGATCCGCACAAGATGTCGATGGGCGAGATCGAGCGCATGACGCGCCGCTACACCTCAGAGCTGATTGAATTTATCGGTCCGGAAAAAGATGTGCCCGCACCCGATGTCAACACCAACGAACAGATCATGGCGTGGATGATGGACACCTACTCCATGCACATGCGGCAGACGGTGACGGCGGTGGTAACCGGAAAGCCCATCAATATCGGCGGCTCGCGCGGACGCCGCGAGGCCACCGGCCGCGGCGTGATGGCGGTATGCGACGAGGCCATCAAGAAACTCGGGCTCGCGCGGGAGAGCAGCCGGGTGATTGTGCAGGGCTTTGGCAACGTCGGCTCGAATGCCGCCCAACTTATGTATCAGGGCGGATACAAAATTATTGGCATCGCCGAAGTGGGCGGCGGCCTTTACAACAAGAATGGCATCGACCTGAACGCGCTCGTCGAGTTCCGCCAGAAAAATGGAACGGTGCACGGCTATACCGAAGCGGAGCCAGCCGACACCGCCGACTTGCTGACGACTGAGTGCGAAATTCTTATCCCGGCCGCCACGGAAAATGTCATCACTTCGCGCAATGTCAATCGCGTGAAATGCCGCATCCTGGCGGAAGGCGCCAATGGTCCAACCACATCGGCTGCAGACGACGTTTTGACGGACAAAGGAGTCTTCGTGATTCCCGACATTCTGGCCAATGCCGGCGGCGTTACCACTTCGTATTTCGAGTGGGTGCAGGACCGCCAGGGCTACTTCTGGAAGGAATCTGTGGTCAACGAGCAACTGGAAGAGATTATGGTTTCCTCTTTCAACGACGTGGTCCGCTATGCCGAGACTCACAAGGTGAACAATCGCATCGCAGCGTATATGCTGGCCATTGATCGCGTGGCCTATACAATCCGCCAGCGCGGAATTTACGCGTAGAACCAGTGGTCAGTTGCTAGCGCCAGTTGCCAGTAAAGCACCGGACTTACGGTCCCGGTGAGGCCTGAAGAATTTGGGGGGGAATTTATGAGTGCACGGACTAAGAAGTTGTTCGCGCGGATCTTACCGCTCCTGCTTGCCTCCTTGATGTTGCCTGTTGTCGCGCCGGCACGATCTTTTTCAGCCGCAGCGCCGCAGGTCTCGACCGCTGGCGACAAGCTCGACATCAACACCGCTACCGCCGATCAACTCAAAGCCCTGCCCGGAATCGGCGACGCCTATTCGCAGAAGATTATCGCTGGCCGCCCCTATCGCACGAAACTCGATCTGGTTCACAGGAAGATTATTTCCCAAGCCACTTACGACAAGATCAAGGACCAGATCATCGCCAAGCAGCCAAAGGCGAACGCAATGACCCCGGCGGCTCCTAAGTAGGCGCACTGGCATGCCTATTTCTTCCGGCTGGGATCATCGTCAGCATTGATGTAATTGAATTGCACGGGCGACATGCCGTGGATCTGAACCACCACCTCGCCGCTGGTCATGACGTAATGGTGCATATTGGGATCGAGATAAGCAAAGCTGCCCGCTGGAAAGCTGCCCATGGTGCCTTCGTCAAAGCGGTCTCCCATCCCAACTTTAAGCGTGCCCGAGAGCACGGTTACGTTCTCGCGCTGAGGATGCCAATGCGGAGCGATTCGATATCCATCGGGCATCTTAAGACGCACAGTGTAGTCGCCGCGGGATGCCAGAGGATTGCCTTCCAGCACAGCCAGCTGAGCCCCCGCCGGCACAAATGATGGCGCCGGACCGTAGGGTATTGCGTCTGGGGTAAACACATTCTTCTCGGCAGCGGGAGAAGCCGCCAGAACCTCAAAGCTGCTGGCATGATTCATCCACGCGATTCCGGCAAAGAGCGCCAAAATCAAACCTAGGCAAAGATTTCGTTTCATCGGTATTCCTCCACTGATTTCCTTAACTCGACTCATGGGAAGACACTATCGCCTGACTTCGAGGATGTTGCAATAACGCCGGAGTAATTTTTGTGTATTTTTCGTGTATCTTCGTAGCTTATTGGCACTTATGGCTTTACCCACCAAATCCGGCTCAAAATCTGGTTCGAAGATGGACGAAGTGGAGCTTGACTTGGGCCGCTATGAGTTGCGCCGCGGCGGCCGCAGGGTGAAGCTTGAGAAAAAATCAATGGAACTGCTGATCTGCCTGGTCCGCCGGCGCGAGCAGTTGGTTTCCCGTCAGGACATAGTCGCCAAGCTCTGGCATTCCGACCTCTTCGTCGACACGGAGCGGAACATTAATAACATCGTGCGGAAGATTCGCCGAGCGTTGCGGGATAATGCAGCGAGACCGCGTTTTCTCGAAACGGTGGTGGGCAAAGGTTATCGCTTCGTCGGCCCCATCCGTCTCATCAGTCCTCTCTACCCGGTTTCCGATCCGGCGGAAGGTTCCGAGAGCAATCCGCCGGTTGCAAACGATGTGGCTTCGCGAACGGACCGCCCGTCGCTGGCCGTGATTCCGCTTCGTCTTCTTGGAAACACTCAGGAGGACAAAGGCATTTGCCTGGGTTTTGCCGACTCCCTAATTTTTCGGCTGGCAAATCTTGAGGGGGTCGATGTCCTGCCAACCGCCACGACCTTGAACGTACCCGCCGGAATGGCGCCGCCAGAAATCGCGTTGCGGCTCGACGTTCGCTTTGTTATTCACGGCGCGGTTCAGGCTTCCGGGGATGAGTGGCGTTTGTCCGTGGAGCTCTTCGACTCCCATTCTCAAAGCAGTTGCTTCAGAAGAAAATTTATCCTCGATGTCAACCGTCCCTTCTACCCGGTTGACGACATTGCCTCGCGTACAGCCAAGGCACTTAAGCGCCCTCGTCAAGAACCGAGGCGAGCGGGCCGCGCGCGCTACAGCCGTGATCCGCTGGCGTACGCCGAATTTATTCAAGGCTACCAGCTTAGTTCATCCGGCGATCCCAAGCTGCAGGAGGAGGCCACGCAGCCCTTAATGAATGCAGTTGCTCGCGATCCTGCTTTTGCGCTCGCCCATGCGATTCTTTCCTTTGTATGCACCAAACGCCACTTCGAAACCGATCCTCGGCGAAGCTGGCTGGAGAAGGCCGAATTCCACTGCCAGCGCGCTCTAGAACTAGATGCTACCCTGGCAGAAGGACATGTGGCGAAGGCGTTTCTGCTGTGGGGACCGTCGAAAAACTTCCAGCATATCGAGGCGATTGCAGAATTGAAGCGCGCCCTTGCCCTTCAGAAGAATTTGCCTCATGCCTACAACCGTCTGGGCACCATCCTGGCGCATGTCGGCCTGCTCGATCATTCTCGCGCCATGTATGAAAGAGGCGGTTCTTTCCATCCGGGAAAAACCATTAGTCACAGTATTGTCCAAGCTTATCTGTGGAATGGAGAGTACGATCTCGCCCGGGAAGAGATGCGCAAATGGCGTGCCGAGAGTCCGGAGCACAAGTACCCCATCCATTTTGCCCTTGAAATTGCGAGGTTGACCGGCGAATGGAAGGAAGCTAGGAGCTTGCTCAAGGAAGCTGGCAGCCTTGTGCACGAAGAGCCCATGATCACCGCCATGCAGGGTGTAATGCATGCATCAATGGGGAAAACGGAGCAAGCGCTGCAGTGCATGAACCAAGCATGTACGAACTCCAAATCGTTCGGTCACGCGCATCACACATATTATGAGATTGCCTGTATTCTCTCCCTGCTGAACCAGTCCGAAGTCGCGTTTGGGTGGCTGGAACGAAGCGTCGATACCGGTTTTGCCTGCTGGCCGTTCTTTATGAAGGACCCGTGTTTGAAAAACTTGCGCAGCCTTCCCCAGTTCGAACTCCTGGTGAGTTCTTTACAGGCCAAGTATCCCGACCACCTGGGCCTGCTGTAATCCGCGTCCGCAGCTCCCAAATTCAAAAACCAAATTCTGAAAAGATTGGGAGACCACCCTCCCTGATTGCGTTCCCACTCCCCGTGGAGGATAATCAATTCACGTTTCGGTCGCCTTCGGGAAAGTTGTTGAGCTGCGGTGAACCTGCCTAATTCCATCACGCTGATCCGTATCTGCAGTATTCCCCTGCTGATCTGGATCTTATCGTCGAATCACTTCAGCAGCGAAAACGGCGCCAAGGAATTGCTGGCATCGGCAATATTCATCGCCGCTTCGATGACCGATGGCATTGATGGATACCTCGCGCGCAAGCGCGGGCAGATCACCACTATGGGCATTTTGCTCGATCCCATGGCTGACAAGCTCCTGATCGCCGCTGCCTTCGTTACGTTGGTGCAATTCAATCCCAGCCTTGTTCCGGCGTGGATCGCAGTTATCATTATTGGCCGCGAGTTTCTGGTGAGCGGCCTGCGCTCCATTGCCGCGTCTGGCGGGTTCACCATCGAAGCCAGCGAACTGGGCAAATTCAAAATGGTGGTGCAGATTGTTTCCGTGGTCGCGGTAGTTCTGGACCATCGCTGGAAGGAATGGCCGGTCTACAGGAATTTCGTTTTCCCGATTCACTGGATCGCTTATCTTGCGATTTGGTTTGTGGTTTGCGTATCACTGGTTTCCGCCATCGATTATTTCGTGGCGTTCTGGTCGAAGATCGATCGTCGCATTTCGAAGCGCCGCCGCCGTGCTTTCGTTCTCAGCCGTCGCAAAAAGCCGCAAACGGCCCCGGCAGATGCCGCCTCTACAACCTAATTCGTCGTCGGCAGTGGATTCTTTGTCGCCAGGCAAAGCGGAAGGAATCCAATCCAGTGGATCAACTTCCGGTGAGGAATTCTCTCTCGAGGAGCGTGCCTTGCTCCTGCGGTTGGCGCACGAATCCATTTCTTCGGCATTCGAGCGCCGCGCGATTTCTCTGGAGTCACCCACACCTCATTTTGCCGAGCGCCGCGGCGCGTTCTCGTCTCTGTATCTACGCGGAGAGCTGCGCGGATGCGTTGGGTATGTTATGCCTAATTGTTCGCTTTACCGGGCCGTGGCCGAAACCGCCCGCGCCGCGGCATTCGACGACAACCGTTTCTCTCCAGTGACTGCGGAAGAGGCCCCCTATCTGGAAATCGAGCTTAGCATTCTCTCTCGTCCGCAGCCCATTACGGCTGAAGAGGTGGAAGTCGGACGCCACGGCCTGCTCATCAGCCTGCACGGACGGCGGGGACTACTGTTGCCCCAGGTCCCGGTCGAACATGCCTGGGACCGCATAACTTTTCTCGAGCAAACCTGCCGCAAAGCCGGATTGCCGCTTGATGCCTGGCGCTCTGGCGCGATCATCGAAGGATTTACCGCCGAAGTCTTTCGGAGAGAAGAAACACTCGACTGAAGATATTTGAGCGGCTTTTCAGCCGCACAACTCGCGAACGATTGTAGCGATCTTGTTTTCCTGGAATAGACGGATGCCGGCGATTCCGGATGCGCCAGCTTGCATACAAGGCTTCGCATTCTGCAGAGTCACCCCTCCCAAAGCCAATACCGGGATATTGGCATAGCAAGCTTGGCGAAGAGCGTCGGGACCGGCAGGTGCGGTTCCCGGAGCGTCTTTTTTTTCGAACACAGGGGCGAAGACCGCGAAAGTCGCGCAAGAGGCAGTTGCCCGAATAACTTCTTCTGGGGAGTGACAAGAGACGGCGATCAGCGGGTCGACGCGGTTTGAGGTTGCAAATTGCGGCGGCCGCAAAATGCTTGTGTCCCCTTGGCTCGCTCCATCCTTCCATGCTTTTTGAACGTCTGTTGGCGAGACGTCGTTGGCCGGGAGATGAACTCCATCTGCACCTGCAGCGAGCGCAACATCAGTGCGAGAGTTGATTAACAGCCGGGTTCTCCGTTCTCGGTTCTCAGTTCCCGGCTTTTTCGGCGTGCCGCAAATGATGCGCACAGCTTCGCGTGCAAGCGACTCCAGTTCGCGGATTGGCATGTCTTTCTCGCGAAGTTGGATGTAGTCGATGCCGCAGCCAACAGCTTCCTCGATTTTTTCCAGCAGACGAAAACGGCGTGCTTGCTCGTCGCCCGGAAACGCGGCGCGACTGGTGATGTAGTACAAGAGTGGGCTTCGAACCATCAGCTCTCAGCTAACAGGTCGGCCGCAAAAAGGCAAGTTTCGTCTACGACACTCACGGTCTGGTCTTCGCAATCTCGGGCAGAACTTCCTCTTTTTCTTTCTTGGACGAGCCGCCGAGATGGTATTCAGTCAAACCGTCGCGAAGGAACGTGAAAGCATCTTCGGGAGTATCGACGAACTTGAACAGGTTAAGATCGTCCGGAGAAACCGTGCCAGCGTCGACAAAGGCCTGGAAGTTCATGATGCGGTGCCAGTATTCGCTGCCGTAAATGACGACAAGAATTTTCTTGGCGAGTTTGTCGGTTTGAGCAAGCGTAAGAATCTCGAAGAGTTCGTCGATAGTGCCAAAGCCACCAGGAAAAATCACCAGAGCTTTGGCCAAATAAGCGAACCAGAATTTGCGCATGAAAAAATAATGAAACTCGAAATTCAGTGCAGGCGTGATGTAGGAATTAGGGTTCTGCTCAAAAGGCAGGTTGATGTTGAGCCCGATGCTCTTGCCTCCGGCCTCGTGCGCGCCTAGGTTCGCGGCTTCCATGATGCCGGGACCACCGCCGGTGGTGACGACGAAACGGCGGCGGCGCGCGGGAATCTGAGTCGACCACTCCGTCAGAAGAAACGCCAGGCGGCGCGCGTCTTCGTAGTAGCGGGCCATTTCGACTGCGGTGCGAGCACGCTTCAGCAATTGATCGCGCTGGGCGTTCGAAGCTTCAGTGCGATTTTTCTCGAGGATGGAAAGCTTTTCTTTGGCGGAAGCCTGACCTTGAAAGCGAGCCGAGCCGAAAAAGACTACCGTATCCTGAATCTGCTCGCGACGAAAACGGGCGAGCGGTTCCTGATATTCGGCCAGGATGCGTAGAATGCGGCCGTCCGGACTGTCGAAGAAAGCCGGGTTGCGATAGGCGAGTGGCGCGGGATTCAGCTTGTCGGGCATGGGATCGTTCTCGTTGAGATCAAGGGTAATGGCTAAGTCTCAGAATGTTTTCGGTTTCATTGATGTTCGTGGTAATGCAGAGCTTCCCAGAAACCGATCCAGATGTCGAGCAATCCCAGGCCGCTGCACAAACCGCGAAAGAAGCCAGTGGAGACCGCAGGACGAAGCCATGGAAACGAGAGCAGCAGGTAGTTGTCGGTCCACTCGGGAGTCCAGGGCAGGATCACCAGAAGCACCCCAGCTACGGCGCTGATCAGCACGAAGAGGAAGACCGACGCGCGATGCAGCCACAGTTGGAAACCGCTGTGCGGCGTGAGCGCCAAACTTGAAGACGGCGAATCGAGGAGCGCAGTGCTGGTTTCAGTATGTGCAGGTGCAGGCTGCGGAGGCGGCGCACCAGGCCCGTTTTCGACGGGCAGCTTGGGATCGATGGTCACTGGGCGCTCCGCAGGGTGCGTAATAGAGATCCACCGTGGCCGCGGGAAAAAAAGTTAGGGGAAAAACCCATCGGGCTATTCTACGACTTTAGGGCCTTGATGCGCTCGGCGACGTCCCGATAGTCGATGTTGCGGCCGTAAACTTCCATGAAATGCTTGAGCGCGGCGCTTTTGTCGCCCGCCACCTCATGGGCCCCTGCAAGCTCGTAGTGGAGAGCGGTACGCGTTTCTTCGTCGACCCCCGGGGCGGCAAGAGCCTTTTCGTACCAACGGATCGCGGCCTCGGGCACTCCCTTGTCGAGGAAGCATTGCGCCAGCCAGGTGTAAGTCTGCATCACCTGCGGGAAAGGATGTCCGCGATCGACCGCCTGGCAAGTCTTCTGTAACTCGCCGATGGCTTCATCGAGCAGGCCCATTTCACGGAACGCAATGCCGAGGTTGTAATGCGTCTCGGGGTCTTCATCGGAGTTCGTGGTGCCAGCTTCGAGATCGTGTTTGAGTTCGCCGAACATTTCGGCGAGATCCACACC
>CAYOVU010000133.1:0-80197 GCA_964407505.1 uncultured Acidobacteriaceae bacterium | reverse complement strand
AGCGGAATGCATGACTTCAGCGGAAATAAGCTGAATCCCAGTCAACCGACTCTAGCGTCCGTGCTCAAACAGCATGGATATGCCACCGGAGCTGTGATCGGTTCGGCCGTGCTCGACTCGCGCTTTGGACTCAACCAGGGTTTCGATTTTTATTACGATCATTTCAATTTCAACCGCTTACAAGAGTCGAATCTCGAGGAGATGAAGAGACAGGGCGGCGCTGTAGCCGATGCCGCTCTGAACTGGCTCGGCAAGAATTATCAGAAGAAATTCTTCTTGTGGATGCACCTCTACGACCCGCACTATCCCTATCGGCCGCCCACTCCCTACAGCGAACAATACAAAGATCGTCCTTATGATGGGGAAATCGCTTTCGCCGACGCCCAGGTCGGGCGGCTCATCACTTTTCTTAAAGCTAAGGGCCTTTATCGCAACACGCTGATCGTGCTTGTCGGCGATCACGGAGAAAGTCTGGGCGAGCACGGCGAGAAGACTCACGGCTTCTTCATCTACAACGCCACTCTCCACGTGCCGGCGATTCTTCGTTTGCCGGGGATTCCACGAGCTCGGGTTGTGCCAGAAATCGTGAGCCTCGCGGACCTCATGCCGACGGTGCTTCACGTCTTAAGGATTGAGGTGCCTTCGCAAGTACAAGGCGTCAACTTGTTGCCGATGATGACTGCGAACAAATCGGAAGAATCCCGCAACCTCTACGCGGAAACCTTTCTGCCGCGCCTGCACTTCAACTGGAGCGAACTGAGAGCGGTCGAAACGGAAAAGTATCAATTTATCGATGCTCCGAAACCGGAGCTCTACGATTTATCTCAAGACCCGGGTGAAATGCACAATCTGTTCGCCGATAAAAAAGCGGTAGCCGAGGAATTGCGGGCTAGCCTGGCCAAACTGATAAGCCAATACAGCGCAGGGCAGGAACTGGCGGAAAAGACCGGCCTCGATCCCGCGCTGATGGAACGGTTGAAATCCCTGGGATATGCAGGCTTTTCTGGAGGTGGCAATCCCACGATCACCGACCGTTCCCTGCCCGATCCGAAGGATCGCATTGAGCTATACGAGCTGATTTCAGATGCCATCGCCGAGAGCCAGCACGGTCAGTATCAAAGTTCTGCAGAAAAACTCCGGGCCGCAGCTAAGACCGATCCGAACTCCGTTCCCGTCCATTACTTGTTAGGGCTCGACTACTACCGCTTGCACGAGTTCGACCACGCAGTGGAAGAGCTTCAACGAGTTCTGCAGTTAAGCCCAGACTATTCGCTTGCGGTCTTCAATCTGGGGCTTGCCTATGCGCGCACCGGCGACCTGGACCAAGCAATACAAACGCTGAAACATGCTCTGCAGCTCGATGGCACGAACTTTTCCGCCGCCTATAATCTGGGTGCTGCTTACACGCAGAGGCAGATGATTCCAGAGGCGGTAGCCGCGTTTCGGCAAACGATCACCATTGCTCCGCAATACGCTCCGGGGCATCGCGCTCTGGGCGAACTGCTGCTTTATCAAGAACAAGTTGATGACGCGCTCGCGGAACTGCGAACTGCTGCCGAACTGGAACCTCAGGATTCTGGCACGCACGCGTCCTTAGCGAAAGCGTTGTCGGCGAAAGGGCTGAGCGCCGAAGCAGACGAAGAGATGCGAAAAGCTCAGCAAGCCCGGCCGCAATAGCGATTTTGAAGGCAACCGTTGAGATCGAAGACAAGAGCAAATTTGCGATGGCGCCGCGGCGTTGTGTTGATGGCGTACATCATCGTGCCATTCGCTTACGCGCTCGCCGCAACATCGCCGCCGCCGCACAAAGCTGCGACGAATGTAATTCTCATCACCATCGACACTGTCCGTGCCGACCGCCTGGGTTGCTACGGAGCGAAGGACATTGAGACGCCAACGCTTGACGCACTGGCCCGCGACGGGATTGTCTTTGAGCACGCTATCTCGCAAGTACCGCTAACCTGGCCTTCTCACGCCGTTATCCTCACCGGCTTGTATCCTTTTCAAAATGGTGTTCAGGATTTCACAGGACAGCCGCTTGAGGGACGATTCCGTTCAGTCACGCAGGCTTTCCAACAGCACGGATATGCCACAGGAGCGGTCGTAAGCTCTTTCGTGCTCGATCGCAGCTGGGGGCTGGCACGTGGATTCGATTTTTATGACGACGCGTTTTCTCCAGAAGCATTCGCCAATCGTGACCTGGGTCTGGTGGAACGGCCGGCTGGCGAAAGCGTAACTCGCGCATTGGCTTGGCTACAAAAGAACCCACGCAGGCCGTTTTTCTTCTGGCTGCACCTGTACGACCCCCACAGTCCTTACGATCCGCCAGAACCTTGGCGCACGCAGTATCAAAGTCATTCTTATGATGGAGAGATTGCCTACGCCGATCACGAACTCGGGCGGGTTATCACCTGGCTGAAGCGCAATCAGCTTTACGATCCTAGTTTAATCGTGTTCCTTAGCGATCACGGTGAATCGCTGAGTGAACACGGCGAGCAGGAACACGGATATTTTGTCTACAACTCGACTGTGCACATTCCTCTGATCGTCAAACCGCCTGCTGGAAGCGGATTTCGGCCGGGACGCGTATCGAGGGCGGTGGAGACAACTGCGATCGCACCCACGTTGCTCCGGCTGGCGGGGATTCACGATTCCATTGAGAAGGAGATCCCCTCCCATATTCTGCTTGGAGTCGACTCCGAATCCGAAGCTTATAGCGAGACCTTTTATCCCTTCAGTTCTTTTGGCTGGAGTCCGCTGCACGCTTTGCAGACGAGTCGTTATCACTACATCGATGCACCGAAACCTGAACTTTACGACTTGGCAGCCGACCCGGAGGAAAAAACCAATCTAATCGCGCAGCAGCCCGCCGTAGCTGCGATTTTCAAAGAAAAACTAACCGCCAGACTGCAAGACCGGCCCTTCACGCCCGGCCATAGCGATAGCTCTGAGCTAAGTGCTGACGCACTGGAGAAATTACGCGCTCTAGGTTATGTCGTGTATCACTCGCCCGTCTCGCCCGAGGCATTGTCAGCCGGCTTGCCCGATCCAAAAGATAAACTTTGGGAGTTCAATTCGATCCTTCAGGCCGAAGACGCCCTGCGCGCGAATGATGTCGGCAAAGGAAAATCCCTGCTGCTGCAAGTGAGAAAGAAGGATCCAACGATGTATGTAGTCCCTTTCGTCTTGGGAGAAACGGCACTGGAGGCGAAAGATTGGGACGAGGCCTCAGCAGAGCTTAGAAAATGTCTGGAGCTTAATCCGCACTTCGACCAAGCGATGTTAGCATTGTCGCGGGCGCTTATCTTTCAGGGCAAGGGCGAGGAGGCGAAACAATGGGCGCAAAAGGCGATTCAGTTCAATCCGCAAAACTATCGCGCATGGTATGAACTTGGTTTCATTGACTCGCGAACCGATAAGCAGGCGGCGATTTCCGATTACGAAAAGGCAGTTTCGATCCAGGCAAGCTTTGCGCCTGTCCAGCGCGATCTGGGTCTGCTTTTTTTCCAACAACAAAACTATGCCGAGGCCGCAAAACATTTAGCCCAAGCCGCGAATCTCGGGCTCAGCGGGGCCGTTCTTTACAATGATCTTGGAATTTCCTATAGCCGCATCGGCCGCCAGCACCAGGCCATCGAGAGCTACCAGCAGGCTTTGCATCTGGATCCAAACCTGGCGCAGGCTCACTTAAATCTGGGATTTGCCTACGAACAACTTAAAGAGAACAGCCTTGCGGAGCGCGAGTATCAAAAAGCCTGCGAACTCAATGCAGATGTGTGTGAGCTGATCAAGAGGCACAGGCGATAGATTTTCCCACAGACAATCAGCGCGAATCCGCCATTGGCTTTGCCCGCGCTTCCAGCCGCTGCAGCGAAAGTTTCGCCTGTGCGGTGAAAGCGTTGTCGGGGAAGGTGGCGATAAAATCCCGCAGTAGTGAAACAGCGTCCGGCTTGCGCCCTTCCTTCAGCAGGAGATTCACCAACTGCAACCGTGCCTGCGCCATGAAGGGATCGAGTTGCATGGCCCGGCGCAGAGCGTTCTCGGCGTCCGAGAATTTCTTGAGCTGCAGATTCAACGATCCTAGAAGAAACTGGCCTAGCGCCGAGTCGGGCTGCCTGCGCATGCCCTCGTCGAGATACTGTTTGGCATCGGGCAACTGGCCGGAAAGCATGCACACGTTGCTCAAGTTGAAATAAGCGGCTGCGTCGCTCTGGTTGAGCTCGACCACGCGCTGGAATTCCCTGCGAGCACCAGCAAAATCCGATTTGCTCTGATAGTCGGAGCCAAGATTGTTGTGCGCAAAGTAATAATCTGGCGCAATGGTCACGGCCCTTTCATAGTGGCGAATCGCCTCATCCCGCTTGCCGGCGGCGTCGGCATCCTGCCCTTTCTTGAATTCTTTCACCGCTGATTTAGAGAAGTTGGATGAATACTCGCGAACATCCATCAATTCGGGATTCGTGCCAGCGGACCGGGATGACGCTGAACTCTTTTCGATGGCAGGCTTCGGAACCAGTGTGAGATCGACGAAGGTTGTGGGGGCGATAGATGTCGCCTGAACAACAGCATCAACGTGCAAGCGCTCGTATTCCGAGTCATTAACCGTAATAGCATAGGGTCCCGGAGCGAGATTGTGGAATCCAAAGGTTCCCTGCGCATCCGTATAGACGCTGTCCTGGGGTGCTCCGAGATGCTCAAGCGTGATTAAGATTCGTTGTCCAGGAACATCACCTCGTTCCGAGCGGATCCTGCCAACTATCGAGCCAAGGATGCCTTGTTGCGCAAGAACAGGAGAATGCTCAGCCAACGCGAACCACAGCAATGCACTCAGCAATGCGCAAGCGCGGGACTTCACCAGGGCTGACATATAGAAACAAGCCCGCAAGAGAGACGAGGGCTAACCGGGTAAACCCGGTCAGCCCTCCAAATGACACGCGCCGCAGTTAGAAGCTCAACTTCAGGCCTAACTGCAGGTTCCGAGGGTTCAAGGTAGTAGCAGCCTGACCAAGCGCTGGGTCGTCCAAGCTGTTATGCGCTCCGCCACCGAAACTGGCCAGCAGGAAGTTCGCACGATTGAAGATGTTGAAGGCCTGAGCTTCAAACTTCAAGTTGAAGTGCTCGGTGAGCCTAAAGTTCTTTCCCAGGGTCATATCGGCGGACCACTGCCCGGGACCAACGAACTGGTTGCGTCCCAGGTTTCCGACGCAAGCCAGACAGGGTGCGGAGAGCGCTGGCAGATTCGCTTGAGCGCTGCCGCCGCCACAGGAGGAGGCCGCAGGAGTTGTGCCATTAAAGAAACTGAAAGTGCCGCCGGGGCACCAACCTGTGGACCACGTATAGCGTGAAGGCTGGAAGTTTGCAACGCTGCTGTTGGGCCGATCAACCCCCGGAAATTGATTGTCCAGGGTCCATTCGCCCCCAACGTTGATGCAATTGTTCGGAATGTCAGCTGGCGAGCAAGGTACCGCAGCCGCAGCTGACGCGGCACCGGGTTCCACCAAGTTCGCTCCCGTGAGGTGGGCATAGGGTGACCAATGCGCCCCAGTCTGCGCCGACCAAATACCATTCAGGGTCCACCCTCCGGCAACCCCACCGAGAATTCCATGCAAATTCTGTCCCGGAAGCTGCCAAACGTAGTTGAGCACCAAGCGCTGCCGGATATCGAATATCGAATTGCCCCGGTCGAAACCGGGAACATTGACGTCTGTGCTATAACCATCGCCACCAGCGGCACCGGCAGCGGTAGTTGCTGCATCGTGCCACGACGAGCCGTTGTCGATGGAATGGCTCCAGGTGTAATTGACGTTGAACAGCACGCCATGGCCCATCTGCTTCTTCAAAGACGCTTGCAAACCGTTGTAAGCAGAGTTATTCGCGTTTTCCCACTGCCGTAGAACCGCGTAGTTGGTGTTTGGCACGCCTCCCGGCAAACCACAGACCTGTCCATCGATATTGTTTGTAACGCAAGTCCCCGCAGGGAGCCCAGCGCCATCTTGGCGGTTGATTTGCTGTGCACGGAACAACCGGTGACCGATCGTCCCTACGTAGTCCAGTTCCAACACCAGCCCTCTGCTAACTTCCCGCTGCAGACTTAGGAATTCGTTGTACACATAGGGGTCCTTGATCCCTCCGGGTAGAACAATTCCCGTCAAAAACGCTTGGTCGACGTTTGAGGAGGCCCAACCCGAGATATTACCCACGGCTTGAGCGCCGACTCCCTGTCCCGGGTTGCTTGGGGGGCCAGTGTACGCCGGCGGTGCTCCGCTGGGTACGCAATTCGTACCCCCGACGCCGCAATTGGTTGGACCATAAATAATGGTCCCGGGAATTCCCTCCAGCGGTCCGACTGCGCTAAACGAATAGTAAGGCGGGTTCCACCGGGAATTCGACAGAGGATTATAAAGCGTCCCCTCGTAGGAAATACCAAAGCCACCGCGCACTGATGTCTTCCCATCTCCGAATACATCGTAGGCGAAGCCTATGCGCGGACCGAAATCTTTGTATTCGTTTGGACCAAGGCTGCTGGCGGTGGCGAACCCGCCGGGGCCGCATACGCCTGCCAAAATCTGGGTGTCGGGAGCGATAGTGGTGGGGCATCCCGGGCTGCCAAATGGAGCGTTGGCACTCGCGACCTGATCCGGTAGGCTGGCTCCCGGACCCAGTTTGAAAGTTGTGGCAAGACCGTTTTCTTCGCTGTGGCGGGTGTAAAGATCCCAACGCAGCCCCAGGTTCAGCGTCAGGCGCTTTGACATCTTCCAGTCATCCTGGAAGTAAGCTCCGATTTCCCAGTTCCTGAAATGTCGGACGTTGCTGGACAACTCGGACTGCGGGTTCGCATTGAGGGTGCCGCAAGGCGAATTGCAAAAATCCGGATTGATGCCCCCGACCTCTCCGCCCGGTGAATCGGCGGCGAAGAATATTTGGTCGACAAAGGGATAAGAAGGGCGGGCCACGTTGAACTCGCTGTTTTCAATGTTGCGCCGGATATCCGCACCGATCTTAAAGCTGTGGTTGCCATGGCTGATAGAAACCATATCGCCATAGCTGTAAACGTGGTCTTTGAAGAATTGCGGGTAGCCGCTGTAGGAGCCAAAACCCGTCACTCCGTCGTTAAAAGTGATATACGGCAAACCCGGTAAATTGGTTTGTATCGCAGTATTGTTCTGGGTGTAGCCTAACTTGAGTTCGTTCAGAATCTTTGGCGAAAAAGTGTGGATGAAGCTGAACTGTCCGTTGGGGAAATGGTCGTTGTTCGGATTCTCAATGCCGCGGGTGCAGTTAGCATTGCAGTTATTGCCTCCGAACTTATCGGTGTTATGGTCCCAGTTGAACTCTACGAACATTCGATTGTTCGTGTTCCAGTTGTAATCGATTTTCCCCTCAGCTTCGGTGCCGTTGAACAAGTTCCCCAGCGACTGGGTTTGTGCTCCGAAGACCGCCACGCTGCTGTACTCGAATGGCGCAGTTCTATCCGCCGTGCCTGCCTGAATGCCGGGGATGTTTCCAGCCGGACAGCCATCTGCCGCCATCGTCGCTTGGTCCGCCGCGGTGACACCCAGGATGGGCGCCAACCTTGCCGAAACGAGAGGGCCAGCGAAGGTTCCGGATGAACAAAGGTACTGCGTGTAATCGCCGCCGGTAAAGGAATTGAGGGTCGAGCCGGGTATCGGTGATCCCGTAACAGCAGGGGCGAAATTCTTGTACAAGAGCGCAGCCACCGAATTCGGCTGTCCAGCAATTACAGCCTGCCTCCATTGCGGAGACTCCACCGTGATCGTGCTCGGCTGCCCAGACGTTACAAAGCGGTCGCCCTGATATGACCCAAAGAAGAATAACTTGTCCTTGATGATCGGGCCACCAATCGTTCCACCAAACTGATTGAAGTGGAGGGGCAAGCGGGCTACACCCTGCTGGTTCAGAAAATAGGGGTTGGCGTCAAAGTCGCTGTTGCGCACATATTCCCAAACGCTGCCGTGGAAGGAGTTCGTACCGGACTTGGTGACCAAATTATTGATGCTGCCCGCGCTGGTGCCGTATTGCGCCGACATATTCAGTTGTAGTTGCTGGAACTCCTGCACCGTATCTTCGATGGGAACGTTATTTTGTCCGCCGCTGATGTCCTTGTTCGAAACACCGTTGATGAGAAAGCCGTTGAAATCCTCGCGCACGCCGTTGACGACGGTATTGTGACCGGCTTCAAAATCCACGCCCATCACGTTGACAGCGCCGGGAGCCATTTGCATCAGGTCATAGACGTTGCGTCCGTTGAGCGGCAGGTTAGCAATCTGAGTAGAGGTAACGGTCGTAGAGAGTTTCGACTCTTCCGTGTTTACTTGGGACGCCTCACCGGTCACCTCGACGACTTCGCGGGCCTGGCCCAACTGCATTTTTGCGTCCAAGCGAGCGATGATGCCCACATCGAGTGAAACACTGGAGTTCTCGAAAGTCTTGAATCCAGAAGCCTCGACCCTAATCCTGTAAACGCCGGCAGGCAGTTCCTTGACGTCATAAACGCCCGATTGATTGGTGGTCACGCTTACCGAAAGGTTGGTCCCCCGGTTGGTGATGGTGACTTTGGCGCCGGGCACAGCCGCGTTGGAAGGGTCGGTCACTGTACCGGAGAATTCGCCGTTCTGAACTTGAGCGATTGCAGTCAGCCCCAACATCGCGATGCACAATGCAACCAGGCAAAACCGAAGCTTCGTCATACCCACCTCTCCCGAGCTTTTGGACTTTGGAAAACCCATCTTCCCTAACTTGACTTCGGAATCCAACGACGACTTACCTCACAGGACACTTGATCCACAACCATTCGTAAAACGCGCGCCATTCTGCACTTTCACTGCGGCTGCTGTCAAGGCTTATGTCGTTGATTCATTGTGAAGAACAGATTTGGTCAGACAGTCCTTCACACTGCTTGCGCACTGCTTGTCGGCACTTCAAAGCACGTTACCGTCCAAAAATCTTCCTCTTAGCAATCAATGAGTTACAAATTCCTAGTCATTTTGTACTATGAGAAACTGGAGGGAACGAAGAATCATCCACCGCAATTTGGAATGAACTTCAAAATGACTCGTTCAGGCTCTTGCTAAGGTCAACGCAAACTTTGAATAGTAAGCTTAGGGATCGAATACGCTAAACGGGCTCCGGAATATCTTAGTGCTTCCCTATTCCCAACGATCTTTTCAAAGGCTTCTCGGGCAGCTTTGGTCCCGGGCTCCCAGTGGCACCGCTACCTTCCCGCACGACCAATTCCTGATCGACGCTCTGCGGCCCGAGCGTCTGGACGCTACCCGATGGCCAATGGATGGTGATGGAGTCAACCCGGGTTGCCGCACCCAAACCGAAATGCAGCCGAGGATCACTGGCCGATTCGAAACTTGAGTTCGCGCGAACCTCGGCCATCTGAGTGCTGCTGCCCACCTTCACCTCCACCCGAGCGCCAAACCCATCGCGATTCGAACGCGTGCCAATCGTTTTAATGCGCAGCCAGTGTCCGCGCGTGGCGGTTTTGTTTCGCAACAGGAGCGGAGGGCCATCCAGCACGGTGACCAGCAGGTCTTCACTGCCACTGTTGAAAAAATCAGCGGCTGCAGCACCGCGGGCGACATAACGGCGGGCCAATGCCACTCCTGCGCCCATCCCGATTTCTTCGAACTTCCCATTTCGCAGATTGTGAAACAACAGCGGCCGCTCGGCATAGGTAACGCCAAAAGAATGATGATCAACTTGCGGATTCACGTGCCCATTCGCGACGAAAATGTCTTTCCATCCGTCATTGTCGAAATCGAGAAACTTCATTCCGAAGCCAAGAAACGGAATGCTTACCGGCCCGAAATCCGCAGGCCCGGCCAGATCGGTGAACTCTCCATTGTGGTCGTTGTGGTACAGGTTATTCGTGTCATCGGAAAAATTCGCCTTTATGATGTCCGGCCACCCGTCGTTATCGTAATCGGCGGAGTCGATCCCCATACCTGCCTGTTCCCGCCCATCGGCGCTGTATGCCACTCCCGCTTGCACGCCCACCTCGGTGAATCCGCCCTTGCAGTCGCCGTGATAGAGCAAACTGGGCGACGAATCGTTGGCGACATACAAATCCGGGCAACCGTCGAGGTCGTAGTCAAGCCACAATACGCCCAGCCCATAATAAGAATCCGGATCAATATTGAGTTTTTCGCCAACGTCAGTGAACGTGCCGTCGCCATTGTTGTGATACAGACGATCCCGCCCACCTTTCAAACCGCGCGGTCCGCATGAAACCGGAATGCCGCGATACTGGCAAAATGGTCCCTGCCCAAATTCCGGCAAGTGCTGGAGATCAAGGTCAACGTAGTTGGCGATGTAGAGATCGAGGTAGCCATCATTATCGTAGTCGCCAAAGGCCGCGCTAGTGCCCCAACGCCCGGCATTGTCTACGCCCGCTTTAGCGGTCACATCGGTGAAAGTACCGTCGTGGTTGTTGTGATAAAGTACGCCGCCATCGAGATAGTTTATGTAGATATCTTCCCAGCCATCGTTGTCGTAGTCGCCGACAGCCACGCCAAATCCCCAGCCGCAATGAGTAAGCCCAGACTTAACCGTCACATCCGTGAAAGTGCCGTCGTGATTGTTGTGATAAAGCTTGCTGGGGTGGCACTTCTTGGTTTGCAAATCTTCGAGAGTCGATCCGTTGACCAGGAAGATATCCATCCAGCCGTCATTGTCATAGTCGAAAACCGCGATACCACCGCACATCGATTCCATGATGTAGTGCTTCTCCGCGCTGCCGCAAGTAAGGTGGAAATCGATGCCGGCAGCATGAGTTACATCGGCAAAGAAAGCCGAAGGAGGCGCGCCCTGCTTCTTGCTGGATGACGGGCTTATGGACGTCCGAGAAGACGGAACCGAATGAGTTGGAGACTGCAAAGGCGGGTTTTGGCAAAACGCCGTGCCAGTCAGGCAGGCTGCCCCAAGAAGCCTAAGAAGAACGACTCCTTTCAATGACTTAAGCCTCGCCATCAATGGATCGGCCCCGTGGCCATCCCTCCGGTTACTGGCTGCGCTTTCTTGAGGACAGCAAAGGTCTCAAACTCCTGCTGCGCCAGTTCTTTCTCGCCGCTTTTTTCGAGGGCACGCGCCAACTGGTAGTGCGCGCTCGGGTCGGAAGATTTCAAAGCAATCGCTCGGCGCAAGACAGGAACCGCGCCCTCGGCTTCCCCTTGCGAGAGCAGCACTTTGCCTAAATCGTAGAGAGCATCAAAGTTCTGCGGATCAATTTCCGCTGCTTTCTGCAACTCCGCGACCGCTGACTTCCATTCACCTTCGGCTAACAGACAATGGCCAAGTTCATAAAGCACGGAAGCGTCGTTGGGAGATCGCACGAGCTCTCTTTTATATTCAGCAATCGCCTCCCGGTTACGCCCCAGGCTCGCGTAGGCGAAGCCGAGATGGTAGTGACCCAGCGTAAGCTCCGGCTCCAGACGCAACGCCATCTGAAATTGTTCGACCGCCTGCAGGCTCCGGTTTGTATTCTGATAAGCGCGCCCCAACAACACGTGCAGCAGTGCCGCCTTAGGATCGAGCTGAATGGCCTTCTCCAACTCATCCGCGGCTTCGGGATACCGATTATCCGAGAGCAGCACCAGCGCCGTATCGAAGTGAATGTCGGCCTTCGAATTCTCGAGCTTCTCCGCTCGTCGCAACGTTTCCAAAGCCTCCGGGTTCCGGCCTTGCTTGAAGTAAACCAGCCCGAGCCAGTGCAGTAGCTGACTGTCCTGGGGGAATTGCGCGATAGAGGATCGACCAACCTTCTCGGCATCGTCCAGACGATTCTCCTGAAGATAGCTGAGCAACAGACCGCGATCGACCGCGAGATTTTCCGGGGCAACCTGCCGTGCTTGCTCAAAGTCATTTGTGGCGCTGGCGAAATCGCCAGCATAGAGAGCAGCCTGCCCCTTGCGTATCAGCACGGTCACGCTTTCGTTCTCAGATGGTGCGGCAATGCTGAAGGCGAGCGCCAACATCAAAAGGAATGTCATGCAGTGCTCATAAATGGTTGCAAGTCGAACCGGAAGATAATAATGTTACCAGCTAAGAACTCGGCTAGGAGGAGAAGATGACTGCCTGCCGGAATCGATTGCGCCTTCTGTCGTCCACATTTCTCTTTGCTTCGGTCGGCCTCATCGCCGTAGCCCAAGCCCCACCACCGGCTACCGAGCCGCCCGCCCCCAGTATTCGCGTTACAACCCACATGGTACTGGTAGACGTGGTTGTAACCGATAAGCAGGGGAACCCCGTGCCTGGTCTTCATCCCGAAGATTTCGTGGTGGAGGAAAACGGTAAAGCCCAGAAAATTGCCAGTGTGACTACGCCTGCGGAAAACGCGCCTCACGCGCCCGCGCAATTACCGCTTGGGATCTATTCGAACCGGCCGCAGTATCGCTCCAGCGGTCCGATCACCGTGATGCTGCTCGATGCTCTCAACACCCCTTATTCCGATCAAGCCTACGCCCGGCGTCAGATGCTGCGTTTCGTCAAGGAGCAGTTCAAGCCCGGCGAGCGTATGGGTATCTTTACGCTAACCGGTTCCTTGAACGAATTGCAGGATTTCAGCAGCGATCCGCAGATCTTGTACGCGGCTTTACAGAGTTACAAACCGCTGGAGGGAGAATTCACCCCAATACCGCCTCGCCACACGAGCAGCGACGCAGGGCCGGTCGAGGGCAATCCGAAGCCGGTGACCGCACAAGCAACCGTCAATAGTCTCGACGCGAGCTCACAGCCGGTGAGTGATGCTACCGGTGCACTCCGTTCTTTCGAAACCATCTCAGCCCAGTATGGCAAAGACGAACGGGCAGTGCTGACCCTCAACGCGTTGAATAGCCTAGCGCGCATCTTGGGAGGATTACCCGGACGAAAGAACCTGATCTGGGTCACGGGCGATCTACCTTTTGCGTTCGTTCCCGAAGAACAGACAGTTTCGAAGGCAGAGTTGGATGAGAGTTTGCCTAGCTTGAACACTCGGCGAGTGGGCGAGCACGCTTCAGGAAACTACGCGTCAACCTTCCGGGAATTGCATGCGGAAGAAATTCGCGAGACTGGCGCCAGACTCTCGAGCGCGCAGGTCGCCGTCTATCCCGTGGACGCCCGCGGACTATCGCTTTCACTGGCAACTGACTCCCAAGAAACCATGAGAGAGGTCGCCCGCGAGACCGGCGGCCGTGCCTATGTTAACCAGAATGAAATCAAAGTCGGAGTCGAGCGCGCCTTTCAAGACGAACTCGCCGCTTACACAGTGGCCTACTATCCAGACAACAAAAAGTACGACGGCAAATACCGCCAGATTAAAGTGAAAGTAAAGCGTGACGGCGTGGAAGTGCAGAACCGCCGAGGCTACTACGCCATCGATCCCACTCTAACCAAGGGTTACAACCCGCAGGCGGAGGTCGTGTCTGCCCTCGGAGACATCGTTCCCTCGACCCTGGTTGCCTTCAGCGCGCAGATCAAGCCTCCCTCCACCAATTCCGTGAAGGACAAGATTGGGGTAACTTTTCTGGTCGACGCCAACACTCTTTCTGCCGAGGATACGGCCGCCGGCAAGCATTTGAATGTGTCGATGTACGCGACGGTCTACTCCCCCGGCGGGAAAATGTTGACCAATCGAAACCAGAAAGTGGATCAATCCTTCGACACCAATACTTATCAGAAGATTCTGCAGCAGGGTTTGATGCTGCACATGGATTTGGATCCCCAGCCCGGCAACAACCAGATGCGCCTTGCCGTGCAGGACGGCCGTACGGGTCTAGTCGGGACCATCGACGCCCCTGCACCGACTCCGTAGACAGCACCCGGTTTTTGGCGGGCGGGTCAGGCGGTTGTCGCGATGTGTGTGTATTTATTTCCAGCTCAGAAGTTTGGCTTCCGAGCAGGCATTCAGGTAGTCATTCATTAGATCAATAGACAGCGGACCATACTCCGCCGAGACAGCGTCGCGTATCTCTCCCACCATGCGTTTCCCGTCGACAAAATTGAATATCTCGTACGCATACAATTCTGACTGATCCTGCACGTTGAAAAGAGGCGTCGCTTCGCTGTTGAGCAGCTTGATTTTGTTCACGCGCTCCCGTCCCAGGCGGTCGACGAGCACGTCATCATTCTGGTAAGTCAGAGGGCCAAAGTCGCTGGTACGAACCGGAATGCGGTGCGCAGCAGGGTCGTTCGCCCAAGGGTTGACCGGATTCGTCCCCTGCGCCCCGCGCTCTTTCGCTTCCCGATCAAGCCATGAATTGAACCGGGCCGCGTCATCGTTCAACAACTTTACTTCTTCCGCATCTTCTTTTTCCGAACCGCCGACGAACTCTAACAGCGATCGCAGCACGCCTGTCTCGCGCTGCAGCGTCTTCGTGAGTAGATTGCGAGCCTCATACCAAGCTCGGCCAGCGCCCGGTTGAACATCGTTCAGCATCTTCTTCGCCTGCTGATAGCCCTGCGCTAGCCGCACCTCGCTCTGTGCGGCTTCAAACGGCAGCAGATTCGGAAGCTCTGCGGCACCGATACTGGCATAGGCATATCCAGAAGCCGCACCGAGCAAAGCAACGCGTCTCAGCTTGGTCGCGTCAATTTGCAGAAGGCTATCATGATCCGTATGGATATAAATATCCGGCCAGTCGCGCAAATATAGTGACGGAACCGCGATCATGGAAGAGTCGTAGTCATCGTGATCACTGCCCGCGGCATAGGGTGTGAGATCGGCAAAGAACTCGTTGTGTGTTCCCTGCCCTTCCGCGGAATTCTCAATCACCGCTGCCTCAGGCGAGTCGCCGCTTCCCGCATAAAGACTTGCGCCGCTGCGAATCGTCTCAGCGAACGTTGCGCCCACATCTGTCACAAAACTGGGTAGAGACCACGGCGTCGCAGTAACATGCAGTACCGACTTATTCTTGAACGGATCCCCTCCCACCATGTCCATGTGAATATCCGCCCGCAGCCGTTGCTTGATCTCCGGGTGCGCACTGAGAAAGGCCATGGTGCCTTCCACCTCTGGACCCCAAACGAAGCGAAGCGTCCGCTTCGGACGCGGCAAGGCGCCAGACCTAACCAACTGAGCGATGATGCGTGCCGACTCAAGAATCGTTACACAGCCGCTTCCGTTGTCGTTTGCGCCCGGCCGCTGATGATCGAGGTGGCAGCTATAAACAATCTCACCTGCCGCCGGATCGGTGCCGGGTATTGTGCCGGTGACCACTGTCCAATGACCGGCGCCAACCTCGGCCTTGACGTGCGCTTGCAGAACGATGTTTTCGCCGCCGCGCAAACGCGCACGCAACGCGTCGGCAGTTTCGCGCGAGACCATAAACGCAAAACCTGATGGCTGCCGCGCATCGAGATGACCCCATCGCACAATGGTGCGGTCCAGGCTCGACCATGCGGTGGTCTGGTTCGGCATATCGCTGACGATACCGGCGGCTCCGCGTTGGATGACCGCGAGAGCCTGCACACGCGCAAGTACGCCATCCGCCAGGACAATCCTGCCGCGCACGTCTTTTCCGGCATAATCGGTTTCATGGCTCCCATCGCTCACATCGACCAAACTAGTTTCCACGTCCGCACTATGGCTGTAATCGGCGAGCCGGATCGGATCGGTCGCCCAATCCCCCAGCAGTAAATGCTGAGGACGCGACTCCCATAGCTCCCCTTTTTCGACGGTCCAAGCGAAATAGGAGCGCATCAATCCATATTGAGTTTTGCCGTCCACCGGAAAGTGTTCCGCATGAACGTCCGCAAGGCCATACTCGCGAGCGCGTTGCAGAATGAATTGCGCCGCGTCATCGAACTGCGCGGTGGCTGGCACGCGATGCAGCCGCGTGATATATCGAAGATTTTCGTAAGGGGCGGCTCCACTGGCTTCGTCGCGCAATGCGATCCACTGATGGGAGTCTAGAAAAGGTTGTTGGCTCACAGACGAGACACTACCAAGCAAAACGAAGGCACACAGCAGGCGCAGATTCATAGGCAGAGATCATAACGTGGAAGTGATTGCTCGCGGAGAAGGAATCAGTAGGGTCCGGCTACCGTTCAAGCGCCTCGCGATCCCAGTTGCCGAGGCTGGCTCCCGCTTCATACGTGGATTGGCAAAAGTCAAGCAACGTGGCAGTCGGCGATTCGCTCTTGCGCACGTCCTCATACATCAGGAGAAATTCCGAAACCTGCTTTTGATAGTAAGCAGATGCGGGCCGAACCCGAGCCTCTTTGAATCCCTGTGGCTCAGGTGCCATATAGGAATAAAAGGCAGCTTCCTTAATGTCGCCACCTCCCGGCCAGAAGCCGACGCTGCTCACTTCGTGGGAGTATGCTTCGCGAGTCACGTAGTCGGCGCCGAGCCGCGCCGGAGCGAGCCGGCCGGAAAAGCGGCTGACCGCAAGATCGAAGCTTCCCCAAAAGAAATGCACCGGGCTGCTCTTGCCGATAAATCCCGCCCGAAATTGGGTGAAGACCGCGGCCACCGACAAAAGAATTCGCCAGAATTTCTCAACCGATGCAGGATCGTACGACGCATGCACCCGATCCTGATCGAAGGGAATCGGGTTGGGGATTTCGACTGGCATTCTCCAGATTTTCACTTCGATTCCGGCGGATCGAAGCATCTCCATCAATTCCCGATAGAACTCCGCCACGGACCGTGGGTTCAGAGCAAGCGATTTCGACACTCCATCACTGGTTTCGAGCACCAGCCGGTGCCCGATGAAATCGAACCAAAGTTCGAACGCACTCTGGCCGTATGGAATGCGAGAAGTGGTGAGACCGCGCGCCATTACGTACAGCGGAACATTCCACCAATGATTCACCAGCGGCGTCAGACGCAGTCGAACCTTGCCAACCATCTGGGCCCACATGTGAAGCGTCGCGTATGTATCTCTCCACGACTCCAAAGGAAGGGCGGGCCAGCATTCCGGTTGGTCAGCAATCGCGTGCGCCATATTTTACTTTTTTCCCTCTTTGAGGAACGTCCCTTCCTGCAGCTCCGTAAATGCCTGCTGCAGTTGCTGCTGCGTGTTCATCACGATCGGCCCGTACCAGGCCACCGGCTCTTCAAGAGGCTTGCCCGAGACCAGGAGGAAGCGAATCCCATCGTCACCAGCCTGCACGGTGACCTCGTCGCCCCGGTCGAACAAGATCAGCGAACGATTATCGGCCTCGACCGGAGGCGCAGTATCGAACCACTTGACCGCCTCCGTCGGAACAGCGAGCGGACCAGACGCATTGCAGAACTTGCCGCCGCCACCGAATACATAAGCGAAGGCGTGACGAGTTGTTTCCACCGGCAACGTCTTTCTCTTTCCCGGCGAAACCGAAACGTCCAGGTAAATCGGGTCGGCCGCAATTCCATCCACCGGCCCCTTCTTCCCCCAGAAATTTCCGCAAACGACACGCACATGAGTGCCGTCATCATCCGTGATTTCTGCAATTTCCGCAGCTTTCACCTCCTGATAACGTGGCGCAGTCATTTTGAGCGACGCCGGAAGATTGGCCCACAACTGAAAGCCATGCATCCGGCCGGACTGGTCGCCCTTCGGCATCTCTTGATGAATAATTCCGCTGCCGGCCGTCATCCACTGCACGTCTCCGGCGGCGATTGCACCCCGGTTTCCCATGCTGTCGCCGTGTTCCACGGTTCCCGCCAGCACATACGTGATGGTCTCGATCCCACGATGCGGATGCCACGGAAAACCCGCGAGATAATCCTCCGGAACGTCATTGCGAAAATCATCGAGCAAAAGGAAAGGATCAAAGTCCTTCGTATTTCCGAAACCGAAAGCGCGGCGCAGGTGCACGCCCGCGCCTTCAAGCGTTGGCTTCGATTGAATTACTCGCTTCACTGGTCGAATCGACATAAATGAATTCTCTCCAGAATAAATGAGACTGCGTTTGTGCGGCGCGGCTGTGCCGATTATCTACTATCCCGGCCTTCACGGAATAACGAAGGCAGGGACACTGAAGAACTAGGCCGCCACTTGCTCAGCCCGCTTGAGAAACGCGAGCAAATCTGCGTTGATTTGGTCCTTCTGGGTTGAGCACATGCCGTGCGGAAACCCTGGATAGACCTTCAATGTTGCTCCTTTGACGATCTTCGCCGACGGAAGTCCGGCAGCGACGATCGGAACGATCTGGTCGTCATCGCCGTGAAGTATCAGGGTAGGGACATCGAACTTCTTCAGATCCTCGGTAAAGTCAGTTTCAGAAAAAGCCTTGATGCAATCATAGGCGGCTTTGAATCCGCACAGCATCCCCTGAAGCCAGAAAGAATCGCGCAAGCCCTGCGAGACCTGCGCGCCGGGACGGTTGGCGCCATAAAAAGGCGCGCTGAGGTCCCTGAAGAACTGCGCGCGATCAGACAGAGTGCTGGCGCGGAGGCCATCGAACACCTCGATTGGCAAGCCCGCCGGGTTCACCGCCGTCTTCAGCATTAGCGGCGGCACCGCGCTGATCAGCACTGCGGCCGAGACCCGCTTGGTCCCGTGGCGGCCAATGTAGCGGGCAACCTCACCACCACCGGTGGAATGGCCGATGTGAACCGCGTTCTTCAGATCAAGCTTTACCGTAAGCGCCGCAAGATCGTCCGCGTAAGTGTCCATCTCGTTGCCGTCCCAAGACTGGCTCGATCTTCCGTGTCCGCGGCGGTCATGGGCGATGCAGCGATATCCGTGGCTGGCGAGAAACAGCATCTGGTCTTCGAATGCATCGGAGCTTAGCGGCCATCCATGGCTAAAAACAACCGGCTGCCCTTTGCCCCAGTCCTTGTAATAAATCTCTGTGCCGTCTTTGGTCGTGATTGTTGGCATAAATGCCCTCCTTAAAGTGCGGATTTATATCCCTGATTCAGCGTGCATGTACGAAAAGGAAAAGGTATTGATTAGGCAGCTCGTGCCGGCCGCACCGGCTCGACGCGGGATCTCCTGGCCGCGACAACCGCAAGGCCAATAAAAATCAGTAGAACGACGAATTGTGCGATCAGAAAGGGCGGCTCTTGCTGCGTTGGAGCCAGAGCTTTCAGCGACGGTACCTTCATGAAGGACTGCGCAACGAGGACAAAAACGTTGAAGTAAAGCGCGATCGACGCAGTGATGACGTACGTCCTGCGCCACGCCTCTGCAAGGTGAAACGCGTAGCGCGCCGGAATCGCAATCGCCAGCACCGCCAGCGACAGGATGCCCAGCTTGTGCGAGGGTAGGAGATGATCGAAAGGAAAACCGAAACCGGTCACACTGGTCGCCACAGTGGTAACCAGAAAAATCAAATTCCAGAAATCGAGCCGCTTGCCGACAAAAAAACCATAAAGCACGATGAATCCCAAACTAATTCCGATCAGGCTTATCAACACATGCAATAGGGTGTACGTCGCGGTGGGCATCCCGAGAATCATGGTCACGTCTCCTTTCCAGAATTGAGCTGCCATCTTACTCCGAACGAAGACGCTTTGCGCGCTCCTTAGAGGAGATGCATCGCCGAAGATTTGGACACTTTTTCTTGGGAGTGAACTAGCCTTGTTCGCCGATGTTGGAATCTTGTGTTAAGAGTCCCACGGGAAACTTGGAGAACAACATTGAAGCTCGGATGAACCAGGTCGTATCAGACTCCTCAACCGAAACGGTGTTTGAAGTAAATTCATTGTGAAAGGTTCGCGACGAACAATTCGAGGGAAGTTCCAAGAGCGTGTCCTTCCAAACTGTGGCGTCCAACGGGGACGCCTTGGGGTCCGCAAGCAACCGAGCCCACAGATGCGGAGCAGCCACAATTGCAGTAAGCCCGGCGTGCTGCCGCGCAAAAGCAACTAGATGGTCGGCCTTACCACCCACGACTTTCAAAGGGACATATTCCCCCTCCTGAAAAAGAGCAGCATGCTGCTTTCTGCAACTTAATGCCTTCCATGTCAAATACAACTTGATCCGGCCATCGGCCATATTTTCCGCCAACGCCGCAATGTTCGACGCCCGGCAGCTACAGGACTTCGAGTCCAAGAGCTGCAATTCGCGCAGAACATTTTGGCGACATTCATAGTCCACTGCGCGTCGGCTGTCCGGGTCCACCAAGCTGAGATTCCACAGTTCACTGCCCTGGTATATGTCGGGAACCCCGGGACACGTAAGCTTGAGCAACGTCTGTGACAGACTGTTGAACATGCCCAGTTTTGCGATGTCTTTTTGAAAGGGCAAGAAATCGGTAAGAAATTGATTATCATCGTTAAACGTGAGAACTGCCTCGACGAAGTTGCGCACGGCTTCCTCGTATGGGGCATTCGGGTTTGCCCAGCTGGTCTTCTCTTTCGCCTCTCTGACGGCCTTGACCATGTACTCCGTAACTCGACGGCAGAAGACCGGTTGCCTCGCTTCGGCTTCATCCGCGGGCCACGCACCGAGCAGAGTTTGATATAGAAGGTATTCGTCATTCAGCGACGGTGCGGAGGTGCTGTCTATATCCACCTTCTTGGCGGCATTCAGATCCCTCCACCGGCGAACCTTCCTACCCCAAACCGCCGGAATTTCAGAAAGCACATTGATGCGCGCCCGTACATCCTCAGAGCGCTTGGTGTCATGAGTCGATGTGGCGAGCATGCTGTGCGGCCAATGGCTCACGCGCTCCTGGACTTTCCCGTGGAACATTTCTGCCGGGATTCCGAATCTTTGTGGATCCCCTCCTACTTCATTCAGAGAACTCAGGCGGTGGTAGCGATAAAACGATGTGTCCTCCATACTCTTCGCCATGACCGGGCTGGTGAACTGCTGGAATTTCATGGCAAACCGAATCGCCGCGCTCTGGAACGAATTGATCTCACCCGCATCGGCCGGTGCAAGCAGCACATGTCGAGTGAAGTCGAACACGGTCGCGTCAGCGCCAGGGCTCTCCTTCTTGGCGCACGTCACCGCCCGTTCGATGTTTGCCCGGTCAGTCGCAGACATTTGGTTGCCGGAGATGTAGGTACGGTAAACAGGAAAGCAAGCAACGATTTTGCTGATGGCGTCTCGCAATCCGTTCACTGTGAAATCGCAAGTATGACGATCGGAAAGAGCAATGCGGCTGAGCGCATTGGCCAATACATTCAATTCACTCGCCAACGCCGCATGCATCACAATCTTCTTGCTCCGATAAAGTTGGTTGTCAAAATTGATCGGTCGTTTTATGAAGGCTCGGTAACTGCGAGTCATCCGGTCGAGAGATGTCGGATCGACAAACAGCCCGTTCACTAAGTTAAGAAAGTCGTAGCCGGTTGTTCCATCAACCGGCCAGTCATCCGGCAATCGCTCATCTCCGATGAGTATTTTCTCGACCACGATGTAGACAGAGTCTGCACCGCGCTTTTTGCTTCGCGATTGCTCATCTGACGCGCCTTGTAAACGGGCAAGATATTGAGCCGGATCATACAGTCCGTCGGGATGATCGATGCGTAGTCCGTTGACCTTACCTTGCTGGACCAAGTCCAACACTAAGCGATGAGTTACATCGAAAACCTGCCTTTTCTCCGTGCACAATCCAGCCAAATCGTTGATGTCAAAAAACCTGCGGTAGTTGATATCGTCGGCCGCCACTCGCCAATAAGCGAGCCGGTAAGCCTGCGCTTTAATCAAATCGTGGAGATCGTTGAAACTTGCGGAATCGCCTGGTGTGCCGTTGATTTCACGAATGCTCATCTCGATGGATTCTGCAACCGCTGTAGAACTAGCACCGAGCGCTTGCAGGCGACGCTTATGAATTTCTTTGTCGCGCGCGCGTTCTGCACGTTTCTCAGGCGACATCTCGCTGCGGCCCGGCAAGTGGATAAACGCAGCAATCAGGCTTTGAAACTCCAATAGTTGATCGTGCTGCGCTCCCAGCACTTGCTCAAGATGAGTGAGGCCTCGGGAAAGGATGCGGGGATATTCGCTGGGATCCACCGGAAACCTATGCCGGAAAAAGAAGATGCTGAATTCCCCTTTGCCTTTGTCGTAAGTAAGTTTTAACTCTCCCGCATCGAGCACTTTGCCGTACTGATCGCCTAAGACAGGTACTAGGATCTTATTGTCCAACTCCTCTTTCAATGGCTGCCAGTCGATGTCGAAAAAATCCGCATAGTTGGAAGATTCTCCATTTTCCAGAACATCAATCCACCACACGTTGTCACTGCCCATCACTCCCATGTGATTGGGAACGATATCAAGTATCTGTCCCATGCCATGTTTGTGTAGTTCATCTACTAGGTGTTCATACTCTGCATCGGTACCGACTTCCGGATTCAGCCGACTGTGGTCGATGATGTCGTAGCCGTGAGTGCTGCCCGGCCGCGCCAAGAGATATGGAGAAGCGTAAACATGTGAGATACCAAGGCTTGAAAGATAAGGCACAAGATCAGCAGCCTGGGCGAAAGTGAAGTCACGACTAAATTGCAGTCGGTAGGTCGCCAGCGGAATGCGATTCGCCTTCATGGACAAAGGAACCACGCCACTGACCAGGCAGGCATCTCGATGTGCTTTTGCCCACGATCGCTGTCGACGCATAGGTCAGATGAGCCGACATAGATACCACGGCCACATGGACGCGGTACTGCAATCGCTGCAGCCGAACTTATATTCGCCACCAACGATAGCACCGTGTCACCCAGACGCCACTCCACGGCAATGCCTCCCTTCCCGTAGATGCGAAAAGCCGCTCGGATTTTTCTGCAGCGCAGTAGAGGGACGATCTCTTTCTTGCGCAACGCGAGCAGATCACGGTAGAAGTGCAGCCGTTTCTGGTTCTGCTTTGCCTCGAGACTTTGCCAATCAATCTTCGAACGGATGAACGTCTGCTCATCATTCGGGTCTGGAATCCGCTCG
This sequence comes from uncultured Acidobacteriaceae bacterium, assembly GCA_964407505.1. Lineage (GTDB taxonomy): Bacteria > Acidobacteriota > Terriglobia > Terriglobales > Acidobacteriaceae > Sulfotelmatobacter. The sequence goes on along the minus strand of CAYOVU010000133.1, from coordinate 57,374 downwards.
CGCATCTGTTGCGAACGGAACTGGCGGAAGCCCGCGAACTCAGCGCGCCTTCCTTGTGTCACATCTTCCGCAAGCTTGCCGTCAAAATCACAAAAAAATAAAAACGGCGTTCTCGCGACAAACTCTTCCCCCATAAACAAAAGAGGAGGGGAAGGCGCCAACAGCAGAATGGCCATAGCAGCTTTCACAGCCTGCTCGTCCGCAATTGAAGTGATGCGCTCTCCGAAGGCCCGGTTCCCCACCTGGTCGTGGTTCTGCAAAAATGAAACAAATGCCGTCGGCGGCAAGTGGCTACTTATCTCGCCCCGGACAGCTTGGTGATACTCCGATCGATCGCCCTGGAAAGCGAAGCCCTCAGTAAGGCAGCGACCCAAGTATTGAATAGGCTGTTGCGAAGAGTCGGAGTAATAGCCGTCACTTTCTCCCGTGGTCAGGACGTGAAGAACATGGTGGATATCGTCATTCCACTGCCCATCATACAGACGAGCGCGATCTTGGCTATCTCGATCGAGATATCGAGCCGCGTTATCATAGTTCTCGAGAACAAGATGGACGTGTCGCGTGTTTCCGAACGTTTTTCTTACAGTTTCAGCAAGCTCGGTCAGAATGTCTGGAACGGAATCATCGACGATCGCGTGCACCGCATCAAGACGCAAGCCGTCGAAGTGATACTCCTCCAACCAATAAAGCGCATTGTGGATGAAGAAGTCGCGGACCACTCGACTCCCGCGTCCATCGAAGTTAATCGCATCGCCCCAGGGAGTTCGATGACGATCGGTAAAGAATTCCGGAGAGTACTCGCGCAGGTAGTTCCCCTCAGGACCAAAGTGGTTGTAGACGACATCGAGAAACACCATCAGTCCTTTTTGGTGGGCTGCTTGGATCAAGCTCTTAAGATCTTCCGGAGTGCCGTAAGAGCTGTCGGGTGCGAACGGCAAAACGCCGTCGTAGCCCCAATTTCGCTTTCCAGAAAAATCGGATAATGGCATGAGTTCGAGAGCGGTGATTCCCAGCTCCGCGAGGTAATCGAGTTTCTGCTGAACCGCGGCGAAAGTTCCCTCTGGTGTAAACGTGCCCACGTGTAGTTCGTAGATAACAGCTTCTTCCCAAGCCAGGCCGCGCCACTCTGCGTCCTGCCAGTCGAATGACGAAGGGTTGACTACTTCACTGGGCCCGCCCACATCGAAGGGCTGAAATCGAGAAGCTGGATCTGGCACTTTCAGTTGCTTGTCAACCTGAAAGCTGTAACGTGTGCCCTCGCATGCTTCGCGCGTCACGAGTTCAAACCAGCCCTCGTCATGACGAACCAGCGATAGCGTCCGCGAATTGTTATCCTCGAGCACGGCCTCGACACGCTGCAACTTAGGCGCCCAAAGCCGAAAGCGAACGGAACCGTCTTCGCGGCATTCGGCCCCAAACGGCATCGCATGTTTACGTTTCATGCCTTCGGTCCTTGGCGCGCACTCCATTTTTTTGACGTTCCTGCAGCACAACTAAGGACCGCGCCTGCAGCGGATAACTCGACCCGGCGTCGTAGAGTGACGGAAAACCGCGCGTCGTCTGACAGGAAGTATCGACCAACGCTAACCATCCCATCCCGGAGGCTACCGTCGGAAGCAAAAAAGGGACTGACTCATGGTGCGCATTCATTAACAGAAGGAAGTTCTGATCGGTAATCGGCTGGGCTCGTTCGTCCTGCTCTCCGAGGCCTTCCCCAGAAAGAAACATTCCCAATATCTGAACGGACTGCTGTCTCCATTCCTCGTCCGTCATCTCTCGACCGTCAGGCATCAGCCACAGGATATCTTTTACTCCCTCCCCTTTAATCGCGCGCCCCTGAAAAAACTTTCTTCGACGAAACACAGGATGATTCTTGCGCAAACTAATCAGCCGCCCGACAAAGGACAGCAAATCCATATCTGCCGAACCTTCGCTCCAATCGATCCAGCTGATCTCGTTATCCTGGCAATAGGCGTTGTTGTTCCCATTCTGAGAGTGGCCGATTGCGTCGCCGGCGAGCAGCATGGGCACTCCCTGCGACAAGAAAAGCGTTGCCAGAAAATTGCGCTTCTGTTGATTTCGCAGTGCTTTTATAACAGGATCGTCTGTTGGCCCCTCGACCCCGCAATTCCAGCTGCGATTGTTGTCGGTACCGTCGCGATTGTCCTCGCCATTGGCTTCGTTGTGCTTCTGGTTATAACTAACTAAATCCTGCAGGGTGAAGCCATCATGAGCGGTAACAAAGTTAATGCTCGCGTAGGGCCGGCGGCCACTACGAGCATATAAGTCGCTTGAGCCGGTGATACGATAGGCCAACTCACCAATCTGCCCACCATCTCCTTTCCAGTAAGATCGAACGGCATCCCGGTAACGATCGTTCCACTCCGCCCACCCAACTGGAAACTTACCGACTTGATAACCGCCCTCACCTAAATCCCAAGGCTCAGCGATCAGTTTCACTTGAGACAACAGCGGATCCTGGTGGATGATGTCGAGAAAAGCCCCGAGCCGATCAACCTCGTGTAACTCCCGTGCTAGGGTTGCCGCCAGATCGAAGCGAAAGCCGTCTACGTGCATCTCGGTAACCCAGTAGCGAAGGCTGTCCATAATAAGCTGCAACACACGTGGATGCCTCATGTTCAGCGTATTGCCGGTCCCGGTGTAATCCATGTAATAGCGTGGATTGTCGATTACGGGGCGGTAGTAAACCGGGTTGTCGATTCCACGGAAGGACAAGGTTGGGCCAAGCTGATTGCCTTCGGCAGTGTGGTTATAAACTACATCGAGAATAACTTCGATTCCCGCCGAGTGCAGGGTCTTCACCATCGTCTTAAATTCGTTAATTGTTCCGGTTGCCGAGTAGCGGGGTTCAGGAGCAAAGAAACCAATCGTGTTGTATCCCCAATAATTGCGCAAACCTTGTTCCACTAACCGGCGGTCATCTACAAACGTGTGAACCGGCATTAACTCAACTGCTGTGATGCCAAGCCGTTTGAAGTAATCGATCACCGGGGCGGTGGCTAACCCTGCATAAGTTCCCCGCAGAGGCGGCGGAACATCAGGATGACACTTTGTAAAGCCCTTCACGTGCATCTCGTAGATCACGCTCTGATGCCAGGGGATGCGCGGCGGCCGGTCAGCCCCCCACGTAAACGAGGGATCGACGATCACACCTTTCATCATGCCGGGGGCACTGTCTCTGCGGTCAAACGACAGATCTTCCTGTTTGTGCCCAATCCGGTAACCGAAATGTGAATCACTCCATTTCATGTCACCATGTATCTGCTTCGCGTAAGGATCCAGAAGAAGTTTGTGGGGATTAAAGCGCAGCCCGTTCGCGGGTTCATAGGGACCGTAGACGCGATAGCCATAAAGCATGCCGGGACGAGCTTCCGGCAGGTAGCAATGCCAGACCTGATCCGTTTGCTCGCGAAGGCTGAGGCAGTGAGTCTGGCGGCGGCCGCTGTTGTCGAATAGACAGAGCTCGACCTTCTCCGCATGTTCGGAAAAGATCGCAAAATTCACCCCTTCGCCGTCCCAAGTTGCTCCCAGCGGATAAGGTTTTCCAGGCCACACGGTTGGCGCGGTGTGATTCAGCAAGGGAAGTCTCCCGCTCCGCGAATGGCAAGCTCAACCGACGAGTTCGCATCTACCGCCATTTTCATCTCCTTGTGTCGGGAAGCTGTAAATACGCAGGCCATTATGTCCAGAATTCCATCGCCCGCCCCAACTGTGCAGCGTTTTGATGTCGGGCGAAGGCGGTCGGTTGGATGAAATGACACTCTACAAGAACCGATGCCATGCTTTGGACATACAGCCATTTCTGTCTCGATATGCCCTGCCATACCTATGCCCAGTCTTAATGGGTTCGCGTACTTCTAAAGACGCAGTGAAGAGCTTCGACCCGTGGCGCATCAAGAAATTGCTAAGGAGTAGTAATGGCTACGACCAATAAATTCGACAAGTGTGTACACTTGCCGTGCATTTGCGTCCCACCGGCGGGGGAGAAATATCGCAGCCAGCTTTGCGAGGAAACAGGGTCAAGCGAAGCGGAAATCGCGTGCGATTGCGGCCATCCAGCTTGCGCCAAGTAGGCATGCACCCGCCACTGGATCGCGCCAAGGAGATTGCCCCGTGAGCACCGAAATGGTTGCGGTGACTGTGCCTCGCATTCCCCGAATTGGCGAGCCTGCGCCGGATTTTGAGTCCAACTCCACGCAGGGCGTTCTCCGCCTCAGCGATTACACCTCCAAGGGCAAGTGGATTGTGCTCTTTTCCCATCCCGGGGATTTTCTGCCGGTTTGCACCACGGAATTCATCGAATTCGCGCGCCGCAATGACGAATTTGAGAAACGCAAGGTGCAACTGATGGGTTGTTCAGTGGACAGCGTTTTTTCTCACATCGCCTGGATTCGGAATATCGAAGAGACCAGTGGAATCAAAATTCCTTTTCCAGTCATTGCGGACCCCGACCGGAAAGTCGCTCGCTTGTTTGGAATGCTGCACGATGCAGCCAGCGACACCACGACGGTACGTGCGGTTCTCTTCATCGATCCCGCACAAACGATTCGCGCTCTCCTTTATTATCCGGTTGCTTGCGGACGCAATATCGACGAGCTTCTGCGGGTGGTGGATGCGCTGCAGACGGGCGACTCAAATCATGTCGCCACTCCTGCCAACTGGCGTCTTGGCGATGCGGTGATCGTTCCTCCACCGACCACACAGGCAGACGCTGAGGAGCGTGCTGCAGGTGGCGACGGCCTCGAAATCACCGATTGGTATTTAGCACGAAAGCAATTGGACACTGCAGACTAAATCGGCACTTCGACACGCTTCCGCCGTTTTTAATCCGCCATCCACTGAGTGGAATCGCAGGAAGATTCTGGGTGCGCCATTGCCCTTAGTTCAACGCAGCTCTGTAAGGCGCGCAACGAATATAGGGCGTCGTCTAGCGCCTGGTCTTCCTCGATTGTATCGGTCCCGGCGGAAAACAGCTCTCGTGCTCGGGCTACGATGGCGCGTTCCGCCTCGGCGATTCGCTGCGGCAGCCGGGTTCTGTCGGTCTCGAACAATGCCGACACATAGAGGTCGCGCCAATGGCTAAGGCTAACGAAGGGCAGGTTTACATTTGGCATAACCGTCTCTGCTTGGGGTGAATTCCAGGATTCAACGCTCACAGAAACGACTCTAATCTCAGGTGATCGGAAGGTCTATACGGGAAATAACGTAGTTTTTCCTCGGCTATTTACCGTAGATGTTTTTAGCCGAGAACATTATTCATCTCGGCTGCCCGGTCTCCGGAATCATTCTTTCACGGAAACCTTTCTTTCGCACCAGCCATATTCCTCATTCCCTTGAACACAGACACTTTCACTGTCGCTGCGGTCTATCCGCTGCCTTGGGCAACTTCCTTCAAGTCTCAATGCGATGTCCGCCGTTATTTTTTCAGTGTGCGAATGTACGCCACCAGCCCCTTAACTTCCTCGGGCTTCAGAGCTGCGTACCTGGGCATCTTGTTTCTGCCGTTAGTGATGATATCTGTGAGATCGGCATCTGACATTTTCTGTACGTCAGGGCTAGTAAAGTCGTGAGCTCCCAACTTTTTGCCCATCGGCGTGCCCGTCCCGTCGGCGGCGTGGCAACCCGCACACCTCGATTTGAAAAGCGCAGCTGAATCCTGAGCGCTAGCCGAGAGATTAAGGCCCAGAATTACAGCGATTGCCGCTGCGAAGGTAAACACTTTAACGTTCATGATCCTCATCGTTCCTGGCTCCATTTGAGTTCCCCACAGCCAACATAACCACGACAGGATACATCTGCCACGTCCAAATCTAACTCCGAATATATTTGTTTTTCAGTTGCCGAACGTCCATCCAAATGCAGCAACTATTAGCTGAAACACGGATCACCCATGCGAACTCCGAACTAAGGTAGTCTGGAAATGAAGATTGGCTTAGATTCGGCTCTAGACCGAGTAATAGTGTCCGAAAATGGACACTTGCATTCCGGCGGTGGACACCCACCCTCCGGTAAAACATCCTTTCCAAATGCTTATCTATCGTTCTTTCAATGCGATAGAACCAATCGATCTGTGGCGTTAGGATTGCATAATCTTAATCGATGGACATCGCGCGCCCAGAATTCAAAAAGCAAAAACGACGCCGGCTAGTCATCTCGGCAGCCATCGGCATCTTCTGCCTCGTTGCGGTGACGGTTGCAGTCTCCCGGCTCAAGCCAGCGGCACCTGAACTTGAGCGAAGCACCGTCTGGACGGACACGGTCAAGCATGGCGTAATGCTTCGGCAAGTCCGGGGCCTCGGGTCGCTGGTTCCAAGCCAGGAATTCATTCGTCAAATCCCAGCAGAGACGGAAGCTACCGTGGTTCGCATACGCATGCTGCCGGGGTCCAAAGTCACGGCGAACGATGTCTTGATGGAGATGAGCAACCCGCAAGTCGAGCAAGCTGCAATCGACGCCAAGCTGCAATTGAAGGCTGCGGAAGCTCAACTTCAAAGCTTACGAGTGACGCTGCAGAGCAATCTGATGACCCAGAAGGCAGGCGCGGCAACCGTGAATGCCGATTATAGCCAGGCCAAACTACAGTCTGACACCGACAAGGCGCTTTACGATCTTGGTGTGATTTCGGGTCTCGCGTACAAGAATTCCAAGAGCAAGGCGGACGAACTCACGACCAGGAATAACATTGAAGTCGAACGGCTGGATATCAACCAGAAGGCAATTGTGTCGCAAATTGCCGAGCAGCAAGCCAGGGTGGATGAGGTTCGCGCACTCGCCGAGCTCAAGCAAAACCAGTTAGACGCGTTGAAAGTTCACGCGGGAATTGAAGGGGTTCTGACTGACTTGCCCCTGCAAGTCGGCCAACACGTGCTGCCGGGCACAATGCTGGCGAAGGTGGTGCAACCCAACCATCTTAAAGCAGAGTTGAAAGTTCCGGAAACGCAAGCGCGTGACGTGCAGATCGGCCAGACAGGAGTGATCGACACTCATAACGGAACTATCTCCGGCACGGTAACCCGTATCGATCCAGCCGTACAGAACGGAACCGTCACCGTGGACGTGACGCTTACCGGCGACCTACCCAAAGGCGCGCGGCCTGATTTAAGCGTCGATGGAACCATCGATCTGGAGCAGTTGAACGACGTTCTTTATGTTGGGCGCCCGGCATTCGGACAAGAAAACAGCACCATCAGCTTGTTTAAACTCGACTCCGACGGCAAGGGAGCGGTGCGCGTTCCCGTGAAAGTTGGGCGCGCTTCTGTGAATTCAATTCAGATCCTTGAAGGCTTGCATGAAGGCGACACCGTCATCCTCTCCGACATGTCGCGCAACGATAATACGGACCGCATTCGGCTTGATTAACTCTCAGACGAGGCATAACCCTATGACCGAGGCAGGACAAACGCTGATCCAGATTGAAGACATGACCAAAACCTTCTATACAGACGAGGTTGAAACCCACGCTCTATCCGGGGTCCACCTTACGATTCGCAAAGGCGAGTATGTAGCGATGTCCGGACCCTCAGGATGCGGCAAGACCACGCTGCTCTCGATCATCGGCCTGCTCGACACGCCGACTGCCGGAGGATATCGGCTGAATGGCCAGCCCGTGGAGCATCTTGATTTTGCTGCGCGCGCGCGCATTCGCAATCAGGAAATTGGTTTCATTTTTCAGAGCTTCAATCTCATTGGCGACCTTACTGTGTATGAGAATGTCGAACTGCCACTCACCTATCGCCACAAGATGCCCGCGGTGGAGCGCAAGAACCGCGTGATGGAATCGCTTGAGCGGGTCGGTATGGCACACCGTGTTCACCATTACCCGGCGCAACTTTCCGGCGGTCAGCAGCAGCGCGTGGCAGTTGCCCGAGCCCTCGCCGGACATCCCTCCATCCTGCTCGCCGATGAGCCCACTGGAAATCTCGATTCGCGCAACGGCGAAGCGGTCATGGAGCTGCTGAAACAGCTGCACAACGAGGGAGCGACGATTTGCATGGTCACGCACGACCCTAGATTCGCCAAGCAAGCGCAGCGTGAACTTCATCTTTTTGACGGCAAAGTCGTCGCCGAACAAGAACTGTACAAGCTGATGCAGGATGCACATGCATGAACGGCATGTTCACGGATCTTCGCAGTGCGTGCGCCGTGAAGCGATGAGAAAGAGCTCCTATTCAGGTCCATTCAGGCGGCTTTTGGCGTGGTTCCTGATTGGCCTTACCACCAGAGCAGGAGCTCAAACCAGCGCGCCTGTCTCGTACGATATGCCAAAGTCGAAGAATCCCTTCGGCGCATATTCGGCGAGTAAAGTAGCGCCGCTGCAGCTCACGAACTCACCGCTGATTACTCAGCTCATTCGTGATGGCAAGCTTTACTTGTCGCTCAAAGATGCGATTCGCTTGGCGCTTGAGAACAATCTGGACCTCGCCATCGCTCGATATACCCTGCCGATCGCGAGTACTGACATACTGCGCACTCAGGCTGGTGGCATTTTTCGCGGCGTGAACACCGGTGTTGTGCAAGGGACCCCGGGCGGCGGTGTCGGAGGTTTTGGAGCGGGAGCTCCTGGTGGCGGCGCCGGCGGCACGACCGGCGGTGCCGGCGGCGCTGGTTCGGGCGCGTCCGGTCTGGTGCAGTCGACCCTGGGCACGGGCGCCACTGTGGCTTCGTATGATCCGGTCATCACCGCAGTTGTAGGCGCGGAGCATCAAACCACTCCGCTGCCTAGCCTGCAAATTTATGGTGTTCCGTTGCTGCAACTCAATACGGGGCAGGCCAATATTAACTACACTCAGGCCTTCGCGACTGGCACCAGTATCTCGTTCGAATTCGATAACAATCGCCAAACCACAAACAGCCCGTTTTTTAACGTATCTCCAGCTCTGAGTGCGCAATATCGCTTTACACTTCAGCAGCAATTGCTCTCCGGGTTCGGTTTCGGCCCAAATCTGCGCTATCTTCGGATCGCAAACAACAACAAACGAATTTCCGATATCGCCTTCAAAAACCAAGTCATCGCTACGATTACCCAGATTGAGAATATCTATTGGGACCTCGTAAATGCGTACGAGCAGGCTCAAGTCAACGAGCAGTCGCTGGCCTTCGCGCAACAGTCACTCGATAATGCAAAGAAGCAGCTTCAATTGCAGAGTATTCCTGAGATGGACGTGATGCGCTCCGAAGCCGATGTCTCGAAACGCGACCAAGACTTGACTCTGGCACGCACTAGCTTGGAGCTGCAGGAACTGCTCATAAAGAATGCTTTGACCAGAAGTCTTGACGATCCAGTGCTTGAAGCAATTGCGGTTGTTCCGACAGATCGCCTCCAACAAGAGGTCCAGCCGCCTCCGGCGCAGGCCGTCCAGGAATTGATTACTCAAGCGCTGCGAGATCGCCCGGAACTTGCTCAGTCCGATCTCGATCTGGCGAATCGCCAGATCAGCAGCCAAGCCGTCAGGAATGCCTTATTGCCTTCCCTCTCACTCGTAGGGTTTTACGGAGGGTCTGGATTAGCAGGCCCTCTGAACCCCGTTTATAACATTCCCGGAGTTGCTAACGTTTCAACTGTGCCGATCGATTACTCGGGAGCTTTGCAAAATACATTCAACAATACAGCGCCCGATTATTACATCGGTCTCAACCTAAATATTCCCATCCGAAATCGGGTTGCGAAGGCGGATCAGTACCGTTCCGAACTCGAATACCGGCAAGCTGAGTTGCGGCGCGAAGAGTTGAAAAAACAAATCCGGATCGAAGTGCGCAACGCCGAATATGCGCTGCAACAGACAGCTGCTCGCGTTGATGCCGCGCGAAAGGCTCGCGATCTGGCGCAGCGCACCTTCGAGATTACGAAGAAAGAACAAGACTTGGGCGCCGGCTCGATTTTCCAGACAATGACTGCGCAGCGTGATCTCTCCCTCTCTGAACTCGACTTGGTCACGGCCATGACGGTTTACGAAAAAGCCAAAGTGGAGCTGGACCGTGCAACCGCAAGTACTTTGGGACATAATGGAATCGAGATCCAGGACGCGATAAAAGGCACCGTCAGCAATCCCGCTCCATAAAGTCATGCCAACAACGGCAAAGCTGCGAGATACCGGTACTCCCGTCCTAACTAAGAGTGGGGCCAGGGCCGCCCGGATTCTCGCGGCAGATGACCAGCAGGACATACTTGAAGCCATCGAACTGCTGTTAAAACCGCAGGGTTACAAGGTCGATTTAGCGCGGTCCCCTGAATTAGTTCGGGGGGCGCTGACAAACTGTTCTTATGATGCGGTGTTAATCGACCTTAACTACACTCGCGATACCACCTCAGGCCGAGAAGGGCTTGATCTGCTGTCCGAAATCGTTGTCATCGATAACACGTTGCCGGTCATTGTCATGACGGCATGGGGCAATGTGGAATTAGCGGTGGAAGCCATGCGCCGTGGCGCCCGCGACTTCATTCAGAAGCCATGGGACAATGCGCGCCTGCTCGCCATTCTGCGCACGCAGATCGAGTTGCATCGTGCCTTGGAGGAATCGGAACGTCTGGCAGCGGAAAACCGACTGCTCAACGCTCAGGGAGGGTCGGAGTTTATTGCCACGGCACCTTCGATGCTGCCGGTACTTGAAACGATGTCCCGCATTGCGCCATCGCAGGCCAATGTCTTAATTACCGGGGAGCATGGCACGGGCAAGGAGGTCATTGCCCGCAGGGTTCACGCGCTGTCGCTTCGGGCGGCGCGTCCTTTTGTGGCTGTAAATACAGGAGGACTGGCTGAAGCGCTGTTCGAGAGTGAACTCTTTGGGCATGTGAAGGGCGCATTCACAGACGCGCGTACCGATCGCATTGGCAGATTTGAACTGGCGGATGGCGGCACTATTTTTCTCGACGAAATTGGCAACGTTCCCCTGCGCCAGCAGGCCAAGCTATTGCGTGTGCTTGAGTCTGGAGAGCTGGAACGTGTTGGTTCTTCGCGCACCAGGCGGGTCGATGTTCGAGTGTTGGCGGCAACCAATGCCGATCTGACAACCGCGTCGCAAAGCGGCGAATTCCGAGAGGATCTGCTGTTTCGACTCAACACGGTGGAAATCCACTTGCCGCCCTTGCGCGACCGCCGGGAAGATATCCCTGTGCTGGCAATGCATTTTCTTAAGCAATACGCTTCGCGGTACCGCCGTGAGATTAAAGGTCTTGATCCTGTTGCACTGCAACTCCTCACGCAGCATTCGTGGCCGGGCAACGTTCGTGAATTGGAGCATTCCGTCGAACGCGCCGTTCTCATGTGCCTTACTGAACAGATTCAGCCAGCCGATCTTGGCCTGGGCATACAACGCACGGCTTCGCAGAACCTCGAAGAATTGAGTCTGGAGGCAGTTGAGACTATTCTGATTCGTAAAGCGCTTCGGCGCTTTCAGGGCAACGTAACTCAGGCCGCGGAAGCGCTGGGCTTGAGTCGCGGTGCGCTGTACCGGCGAATGGAAAAGTATGGGCTCTAGCCCACGAGCGAGCGAACCTACACATCGGATTACAGGTAAATCACAGCGAGCTCCCCTTGGGAGGCGCATCGCGGGCTTCTCTTTACTCCTCATCGCACCCGGTCTTGTGATCAGTAGCGTTCTGGTTTGGTTTCAACACTGGTCGCTCGCTGCGAAGTTAGGTTTAGTGGGCACGGAGGCACTACTCTGTTTTCTGATTGGGGCCACCCTGCGCGATCGCATCATCCGGCCTTTACAAACATTAGCCAACGTTGTAGGCGCCCTACGTGAAGAGGATTATTCCGTTCGCGCCCGCTTGGCGACTCCCGATGATGCCCTTGGCGAACTCTCTCTGGAAGTAAACGCTCTGGCCGATCTTCTCGCCCAAAATCGCACCGGAGCCCTCGAGGCAAACGCTCTTGTACAGCGCGTGGTTGAGGAGGTGGAAATCCCGATTTTCACCTTTGATCCAGCCCAAAAAGTGCGGCTCGTGAATTCTGCGGGGCAGAGACTTCTTCAGCAGTCAAGCTTACAACTGCTAGGCAGGACAGCAACTGAGCTGGGGCTGGAGAGTTCTCTATCTTGCGAGAACGAGACGCTTGTGTCTCTTTCTTTCGCGGGAGGTGCTCGATGGTTCGTCCGGCGCTGCGCCTTTCGCCAGCAAGGAATTCCACACACTCTGGTTGTACTCTCAGATGTAAGCCGCGCCCTGCGGGAGGAAGAAAGGCAGGCGTGGCAACGTTTGATTCGAGTGATCGGCCATGAATTGAACAACTCGCTGGCTCCGATTAAGTCGATTGCCGGAAGCCTCAATGCGCGCCTGTCTGCAACTAATCTTGATGCAGAACATCGTCGAGATTTTGAGCGAGGCTTAGAGATTATCGAGAATCGTGTCGCCTCGCTCAACCGTTTCCTGCAAGCCTATCGCCGGTTGGCACAGATGCCGCCGCCTTTGCTGCGGGAATGCCCTATTTCCGCTTTGATAAGGCGGGTGACCGCGCTGGAGGATCGAGTAGCCGTAATAGCGATTCCCGGCCCCGAAGTGGTCATAACCGCTGACCCCGATCAACTCGAACAGATGTTGATTAATTTGCTGCGCAATGCAGCCGAGGCCGTGCTCGAATCTCCGGTGACACCTGCCGCAGAACAGTCAAACGGATCGGGCAGTGTTGCAGGAGAATCTCGGTTGCCAATTATCCTTACGTGGAGTCTCGACAAAAACAACGTCATTCTGACAGTGGAAGATAGCGGCCCCGGGCTTATGAATCCGAGCAACGCTTTCGTCCCCTTTTACACTACAAAACCAAATGGAAGCGGAATCGGCCTGCTCCTTTCTCGTCAAATTTGCGAGGCACATGGCGGTTCGCTGGCATTGACCAATCGAACCCGGCAGCGAGGCTGTGTCGCAACGGTTGTCTTGCCAAAGACATCAAACCTCCGGAATGACTTGGCCTACGGGCAAAAAGCAGCTAACCACCAAGAGGTCAGCGGAAACAGTCTAAGCATCTGAGGGCAATGTCATCTTGTATAAGTGTGTTTCGCAGTCTTTCAGTGTCCATCAGCTTCGAGATACCCAACTACTACATACGCTTTGACGGTCGGGTAACACATTGCGTTAAAATGAGGAAATTGAGATTTCCGGCTGTGCCTTCCGGCCTGCAGCCGTTTTTTCAGGAGTAACTATAATGGCGACCGCTCCGCTTGTTGAGAATTTCCAATTTCAAGCAGAAACCGCTCAGCTGCTTAATCTGATGATCCATTCTCTCTATACCCAAAGAGAGATATTTTTGCGCGAGCTGATTTCGAATGCTTCCGACGCCCTCGATAGGTTGCGATTCGAAGCCCTGACCAATATCGGATTAGTTCCTGCCGATCATAAGTACGAGATACGGCTCAAGCCGGATCTAACTGCCCGGACTCTGACGATCAGCGACACCGGCATCGGAATGAGTCGCCAGGAACTTATTGAACATATCGGGACCATAGCGCGCTCGGGCACACAGGAGTTACGAAAACGCGTGAAGGAGTCGCAATCAGCAGAAGCCTTTGCGGAGTTGATTGGGCAATTTGGAGTAGGTTTCTATTCGGCGTTCATGGTGTCGGACCGGGTAGTAATTATCACTCGTCGCGCGAGCGAAGCCTCCGCCACGCGATGGGAGTCTACGGGCGATGGTGCCTATACCTTGGCTGACGCGGAAAAGCCGACCCCCGGAACGGACATCACTCTCTACCTGAAGAAACCAGATCCTGAAAATGGAGTCGAGGACTACACAGACCGTTGGAAACTGGCAATAATTGTCCATAAGTATTCGGATTTCATCGCCTATCCCATCATCTATGAAGGCCCGGCGCAGGAACCCGGCGAAGACGACAAGGACAAAGAAATCAAGATCGAGACCAAAACGTTGAACTCTATGAAGCCGATTTGGACGCGCGGCCGGTCGGAGGTCAGCGACAGCGACTATAAAGATTTCTACAAGCATCTCTCCAGCGATATGACCGAACCGCTGAAAGTGCTGCCCTTAAAGGCCGAAGGAACCTTCGAATACGAAGCGCTGCTTTTTATTCCTTCCCATGCCCCCTACGATCTTTTCTACCATGCCGCAGAAGCGGGCTTAAAGCTCTACGCCAGACGTGTAATGGTGATGGATAAGTGCGAAGACCTTCTTCCTCGATATCTGCGCTTCATTAAAGGAGTCGTTGATTCGAGCGACTTACCATTGAATATTTCCCGGCAAAGACTGCAGCAGGACCGCCATATTTCTCAGATCCGCAAGTGGTTGACGCGCAAAGTACTGGACGCGCTTGCGGAAATGAAAGAGAAAGAACAGGACAAATATCTTACGTTCTGGAGCGAATTTGGTAGAGCAATGAAAGAAGGGGTTGGATCAGACTACGACAACAAGGACAAGCTACTGCCGCTCCTGTTATTCGAGTCTTCCAACGACCCGGCAAAGCTCTCCACTTTGAAGGAGTATGTGGAAAGGATGAAACCGGAACAATCCGAGATTTTCTACCTGACCGGAGAGTCCCGCAACGTAATCGAGAACTCGCCTCATCTTGAAGCGGCCAAACAAAGGAACTATGAGGTGCTTTTTCTCAGCGAGTCGGTCGATGAATTACTAGTGCAGTCGCTTTATGAATTTGAAGGGCACAAGTTGAAATCGGTCACGAAGGGCAAGGTACATTTAGGAACCGAGGAGGAGCAGAAGGCCCAGGAAGAGCAGATCAAGAAGAAGGAAGCTGAATACTCCGCATTTCTTCAGACAAGCCAAAAGAAGTTGGACCAGTACATCAAGCAGATTCGCCTTTCCACCCGTCTGGTCGCTTCTCCAGCATGTCTGGTTACAGAAGAGCACGAATATAGTCCGCACTTAGAGCGCTTGCTTCAAAAGGGCAAGGGTGCTGGCCCCAAACAACGCCGCATCATGGAATTAAATCCAGAGCATCCTCTGATTAACCGTCTTTATGAACGATTCCAAGCCAATGCGGAGGATTCTGTAGTCGGTGATTCAATGGAACTACTGGTCGACATGGCTTTGTTATCCGAGGGTTCGGAGATTGCAGATCCAGTACGTCTCAATCAGTTAACCATGGACTTGTTACAAAAGATCGTATAGGTATCCTGTCTTTAAGGGGTGTAATAGGTCTTTCTCAGCTTGCTTTACTTATCACTCATTGACTTAGGCTTCCGCAATCTACTTGAAGTTCGACGCTGTTGTCAACCGCTTTCAGTGAGAGTTGGAGGGCGGGATGTCGTTTTTCCGAACTACCTCGGGGTCGGCTGCGATCAACCTATACGGCGTCGAGCTCAGGAGGATTGAACTCGATTTAACGCTCCAAACGCGTTCAGTCTCCTCTTGCCTTATGGACGAATTTGCTGGCTTGCCCATAGAACCGTATCCGAGGCCTTCTGATTATGGCTTGTGATGGAAGTGCTCTAACTCTTGTCTGCAGGAAGTATTCGCTGTGGTCGGTCTGATTACAGCGCTGTCACTACTTTGTACGTTTCTTCGTGGTCCGTCGAGACTAATGCGCGCTGCAGCTTTGTTCGAGCTTCATAGTGGCTTCAGCAATCAGGGTAACGTAGCCACCTACGTCAATTCCATCTTTTCCGGCTTCCCCGTGAATCTCGACATGCAACAGACTTCGGCGACCCATCTTTGTTCCCTGCTCGCTGACAAAGTGTGTGCCCGGAGTCGTCGAAATCAGGCCGTGTCGCATCATGAAGGCTGCCAGAGGCCCTGTGGAACTTCCAGTCGCGGGATCTTCCGGTATTCCGTATTCAGGCGCAAACATTCGCGAGTAAGCCCCTTCCGGCGTACGTGCAAATACGAAAACGCAAACCGGCTCCCGGTCCTGGCCCTTCAAGGTCTTGATCCCGCCAAGGTCGAGCCATGCCCGGTCGACAGCTTCTTTGTTCCTGATTGCGACCAGCACTGTAGGATTGCCTGCGCTCAGCAACTGCGGAGCGATTTCCAACATGTCCGTCTGCGCGAGACCCAGCACGTTTGCACATAACATCGGATCGTAGCACCTTCCAAACTCGATAGGAGGTGTTCGCAGCCAGATCATGGTCCGCTCGCCCGTCTGAACGCGGATAGGGACCGGGCCGACGTTCTCTTCCAGGCAAACGTGCTCAATTCCAGCCGGGATCTTCCCTTCGTGCAGCAGGACAAAGCCGGTGCCAATCGTGGGATGTCCCGCGAAATCCATTTCCCGCCTTGGTGTGAAAATCCGCACGCGGGCCGTGCAATCCTTTCGTGTCGAAGGAAAAACGAAGGTCGTCTCCGAAAGATTCAGCTCCTGGGCAATTTTTCCCATCGTAATGTCATTGAGCCCAGTAGCATCGGGAAAGACGGCGAGTGGGTTCCCCTCCAGGGCACGATCCGTGAAAACGTCAACCACGCGATAGCCGTAGGAACACGCATTGCTCATTACGATTTCTCCTTACTTATTCCAACTCGGCGATAAGGTCAATTTCCATGCAAGAGCCGAATGGAATTTGTGCGACCCCAAAAGCGGCGCGGGCGTGTTTACCCCGTTCGCCGAAGACCTCACCAAATAACTCAGAAGCTCCGTTGGCGACGAGATGCTGTTCAGTAAATCCCGATGAACTATTGACAAGCACGAGAAGCTTGACGATGCGCTTGATACGGTCCAGGTCACCGGTTGCAGCATCCAGGGTCGCCAGCAGGTCAATAGCGATAGAGCGCGCTGCTTCCTTGCCCTGTTGAGTACTGAGGCCGTCACCAAGTTGCCCGACCCATGGCTTGCCATCCTTCTTGGCGATGTGACCGGATAAGAACAGAAGGTTACCGCTGCGAACAAACGGAACGAACGCAGCTACGGGAGCTGTAACTGCAGGAAGAGAAATATTGAGTGCTTTCAATGTTTCGTATGCGGACATGGCTTTCTCCTAAGCGGGCTTGCATGAGCGAGCACGGACGTAATCTTTATGGCATGTTCTCGGTGAATAAAAAATATCGACTTTTCTCTTTTTCCACATTCGTGTTAGGTTAACATGCTAGACCAAGGAGTTGATTAGCTAAATCACTATATGGATGCAGAATTGTTGTTCCGGGCCCTTGGCAATGATAAACGGCTACGAATCTTACGCTGGTTAAAGGATCCTCGTAAGCACTTTCGTCCCCAGGTGGATGGTGATCTGGTTAAAGATGGGGTTTGCAGTGTATTTATTGCGGAGAAGCTGGGGGTGTCCCAACCGACTGCGAGTGAACATTTAAAGATTCTCTCGCAAGCACGATTCCTACGCGCTAAAAGGATCAAGGGGTGGGTCTTTTACCGACGGGACGAACCGGCAATCCGGAAGATGAAAAAGACTACCATGTATAATACTTAGTGACGGAGAAACTTGGCCTCGGCTGGCGCAGCATGCGCTGCTTAGTCTCAATTCAAATCGATTTTACCTCACTCGCAACGCACGCATCCTGGGGCGCGTACACCCGGTGGGTTCCGTACTGTGCCGGCCGTACCTCTTTTCCCGTCGTTACGAAATACTCCGTTCCTTGTAAGAGGCTATCAAGATAGACTTCAATACTCTTGCCGAAGTAGGTTTGGACGTAAGCTTTTTTGGTTGCTTCGAGCAGGTGTGATTCTAGGATGGGAGTAACCGTCAAACATAACTCACATTTGGCCTCTCCAAGAGGGCGTACGTTCCAAGAGATCCAAGCTGTTTTTCTAGGAGGAGGACCTATTTGCAGATCGTATCCTTCACCGTCTCTCCAGTACATAAAGTCGCGCTCAAAATATAGGCCGCTGTAGTAAAGGACGCCATCTTTGGAGCCGACGCCTGGCCATCTGAAGACCTTGTTTTCCTGGCAGTATGGGTGGTATTTGTTCAGCTGACCGCCTTTGGAAATCGCCATCCATACGTCGGCCGCGGGAGCCTGAATAACTCGGGCTAAGCGGACATGCTCGCCTAGTTCCAGACCTCGCTTTGCAAGGTCGGCTTCAAATTGTCGTTTTTCTATTTCGTTCATGACCTCTTCCGGGTGCGGGGAATTTCAACCTCAAACTACGGTGGCGGTGGCTTCGCGATGGCGACTGACGGGTTCCACAGCGACAGGGCACATCTTAAGCAGTAAAGCGTTCCAAGAAGTTCCAGTAGCCACTCCATACACAACCAAGTAGCTATTAGGGAATCCCTGCTTCGAGCTGAGGTCCCTCAGATTCCGGATAAGGTCCACATCTCCCAAATGCCCGCCCTTCCCCATATTCTCAAAAAACACCTTTTTCAACGAAATTCCGAGTTGCTTCGCGTAGTATTGCCAAACGAACGGCGTGGTGTTGAGAGGAACGAGAACCGAGATATCGTCGAAGCTCAGACCGTGTTTCCGCAAGAGTTTGTGAATAAGGGAGGATCCCACGTCCACAACCTTTTGCTGGTTTTTCGTGTCCATGAAGCTGTTAACGCTGTCGATTCTACCGTCGGTCTTGCCGATGCCGTCGATGATTTCCAGCAGACCGGGGCCGCTGGAAATCAACATCAAGCCTTGACCATCTCCGATGAATACAGACCCACCCATCAACCGCTTCTGGTTCCGCTCGAAGTAGTTCGAAGACAGGATCAGGATCTTGTCGGCCCCGCCGTACCCAACCAACAGCTTAGCGATATTAACCGCAGTGAACGATCCCGTGCATTCCTGCTCCACATTGAAAACGATCGCGTTCGTCATCTCCATTTTTTGCTGCAGGTAATAAGGGACGTTGACGCACTCCTCGTCTGAATGCAAGGACCACGGATCCCCCATGGAAACAGAATTTCCGTGGGCATAAATGATGTAGCTGATCTCGGCAGGCCGGGCTACTCCCGAGGCAAACATCTTTGTCACCATTTCCACAAAAACGTCCGCCTCGGTTCTTCTGTCGCCCGCAAACATACCCGACATTGGTTCCCAGTCTTCAATGAGTTTCTGCTTTGGGAAGATGCCCCCACGCAGCTTTTGGGATATCTTCGCCAAGTCCCGTTCGCTCAATCCCCCGTCGGACAGAATATCCGAAATGGTGATCTTAGCTTTCGGGACAAAGTAGTCGAGATACGCGATAAATGACTTCATGTCGCAGGCCTACTCCAGCATTTCTTCTTTGGTAAGTAGCCGTCCCAAGAGTCACACGAGGACCTCGAAACCAGCTACTTGTCTCGATTCCGGTGTGAGACCACTCTAGGCCGCAGCCGCAACACCGAATGGCGTACCGCGAGTTGTGCTCTGCAGCAGCCGGTTGATTCCATAGTTATCCTCGCCTGCCACAAGAACGGCGCCATACTTATCCAGGGACAGAGCGGCACCGTACTCCTCGATCATGGTGGTGTCAGGATAAATCTTGACGTAGGGCGGCACATAGCGGGAAGCAAAACCGAGTCTGAGTACGTTTGCGTCCGCGTCATTCGGATTCGAAGCGTGACAAAGCGTCGACCAAAACATAACGAACTGACCAGCCTTCATTGGAATGGTCACTTTCTTGGATTCCTCGGGCCTGACATCAGGATCGATGAGGAGTTCCGTGTAGTCATAGCCGAAAAAGCCGCTGCGAACACCATCCTTTATCGTTCGGTTGACCCGATTAAGGTCGTAGGTCATCTTCTTCATTTCGTCGTAAAGCATTTTCTTGTGGGTTCCCGGCTGGAACTTGAGACACGCGGTCTTCTCCGAAGCTTCTGTAAACGCCGTCCACACCGTAACAGTTCCCCCGAAGCCGGTCTCGGGCCATATAATCTGGGGCTTTCCCGAGGCCATGGCGAAGGTGTCTGCCTGATGCCAGTCTGTTCCCTCGTCGCCGCCATACTTGGGAAAGAACTCCGTACGCCAGCATAGGACGTCCGGACCCAATGCGCTCTTGAGCTTGTTCACAATTTCAGGCCGGGCAATGTGCTGGGCAAGAAACGGAACATCTAAGTGCCGGTCATAATTGGCGATGTTATTCGGCCCAGAGTGCATGTCGATATCATAGACAGCGTGGGATCTGTCGAAGACCTGCCGCCGGGTTTTGTTCCAGATCTGCTCCATTTCCTCCGGTTGGTATAACGTGAAGGGTCCAACATAGCCGTTTGTCTCGAAAAACGCCTGTTCGGCATCAGTGAGGGCAAAGGGCTCTACATTCGTGGCAGTGACAGCAGTAGTAGTCATATTTTTTCCTTTTAAGTGCTAGCCTCTTCTGGCTACCGAATAATCGTTCCTTATGCCGCCGTAGTGGACTCAGCCACACTGTCTGGCTTCAGCCTTTGCTGTTCCTCCGTCACCAAAAACGCCAGTTTTGATACTGTGGTCTTATCTTCTGAGAAAAGGGACAGATCGAAGCGGGTTCCGAAAGTTTCGTTGATCTGAGTTACTACCTGGATGGCCATCAATGAATGACCACCCATATCGAAAAAATCATCCTCAAGGCCAACCTGGGGAACGTGGAGAGCCTCTGCAACAAATGCTCCTATCACGATCTCTGCGGTGGACCGTTGACGGCTCTGGGGCTTTGCGCCGTTGTGCCCGTTTTCATTTTGAAGCGCGATACGATCAACTTTTCCATTTGGATTCAAAGGCACCTCCCTGATTTTGACAAATGTGTTCGGAACCATGTTTTTTGGCAGCTTGAATCGGGCGTATCGTCTCAAGTCTTCTTCAACATGGCTCCACTCCGTGTCTGAGACGGACTCCTTGGGAATTACGTAGGCGACAATACGCTGATCGCCTAACTCGACTTCCTTTACTAAGACGATGGCCTCCTGCGTTTTGGAGTGTTGCCGAAGGACGGTTTCGATCTCTTCCAGTTCCACCCGGACGCCATGTACCTTGACCTGATGGTCCACGCGGCCCACATACTCGAAGTTGCCATCCTTCCTGAGCCGGCCTAAGTCTCCAGTGCGATACAGCAGCTCTAACTTACGGCCAAGCTTAACTTTGACAAACTTCTTCTTTGTCAGCTCTGGGTCATTCACGTAACCCTTGCCCACTCCGTCGCCCGCGATGCAGATCTCCCCAATCTCCCCATCGGCCACGTGGTTCATCTCAGAATCCATCACATACACTCTCGTGTTATCGATAGGAATGCCAATGGGTACCGAGCCGGACACATAGCGGTTAAAGTCATAAAGTCTGTAGTAAGTCGACACGTCTGAGCATTCGGCAATGCCGTATACATTCACCAACTCAGTTTTACAAGTTCCGGAATCGACCCAATTCTTCAATCTGGCCCCCGAAATAGCCTCTCCGCCCAAAAACACAATTCGTAGCGAGTTCAGCTTTCGCCGTGCATCAGCGGATTGGTTCTCTATTAGCGTATAGAACGGACTCGGCGCGCAGTTCATCAATGTAATCTTCTGCGCATCGATGGTACTCAGGGCGAGTTCAGGGTTATAATGATTCGAGGCAAGCAAATGGAGCTCTCCACCGGAAATCAAGGGCATTGCCAGCGCCCGTTGGGTGAGATCGAAGCTAAAAGAGCTGACCAAGAGCACTTTATCCCGAGACGTTATCTCAAACTGCCTGGTAAACCAGTTCAGCAGGTTCCTCCAGCCCCGCTGATGGACCGCGGCCGCCTTAGACTTACCCGTCGAGCCAGACGTAAAGATGATGTATGCCAAGTCGCTGGGAGTGACACGCTGATTCAAGTTATCAGAACTCTCGCGCGCGATTTGTTCTTTGTCTCCGTCAAGGGTAATGACGGAACCATCGTCTTCAGGAAGGATTTCCAGAAGAGCATTCATCGAGAGCATGTGCTTAAGCTTTATTTCCTGTAGCATCCCAGCAAGGCGCGCTTTCGGATAGCTGGAATCGAAGGGCACATAGGCTCCGCCAGCCTTGAGGGTCGCTAGGACTGCGATGACCATCTCGCATGACCGGTCCATGCAGATGCCAACGCGTGAGTTGGCTTTTACTCCGTGCTTTTTCAAATAATGGGCGAGCTGATTGGCTTTGCGGTTGAGCTCCGAGTAGGTGTACTTCGTTGTACCCAACACTAACGCAACTGCATCCGGCGTAGCGACCGTGCGCTGCTCGAACTGCTTGTGAATGCACAAATCGACCGGATAGTAGTCGGAAACACCATTCTTCATCGGATCTCACCTTTACGGCAGATGCAGCGGATGTGCCTGTTAGCTTTTCAGCCCACCGCGACGCAACTGACTTCATTGTGTGGCTTTAACCAGACTTTCGACCCAGCGGCTAATTGTCCCTGTTTGCAACAACCTTGAGGCTGGTAAGCAGCTTAGCCACGTGTCACGATCTGCACAACCTGCTTTTCGCAGAGAAAAGGCCTAGCCAAATAGTCGAGGTTATAACGACCTTTTTTCGTCCGAGCGCATATATTAACTTCCAACCCTCTTCCATACCATCCCTATAATCGAGATGATCTTCGAATACGCACTAATTACTGCTGATTTAGCCTTGTCGATCTATTAATAGTAATCATAACTGCTGAGTTATGATGAGCTAACAATGAACCCATTGAAGCTGATCTTGCAGCTTTATTGTGTTTGAGACTCTAGCGTCTCACGCTCGGCGGTTTAGGGTAGGCGCCGAATCACAACTCAGCTAGCTGTTGTTTGCTATAGCTGTTCCGTTTTCGTAAAAAATATGGCACGTGTGTGCTACTTCGAATCCCTGCGTGTAATCCTTCCAGAACCATCCCACCCGGGGTTATTATCATGTTGCGCCGAACGGTATTACCAGCTGTCCAGTTGCATGTTGGTCTGATTGTCTCTCATTCGCTTGTCGCAAATTACCTATGTGACCTTCTTCTCGGGTTAGACATGAATCTTACTCCCGTGCTCTTGCAGGATCCGATCGCGGCTACCGGCATGCTCCCGACTCACAGTCAACATGTAATTCTTTTTGACCTGCACGATCTCCCTTTGCCGGTTAGCACCTACTTGGATGCCTTTAACTTGGTTTCGCAGAGCTCTGCTTTCATCGGTTTGGATCAATCGCGGGAAGTAGGGGAAATAGCGGACTTGTTATTGGCGGGATTCAGCGGATTTCTCAGCTACGATCAAGTCCCCGATCTGTTGGGGTCAGCAATTGCTTCAGTGGCAAAGGGCGAGACATGGGTAACCCCAGATGTAATGCGTAAGTACATGAGAATGACGTCCCACCGGTCTCTTTTGTCTGACTCCGGAACGGAAGTTCTTACCAAACGAGAGAGCCAAATTCGCGATTTGTTAAAGAAGCGCTATTCCAATAAAGAGATCGCCATGTTGTTGGGGATTTGCGAAAGCACTGTCAAGTTCCATGTATCCAATGTTTTGGCAAAATTGAATGCGACCGGCCGTAGAGATCTGACTCCTAACGGAACCGGCACTCTGGTTTTGCCTAAATGCGGTTGAGGCATGAACCGTTTGAGTTGTACTTCAGTTATAACTAGCTAAGGAGGAAGCTGTGGCAAACGATCAGGAAGATAAGACCATTTACAACGTTGTAGTAAACCACGAGGAGCAGTATTCCATTTGGCCAGCCTATCGCGAAAATGCGTTAGGCTGGAAAGAGGCAGGCAAGAGCGGAACAAAAGAGGAGTGCCTGGCTTATATTAAGGAAGTGTGGACGGATATGCGTCCACTAAGTTTGCGAAAGAAGATGCAGGAGCAGAGAGCGGGATAATACCCCTAACTCTATGTCAGGAATGGGCCTAAGTTTGGCTATCAGACGGAATTTGCCGAGACAGCGATGGTTTCTGGATTGACGTCATCTCCTGCAGTTTTGGATGGTTCAAGTCGGCTATGGTTTGAATCTCTATCTTCCGCAGTGGAGAGGTCGCTTCGAGTGTTCTGCTTCCCTTACGCTGGGGGAAACGCCTATGTGTTCCGCGACTGGCAACGGCATTTTCCACCTGATATCGATTTATGCTTGGTTCATCTTCCGGGCAGGGGCAAGCGCATTGGTGAGCAACTGTTTACCCGCCTTGAACTGCTGGTTAGAACCATTGCAGACCTCATCGTGCGCGAGCCCCAGTTCCCATATGCTCTGTTTGGACATAGCATGGGAGCACTCATTAGTTTTGAACTGGCCCGAGAGGTGCGTCGGAGAGGTTTCACTCTACCTCGGTGCCTCTTTCTCTCCGGTCGCCGCGCTCCCACCGCTCCCAGCGAGAGAGGAGCCGTCTTCAACCTTTCCGATGAGGCCTTTATTGCAGAAGTGAAGAGACTCAACGGTACTCCCAAGGAAGTGCTCGAACACCCGGAGACGAGAAGACTTTTTCTACCTGTGCTTCGAGCGGACCTCGAGATCGATGACACTTATGAATACTATCCCGAAGAGCGACTGCCGTGCCCGATTACGGTGTACGGTGGATTACAAGACGAGGATATTTCCCTGGAAAGTCTGCGCGCTTGGCAGCAACAAACCTCAGCCGATTACAAACTTAGAACATTTCCTGGGGATCACTTTTTTATTCAGAGTCCCGAGGCTGGATTTGTTGATGTTTTTCGACGTGATGTGCTCAGCACGCTGCGTTATCCCGTGCAGGCAGTCTGAGAACTTCCACCGCAGTGCGCGGAAATGAAAGCGAATCGGCTCATCCTTCTCGAAGAGCCACGATAGGATCTACTTTAGTCGCACGATAAGCTGGAATAAAGCTCGCCAAGAACGACACCATAAGCAGAATGAGAGCAACCGCGAGAAACACGACTGGGTCGATGGGATGAACGCCATATAGCAGAGTCGCAATCATGGGTGCAGTCGCCACAGCTACAACTAAGCCAGCCGATACACCAGCGCCAGCGAGAAATATACCCTGCCTCAAGATCAACTTTAGAATATGGTCCCGTCGCGCCCCCAAAGCCATACGGATTCCGATCTCATGCGACCGCTGGCCTACCATATAGGCGAGCAATCCATAGATCCCAATCGACGCCAAGAGTAGCGCAAGCGCCGCAAATAGCGCCACCAATTCAGCGGAAAAGCGGCGAGGAGCTAAGGAAGCTTCCAGGACCTCATTCATAGATTTCACGCTAAACACAGGCAGCTCTGGATCGACCGCATGGATATGGTCGCGAATTTGAGATTCAAGCTGCGAAGGAGCAATATCCGTCCGAAGTACCACACTCAGAGTTCGCCCCGGCTGCTGATACACCGACGTGTAGATGTGCGGGATCGCATCTTTATCAAGCCCGTCGTGCTTGATGTCTTTCATAATTCCAACCACAGTCATCCACGGCAAGTTAGGATTCTGACCTAACTTGAGGCGTCTGCCGATGGCGTCACGATCAGGCCAATAACGGTGCGCGGTAGTCTCATCAACGATCACGACTATCTGTTTGCCTGCCTCGTCGTCTTCGGCGAACAAACGGCCGCGAACCAGGGGGGATTGCATCACCTTGAAGTAATCGGGACTCACTCGAATGATTTCCGCCATCACCTGTTGAGAAGATTCGATCGGCATATCTTCGATAACGAGAGCTCTGCTGTTGGCCGGAGGACTACCGGCTAAGTCCGAGGTCAACGCGGCCATTTCGACACTAGGGATTGCACGCATCCGCCGCAGAATTTCCCTGGCGAAAACTTCTTGGGCCCCGATGTTGCTGTACGGATCAGCCTTCGGATCGTTGGGATTTGGCAACCATATGCTCGCAGCGACCACTTTATCAGGATTAAAGCCGGGGTCTTCTCTAAGAAGGAACCAAAAGGTTCGCAACAGCAGACCGGCTCCAATCAATAGAACCACAGCGAGGGCCAGTTCCGATATGATGAGCGCTCCCCGTAATCTACTCGTCTTGCTGCCGTAACCCGACCCCCAGGCACCTTCTCGAATGGCGGAAACGAGATCTGCCTTGGCAGATTGAATCGCGGGGGCAAATCCAAATACCAGCCCAGTAAGGACGGAAATAATGAGCCCAAACAACAGTACCCTCCAGTCAACATTAACTTCACTTAGTCGCGGAATCTTGGAGGGAACAAACCGAATAATAAAACCCAGGGCTCCTGCAGCTGTGACAACTCCAGCAATACCGGCAATCAAAGAAAGAACCAGCGACTCCGTCAACATCTGACGAATCATGCGAACCCGGCTTGCTCCCACAGCGAGCCTTACAGCCATCTCGCGCTGTCTTCCAGAAGCACGCGCGAGAAGAAGATTGGCGATGTTGACAGAGGCAATGAGAATAATAAGGATCACGGTCCCCATCAGAACCAACAGCATGGGTCGGATATCGCCAACAAGTGACTCTTGCAGCGGCTGAACTCGAATCGACCACTTGGAATTCGCAGGATAATCGGTAGGAAAGTCATTTCTCAGTTGACTCGCCATAGTAGTGAGTTGTGCCTGGGCTTGTTGTACGGTCACACCAGGTTTAAGCCGCGCCATGGCTCCGGGCAAAAATCGTACGCTGCGCGCCGGCTTGGGGAAAGGATCTGCGCTGAATCCGGTGGTCGCCCATACTTCGACATCAGTAGCAACAGTTCTCCCGGGATGGCGAAACCCGGGGGGAACAACACCGACGATCGTGTAAAGGTCGTTGTCAAGACGGATACTCCGTCCAACAATTCCCGGGTCCGCACCAAATGAACGCCGCCATTCGCCATCACTAATAACCGCCGCCTCGGCAAATCCTAAAGCAAAATCCTGGGGACCAAACAATCGCCCGATCTGGGGAGCTACCCCAAGCATGGAAAAATAATTAGGAGTTACACCAAGTAACTCGAGGCGCTCCGGTTGCTTCGCGCCAGTCAAATTCGTGCTGGCAGGAAAGACAACACTTACATCCTCGAAAACTCCGGACCTTAATCTGAGGTCCTCCAGTTCAGGAACGGAGTACGGCACGTCATGCAGCCCTAGCCCAGGATTGTCAAAACTGACTTTGACCAGACGGTCAGGATCACGAAACGGAAGAGAGCGCAATAACACAGAGTTAACAATGCTGAAAATCGCTGTGTTAGCACCAATTCCCAAAGCCAGTGTCAAAATAGCAACCGTGGTAAACCCCGGACTCTTACGCAGCAACTTCAGGCCGTAGCGAACATCCTGAAAAAAGCTATTCATATGACCTCCTGGCTAGGGTGGGACAACTCTGGTTGAGCAATTCTCGTCGAATACACTACGCTCCGTCAACTTGCTACACGGATACACACATTTTATCTCGGTCGATACGGTTTGACGACTACTTTGGAATCTGTTCGATCAGTGACACTCAGCTTCTACTTTTTTAATATGAGCACTAAGGCATGTTCCTGTAGAAGTGACTATTAAGAGCCTGCAGATGAGGCAATATTAGATTGGTAAAAACGGGCATTCGTATATTTCGGTAAAGTAGCCATCACTTCCGGTCCCTTGCCAAAGCAAAATGGTCTTCGCTGTTAACACTCTCAAAAACGTCCTCCAAGAGCTTAGCCAGGATAGACACATGGGGCTTCCTCAGTATAGTGTAGTGGTGGCCCGGCACCTGGCGAAAGTTGACGCTGTGGCCTGTGCGTAATTCCCAGTCCTCTCTCAGGTAGCTTGGCTGCTCGTTATCGGCCGCGGCGAAAAGGACGACCGGTTGTTCGCTGGGCCGCAAAGAATAGTTATCCATAGCCGCAGAGTTTCGCGAGAACACTTCGAGCAGATTAGTCATTTCGTCACGGGCGGCGTGTTGAGATAGCATCCCCTCGCAGATCAACATTTCCTGAATAAATTTAAATTGTTGCTCATATCCGAGTTGCAAGAATCCTTCGCGCAGGTCGCTTACATCCTTCCCCAGTACTCGCGCCAGATCCAGAGCGAATCGGGCAAGCATATTTTGCTTATGTCGACCGTTGGTTACTTTGGTCTGGCCAGCTGTCTCAGGTTGCCTGGCGGGCAGATGCGTGTCAAATAATGCCACCAAACCTACGAGGTGACCCTCTTCGTGCAACTGTCGCGCCATTTCATAAGCGACCAACCCGCCCAGAGACCAACCGCCGACAAGATAGGGGCCAATCAGTTGCGTGCGCCTAACTTCCTGGTTGTACAGCGTGGCCATTTGCTCGACCGTTGAAGTTGGGTCAGAGTACGAACTTAGCGCAGGCGCCTGAAGCCCGTAAAAAGGCCGATCTACTCCTAATTCGTTGGCAAGGTCGGCGTAACACACTACCTGCCCACCCACTGGGTGCACACAGAAGAAAGGAGTACGGAAGCCTCGTGGTTGAATCTCAACAAGGATCAATGATGGCAATTGCGGTTGAGGTTGGTCCACGCGCTGCTCTGGAATTTGCTCCAGCTGCGTTGCAAGCTCCGCTATGCATGGATTGTAAAACAGCTTATCTAGAGGGAGATCGTAACGAAGCTGCTCATGAATCATCGATCTCATCGCAGTTACAAGTAGGGAGTGTCCACCGAGTGCGAAGAAGTCGTCGTAACGTCCAACGCGTTCCACCTTCAGCAACTCGGCCCATATCGCCGCAAGTGTTGCTTCTATCTCCCCTACCGGTGCTTCGTAAACAGGCGCTTCGTGCTTCTCTCCGCCAGGCGAAGGCAACGCCGTCCGATCCAACTTCCCATTCGTTGTTAGAGGCATCCGCTCCAAATGAACGTACTCAGCCGGCATCATGTATTCCGGTAAACTCACCATCAACTGGTTGCGAAGCTCCTCAGCTTCAGCAATGTCTTCGTCTGGCTCATTGCTCTCGCGGCGGGTGTAGTATGCCACCAGTCGCTTATCTCCCGCTTTGTCTTGTACCGCCACTACCGCGGCTTCCTGCACCTTGGGATGCGTCATCAAGGCCTTTTCGATCTCCCCTAACTCCACGCGGAACCCTAGGATATTCACCTGGAGGTCGTTCCGCCCAAGGAACTCGATATCTCCATCTGGCAGCCATCGGCCCCAGTCTCCCGTGCGGTACATCCGCGCCCCGGACTCCTTCGCAAACTCATCCTCAAGGAAGCGCTCTGCGGTCAGTTCAGGTCGGTTGAGATATCCACGTGCTACTCCGGTGCCACCCATATATAGCTCGCCAGGTACTCCAATCGGAACAGGCTCACCCTGCCCGTCCAGGATGTAGGCCCGCATATTGGCAGTCGGCCTTCCAATCGGAACCATAGGATGTTTGGCAGCTTTGTCGCATTTGTAGATGATGGAATAAGTTGTTATTTCTGGGGTGCCATAACTGTTCCGAACGTCGGCATTCCTATCAAGCAACTTATCAACAAGGTCAGCGCTTAGATTTTCGTTGCTACAAAGTACTTTGATCTCTTCCGTTTCTGGCCATTTGTGGTCCAGAAGAGATCGACAAGAGGCGGGCGTCGCAAATAAACCAGTAATGCCATCTAAATCTCTTACCATGCTTTCCACATGCAATGTGGAGTTTGTATTTGAAAGCCTCAAAGTTGCACCCATCGTCAGCGGAAGATGTACTTCGAACTCCGTGATATCAGAAGCTAAAGTATTTGGCACCAGCCATACATTCCCTGGTCCACCACCGAACTCCTGCTGCAAGTATTTGATCGCATTTTGCAAAGCCCCATGCTCAACCATTACGCCTTTGGGTCCGCTAGAGTTCGAGGTGTAGTGAATGTACGCGAGATGCCGGGGAGTTAGTCCAAGGCCACGTCTGTCAAGATTAGCCGCCGGCCGATCGTGCCACAAATCGGCAGCCTGAGGTAGGTCGATGACGGGTAAGGTGGGGCTAAGACCGAAAAGATTTTCAAGGTGCCCTTGCGTCAGCAATACCATTGGAGCACTGTCAGCTAGCATGTAGTTTAATCGCTGGTTTGGATACGTCGAATCCAGCGGCACACAAGCTCCTCCAGCCTTGAGTATCGCCAGAAGACCTATGATCGCCTCGAAGCCGTACTCAGTGCAAACCGCCACTCGCGCATCCGGTTCGACACCTAGTTCGCGCAGGTAGTGCGCTAACTGATTCGCTCGGCGGTTTAACTCATCGTATGTTAACTCCCTTTCCTCATACTCTACCGCTACCGCTTGTGGAGTTCTCTCGGCCTGCTCTTCAAACATTTCATGTACGCATTGCTCGTTCCTAAACTCCACCCGCGTCTCGTTCCAGCTATACAGAACTTGATCGCGCTCGGCGTCCGGCAGGATCCGCAACTCCTCAATCGACTCTTCACTCCCACTTACCACCGCCTTCAACAATGTCTGGTAGTGTCCAATCATCCGACCTATGCTCGCTTTTTCGAACAGGTCGGTGCTGTACTCCAGCGAACCCTTAATCTCGCCATCTACCTCCCAGCTCTCCGATAACCCCAGCGTCATATCGAACTTCGCCGTCTCGCTATCCACGTTCACCACTTGCAGATTCACTCCTTCCATCTCAAAATCCGACATCGGCGCGTTCTGCATCACGAACAGCACGGGAAATAACGGTGACCGGCTTACATCCCGCTCTGGTTGTAACTCTTCGACGAGCCTCTCGAACGGCACATCTTGATGGGCATATGCTTCCAGCGTCTTGTGCCGCAACCGCTGCAACAGTTCTGTAAAACTCGGCCTTCCGCTTAGATCCCCGCGCAGCACCAGCGTGTTGACAAAAAACCCAATCAGCCCCTCGGTTTCAGTCCGCGTCCGTCCCGCGATCGGCGTTCCCACTGTCAGATCCTGCTGCCCGCTGTAGCGATACAGTAGAACCTCCCATGCCGCCAGCATCGTCATGAACAGTGTCACACCCCGTCTCTGGCTCAATTCCTTCAACCTCGCTGTCGTCTCAGGCGACAGGGTGAATTCCAGAGTTGCACCTCTCTGGCTCCGCACCACAGGCCGCGGCCAGTCGATCGGATGATCCCAGGCTTTCACACCGGCTAACTGCTTTCTCCAGTATTCGAGTTGCCTTTCGAGAACTTCACCTTGTAACCATTCGCGTTGCCACTCCGAATAGTCGGCATACTGAATCGGCAGAGGCGGCAGTGGAGACACCACCCCTCTGCTGAAGGCGTCGTACAACACGTTGAATTCACGCAGCATGACCCCCAACGACCAGCCGTCAGAAACGATGTGATGAAAAACAACCAGCAGGACATGGTCCTGACTGGTGATCCGGAACAGCGACGCTCGAATTAATGGACCATGGCTCAGATCGAACGATTGTCGTGCCTGTTCGCGAAGGACTTGATCGAGTTCATCTTCGCTAGTCTCCGAAACTGCAAATGGCATTTCCATTTCCGAGGCAATATTCTGGATCGTGCTGTCGCCAACTTCGGGAAAGCTGGTGCGTAGTGCTTCATGGCGCGCGACAATCTCCTGCAGACTGGCTCTAGCCACGTCAACGTTCAGTGCTCCCCGGAGTCGCAGGGCTACAGGTATGTTGTATGCACTTGTTTCACGATCGAACCTGCCCAAGAACCGCAGGCGTTCCTGACCAAAAGAGAGTGGGAGACGCTGTGGCCGAGAACGAGGCAGCAAGGGAGGCGCTTCAATCCTTCTCGAATTCTCGACGCTGCGGGCTAATTCTGCGACCGTTGGAGTCTCGAACATCACCTGAAGTGGTAATTCAACGTGAAACACTTCCCGGATCCGGGATATCACTTGAGTTACTAACAATGAGTGTCCGCCCAGATCAAAGAAATTGTGGTCACGTCGAATATCTGACTTTCCCAGCAGGCTTGACCACATTCCTGCGATTAGCTCCTCCGTAGGTGTAAAAACCGGAGCACCGGTTTCTTCAATAACTGCTTCTCTCTTTTCCGGTTCAGCTAGCGCTTCGCAGCGCCCAAGAAACTCCAACTTGCCGCCATCACGCCACTTCGCTCGGTCGCCGGTTCGGTATAATCGCTCTCCTCCTACACCGCTGAATGGGTTCGGCACAAACTTCTCTGCCGTGAGTTCCGGCCGGCTAAGATAACCTCGCGCTAACTCATCTCCTGCCAGGTGCAACTCTCCCGGCACGCCCACCGGTACAACCCCACCACACTTATCCAGCACGTACACTTCGCTGTTGGTCAGTCGTGCGCCTATCAAGTTAGACTCTTTTACCTGCTCTTCGAACATTTCATACCCGTACTGCTCATTCAGGCACTCCAACCCCGTTTTGCTCCACTCATGTAGGACCTGATGCCGCTCCGCTTCCGGCAACATCCGCAATTCCTCGATCGCCTGCTCACGCCCGCCTAACACTGCCTCCAACAACGTCTGGTAGTGTCCAATCATCCGACCTATGCTCGCTTTTTCGAACAGGTCGGTGCTATATTCGAGCAAACCCCGCATCCCACCTTCGGCCTGCCCCGTGCTCTCGGTTAAGCCTAGTGTCAAATCAAATTTCGCCGTCGTGCTCTCCACGTTCAACAACTGCAGCTTCACTCCTCCGAGCTCTAGCTCCGACGTCGGGGCGTTCTGCAGCACGAACATCACCTGAAACAGCGGCGACCTGCTCTGGTCCCGCTCCGGTTGTAACTCCTCAACCAGTCTCTCGAACGGCACATCCTGATGGGCATATGCCTCCAGCGTCTTATGCCTGACTCGCTGCAACAATTGCGTGAAATTCGGCCTCCCGCTTAGGTCCCCGCGCAGCACCAGCGTGTTAACAAAAAACCCAATCAGCCCCTCGGTTTCAGTCCGCGTCCGTCCCGCGATTGGTGTTCCTACCGTCAGATCCTGTTGCCCGCTGTAGCGATACAGCAGAACTTCCCATGCCGCTAGCATCGTCATGAACAATGTCACGCCTTGCCTTTGGCTCAATTCCTTCAACTTCGCTGCCATTCCGGCAGACACAGTAAATTCCAGAGTTGCACCTCTCTGGCTTCTTACCTCGGGACGCGGCCAGTCGGTCGGAAGCTCCCATGCCATAACTCCCGCCAATTGCTTTCTCCAATAGCTCAACTGCCGTTCCAGCATTTGCTCGCGCATCCATTCTTGCTGCCATACGCTGTAATCGCCATACTGGATTGGCAATTCCGGCAAAGGCGATGGACGGCCCGCCACAAACGCCGCGTACAATAACGACACCTCCCGGACCAACACTCCTACTGACCAGCCGTCGGAAATGATGTGGTGCATAGTCAAGAGCAGCACGTGCTCATCTGCCCCGAGCCGCAACAGCTTCACTCGCAACAAAGGTCCGCGCCTCAGGTCAAAGGGCTTGCGCGATTCTTCTTCCGCCAACTTTCTAACTGTGCACTCGCAAGCTGCATTCTCCGTTGCCACATCATCCGATGAAATGCCTGCAAAAGCAGAGATCCTTCCACCAAGATCAGTGACCTGTAGCTCGATTGCGGCCTCGGCATCAACTATCTGGTATGGCTCGCCTTGAACCTCCATGAAACGAGTCCGCAGCGATTCATGCCGGCGCACGATCTCCTGCAAACTCTTTTCTAGACTTTTGACGTCAAGCAATCCCTGTATCCGCAGAGCCCCAGGGATGTTATAAGAGGCTCCACCGGATTCCAACCGATCAAGGAACCACAAGCGTCGCTGCGCAGAAGAGGCAGGAAAACGGTAAACCTTTCTACGCGGCGCCGTGTTAACAGCGTTAGGCGAGATGTTTACGGTCATAGGTTTTGTTAGTTCGGAAAGACAGGCTCTCCTATTGGTTAGTCATCGGCTGAGACGAAGACCGCCTCACGCGCCACTCGCTTGATCGTCGGTTGAGCCTGCGATTGAGAAAGATCGGCAGTTTCCTCCTGGAGTCGCCGCTCAATCGCTTTAGAAAGATTGGCAATCGTAGGTGTATCGAATAATTGACGTAATGAGACATTAGTGTGGAAGGTGTCTTTCACGCGCGCCACAATGCGAGTGGCCAACAGCGAGTGACCGCCGAGTGCGAAGAAGTCATCGTAACGGCCTACTCGTTCCACCTTTAGTAGCTCGACCCAGATAGCCGCGAGCGCAATTTCTATCTCCCCTACCGGAGCTTCGTAACCGCGCACCGCGTAGGCATCACCTTCTGGCGCCGGCAAGTTCTTCCGATCTACCTTTCCACTCGCCGTCAGTGGCATCCGATCCAGGCGCACATAGGCTGCCGGTACCATGTACTCTGGCAAGCCCATGTTTAGATTCGCACGCAAATCCTCAGCTCCTACAAGGGCTTCACTGGGCTGGCTGCTCTCGCGGCACGTGTAGTACGCCACCAACCGCTTATCTCCCGTTGTATCTTCTCGCGCTACGACCACCGCTTCTCGCACTCCGGCATGCTTACCCAGCTGTGCTTCGATTTCTCCGAGCTCCACGCGGAATCCTCGGATCTTTACCTGAAAATCATTCCGCCCCACAAAATCGATGTTGCCATCCGGCTGCCAGCGGGCCAAGTCTCCGGTCTTGTATATCCGCGCCCCTGCTTCGGTAGTAAATGGATCCGGCACAAACCGCTCTGCCGTCAATTCCGCGCGATTCAAATATCCTCTCGCCATTCCCGCTCCGCCGATGCATAGCTCTCCCACCACCCCTACTGGCATCGGCTCCCCTTGCTCTCCCAAAACGTAGGCATGAGTATTCGCAATCGGCCTTCCAATCGGTATGCTTCGCGCCTTTTCGGCCCCGGCATTAACTTCGTGAGTTATCGCAAAAGTGGTGGTTTCGGTGGGGCCATATCCGTTAAGCAGATGCTGTGGACGATTGCCATTTATCACCCGTCCAATTACTAGCGGATCAAGCGCATCGCCTCCGACAATCAGATACCGCAGACTGGAGAACTGTTCCGCCAATGCGTCTGCATACTGATTGAATAAACCTACCGTAAGCCACAGGATGTTTACCGCTTGCCTCTTGAGTGTTTCTGCAAACTGAGTGGCGTCAAGCAGCACGGATTGGTCAATAACCACAATGCTCCCGCCGTTCAGCAGTGGCGCCCACACCTCCATGGTCGTGGCATCGAATGCAGGGTTCGAAGCGAAAGCTACGCGATCACTCGCCTCAAACTTTGCATAACGGTTGTTCAACACCAAGCGATTGATCGCCCGGTGAGGCACCATGACGCCCTTGGGTTGGCCCGTGGAGCCGGAGGTGTAGATGATATAAGCGAGGCTTTCCGAAGTAATGCCTGTAGTAGTGCGTTTCGGATTGGCATCCGGCTGACCGCTCCACGCTGAAGCATCGTTCAGATCAAGCACTGGGAATGTTCCGCCGATTCCAGGCACTAATCGAGCGAGATGGCCCTGCATTAGCAATGCTGCCGGGGCACTATCGGCCAGCATATACTTCAACCGCTCCTCCGGATACGACGGGTCCAGCGGTATATAAACTCCACCGGCTTTGAGTATGGCCAACAGACCAACGATCATCTCGAAACCGCGTTCCGCGCAGATTGCTACTCGTATTTCAGGTCCTACTCCCAACTCCCGCAAGCGCCATGCCACTTGATTCGCCCAGCGGTTCAGTTCTTCGTAACTCAATTGCTCCCGCTCATGCACCACTGCGACCGCTTGAGGCGTTCGCTCCGCCTGCGCTTCAAATAACTCATGAACGCATTCGCCCCCGTGGTAATTTGTCGCTGTGTCGTTCCATTCGACCAATAGCTGCTGTCGTTCAGTTGCGGTGACCAGGGTTAGGTCTCTCACTTTTTGCGCTGGATTGTCTGCGATCGCTTCCAGCAATATTTTGAAGTGACCAAGAATTCTTTCGGCGGTAGCGCGAATAAAATGGCGATCGTCAAACACCATAATCAAAGACATCTGCTCGAGAGGTTCGATCACTATGGTCAAAGGATATCCGGGACCTGTGTAAACATCAGTTGAAAGAAAGCGCAGATTCTCACGCAATTCCTGAGCACCCTTAGCCAGAGGAAAGTTCTGGAACGAGACAATACTTTCAAATAGCGGAAGTTGCCCAGTGATATCGCTCCACCCTTTTACCTCCACCAAGGAGCAGTATTCGTACTTGCGGATTTCAACTTGATGATCTTGTAGCTCTTTCAGCCATTCGAGCAAGGGCTTGTCACCACAGATGCTCACTCGCATCGGCAATGTATTGACCATGAGGCCAGAGATGGAGTCCGCTCCGACTAGCGACACCGGACGCACGGTAAGCGCAACTCCAAACACCACATCCGTTACTCGGCTGTAGCAGCCTAAAAGCCAGGCCCACGCACCTTGAATCAGAGTGCTTGCTGTAAGCCTATGCTGACGTGCAATGGATTGGAGCTTAGCTGTCTTTTTAGCGTCCAGACTCGTGGACAGTTGATGGAAATCTGGACCCTCGGTGGCATTCTGAAAGGACCTCTCTCTCTCGTCGCGCAACATCGTTGGGGTCGTGAGCCCTTTCAGATCGCTCCGCCAGAAAGTCTCCGCCTTACTCTTGTCTTGCTGTTTTATCCAGCTAATAAGGTTCCGATAGGGGTGAGGTAGCTCCCGATTCAATTCGCGATTTTCGGAGTAGGCGCGATAGAAAGTGAAAAGATCATCAAAAATGATGTTAGAGGACCAACCATCCATCACAAGGTGGGAGCAGCTCCACAAAAACTGATACTGATCTTCGCTCAATCGGATAAGTGCCATTCGCATCAGTGGTGCATGAGCAAAATTGAAGCCGCGACGTCGCTCTGTATAGAGATACTCTTTTATTTTTTTCTCCTGATCCTCCTCTGGCAGGCTGCGCCAGTCCGGCTGATCCCACGTCAGGCTGACTTCTTTCCTCACAACTTGAAGAGGTCTTTCAACCCGGTCCCAGACAAATGCACTGCGTAAACTTGGGTAACGTTCAAGAATTTTCTGCCAGGCGCGTTGAAAAGCCGGGATATTGCAATCGCCTTCGATTTTTGAACTGACCTGTATTACATACGCACCCGATCCAGGCTCATACAATGAATCAAATAACATTCCTTCCTGCATGGGTGAGAGTGGGTATACGTCTTCGACATTTTTCATCGCAGATCCTCAAATATCGTTGAAAGAGGCCGGTAGTCATCGGGATTGAGGCCATGGTGGGCAGGTCACTAGAAGGTACGTAAAGTTCGCAATACAGTCCTTCTAGCTTCCGCTACATTGCCGCGACCGTGCCAGAACCACGTCCGAACACACCAAGCCATAAACTGATTGCGTTTTATTAGATATCGACCGCACCGTGACGTGCGCCTTCTGCTTGACAATGAGGACAAGCGCGAGATACCCATCAAGGAGTCCAAGACTGTTTCGTCGTCGACCGGCTGAGCTGTCACCACTTTCCGGCCAACGTCTGCCCACTTTTCCTCGGGTTAATCAAATAGCCTAGTCATGGATTATTAACCGGACAACCTGCTTTTCGCAGAGAAGAAACCTAGACGACTAGTCGAGGTTCGTATCGGCATCGGGCTATGGTATTTTTGGTCAGCTGCACTTCCCGGACGATATCAAGGAAGACTAACCGCTGTAACTGTTAGGGCATCTTGCCGCAATTTCGGAGTCAATGTGATAGATCAAAAAGCAATTTTGCTGGATATCGAGGGTACAACGGTACCGATCACTTTCGTCTACAACATCCTCTTTCCGTATTCGCGCGAGCGCATGTTCGCCTACTTGTCTGAGCATGGAGACGACCCTGAGATACAGAATGCACTTCTCAATCTGAAAGTCGGCAATCAGGCAGATGTAAAACATGGCGCGCCGGCGTCAAACGGGAAAACCGGCTCCGAGTACTTAAACTGGGCTGCCACATATTGCCTGTGGCTAATGGATCGCGACCGCAAAACGACATCCTTAAAGATGATTCAGGGCCTCATCTGGGAAGAAGGGTTTAACCGAGGCGAGTTGCAGAGCGAGTTATTCTCAGACGTGCCAGGATGCCTTTCTTCCTGGCACGCGAACCGCCACCGCATCGCAATTTATTCGTCGGGCAGCGTATCCGCCCAAAAACTGGTCTTTGGGTATACGCCGTTCGGTAACCTGTTGCCATTTATTGAGGCATTCTTCGATACCCGCACCGGCCCTAAGCAGGATGCAAAGAGCTATGAGAGAATCGCCAGCGAGTTGTCGTTGGAAGCGCGGGACGTATTGTTTGTCTCCGACGTTCTCGCGGAACTCGATGCCGCTTCCACCGCGGGCATGTCTGTAGCTCTTTCCATTAGGCCAGGCAACGCACCCGTCTCGAATAATCACTTTTACCGGACTGTAACTTCTCTAAAAGAACTGTAGCGACAGAAATCGCCGATCACTTGCCCACGTACTTACCAATAATTAACTTAAGCTTCTTACGCGCCGCCGCAGGAATCGTCTTAGGATCCGTGATAATAGCGTGCGCTAGGGCCGAGCCACATTTGCATCCCTTTTCGCGTGGCATCGCCGCCACGGTTGCGCGTATCACCTTCCCTGCGTTCTCAGCGTTTTTTAACAATACCGAGATAACCTGGTCTACCGTCACGGAATCGTGGTGCGGGTGCCAGCAGTCGTAATCAGTCACCATCGCGACCGTAACATAACATATCTCCGCCTCGCGAGCGAGTTTTGCTTCTTGCAGATTGGTCATCCCGATCACGCCCATGCCCAAACCGCGATACACGTTCGACTCTGCCTTGGTAGAAAACTGCGGTCCTTCCATGCACAAGTACGTTCCCCCGCGCGTAGAAGTTACACCCGCCTTCCTGCAGGCGGCATCGACCACGCACGCCAACTCGCCGCACACGGGATCCGCAAACGAGACATGGGCGACAACTCCACCACCAAAAAACGTATCCACACGATGCCGCGTACGATCAAAGAACTGATCTGGTATAATAAAGTCCAACGGCTTGTGTTCTTCCTTCAACGACCCAACAGCTGAAACAGAAACAATGCGCTCGACTCCCAGTTGCTTGAACCCGTGAATATTGGCTCGGAAATTCAGTTCACTCGGAAGAATTCTATGCCCGCAAGCGTGTCGCGCCAAAAATGCGACCTCGCGGCCCTCAAGCGTGCCACACATGTAGGCATCCGATGGAGCGCCGAACGGCGTTGTCAACCTCACTTGTTTCACCTTACTCAGACCCGGCATCGCGTACAGTCCGCTGCCGCCAATAATTCCAATCTCCGCTTGTCCCACTTATCCTCCAGGCACACTTAATTCATTTGAGCAACTAGCCAGCGATTATATAACTCTAGTTTTTTTATTTTGTCGAGCGATCGCTTTTTGTACCTAAACTTGCACAACTCCATCTGGCCTCACCTCACCTCTGAAGTAGCGTTGACAGGAAGGAACACCATAGCTAGTCGACCATAAAATGACATCACGTCTAACTTATACCCTACCTGTGCTCTGATATTCCCGTGCTACTTCCCCTACTTTTGGTTTAGGTTTCGCCTCGCCCGTTTTGCCGTTCCACATCTTCCTTTGACAAGCGACAATCCCACCCGTGACTCTTAGGGAGAACACCCCAAGGCTCCGGTCATTAGCTGTGTCCGAAAGCTGTGCCCGAAGTATTTTAGAATCGTCTCAAAGCGGAAATCGTTATTCGTTTAATAATAACTAGCGATTAATAATCGCGATAGGCTTTTTTGAGCAACCGGACTTTGTCGAGATAGAGGGACATGACATAACGCTTGCAGCTAGTCCCGAAGGCACGCTTGTTGCAACCGATACCGTCGGGTAACACAACGTTCTTGGTCAACCAACGCCTCGTTTAAAGAATACGCTTTCAGTTGAAATCAATGGGCTGAAGACCCTTATACCTTCAGGAGCGAAATACATGTCTCTAAATAGTGGAACAGCATCCGCAGTAAGTACACTCAACGAAACCCCACGTACGCTCGATGCACGCACCCGCGAGTTACTGGTGGAATCCGCGCCCTTGACGGAACAATGGTGCGAACAATGCACCCGCAAGCCCAAAGGCGGCATGGAGGAGTGGGCAAAAGACAATCGTCCCGGCAACGCCGACGATTGCGCATGGTATCACGGCACATGGCAATACCTCCGCCTTCTGGACATGGTTGCGGTACCAGACTGGCATAGGGAGTTCTATCACGAAGCGCTCGGGAAGATCCTAGGGCGGAAACTGAACGCAAACGTCCTGATTTCGGCATGCGCTGATTACGGCATGCTGGCCATGCTGCACGAAGCCATGGAACTCACAGGGGCTACTCCCAAGATCGTCATTTATGACATTTGCAAGACTCCCCTGCTTTCCTGTCAATGGTATGCCAAGCGGCACGGTATTAGTATTGAGACAAAGGTTGATAACATCATCACCAATCCAATTCCTGAAGCACCATTCGATCTTATTGTGACCGATGAATTTTTTACAGTCTTGAAGGCCGAGTACAAGCCGCTTATTACAAACAAGTGGAAACAACTCCTGAAGCCTGGCGGCTCGGCGGTTACTGTTGCCATGTTAGGCAGCGAGACAACACCTGAGCTCCGGAGGAGTTATGCTGAGCGCGCCCGTCAGTTCTTAGAGGCGTCAAACGGCAACTTCCTATCGGGGCAAAATGAGCAGCAAACCGAAACCATTATTGATCGCTTCATCACGTTCGCCGAACTTCACACGCGTCATATGGTTACCAGTGAGAACGAAGTTCATTCCCTGCTTTCCGGCTTCGACGACGTCACAGTCCGGCGCATTACAACCCCGGGCGAGTGTGTCAATCCGACTGATTCGTTCCAAATTGTGGCTACCCTGAAGGAACGCAATTAGGTGAGGTTCTTTCGATTCCAGGGTTGTATCCTAAGAATTGTCGACTTGCATCACGGGCTTCTTTGCCTTTTCGGAAGGAGGCCCGGATGTTTTGTTTTCAACAGAGCTCGATGGTTCAACTTGTAAACTTCCGTAATAGCTGAGCCGCCTTATTAGTATCGTCAGCGGCTTCCCCAATACTCTTGCAGTCGATCCGGTCGAACAATTGCTAAGCCTTAAGCATTATGCTGCGAAGGGTGCTTCTTCGGACTCGGCCATCTTTCGCTCGCTACCTACAGCGGGCATAAGCAATGGCCAGCCCCGGCGTAGTATGTAGTCAAGCCATGCACCAGCCATCTGTGAAGTTAAGACAGCCGCGAGTACAAGAGTCGTGTAAAACTTAGGGCTGATGATACCGGCATCAAACGCTACGCTAGCCAAAACGATGCCAGGTCCGCCGCGCGCGTTAGTCGTGATCGCGAGGTTGATGAGATCCAACCCGCGGAATCCTGCGAAACGCCCCGCCAGAGATACCGAAAGAATCTTTACTGCACAACTTCCCAAGATAAATGCAGCAATCATCCAAAAGGACAGCCCGTGAATCAAGTCGAGTTTCAATCCAACAATCGCAAAATATACGGGAATAAAAAAAGCAAATGAAACCTTCCCTATTGCGTCGAGCGCCTCCGAAAACAGTTTCCGCCTCTTGTGGACAACAGCGAAGCCGGCGAGAAAGGCGGCGAATACCAGGCTAACATTGAGCACTCCAGCGACTACACAATATCCAAGAAGCACCGCAATCGTGTAAGCGACCGGCGAATGTTTCGCGATCACATTAAATCGTGATCTATTAATCCGCTTTACGATACGGGGAACGATTGTTAAGCCCAGTCCAAAGAATGTAATCGTCCCGATCAAATGAACTGAAATCTCTCTCGAGTTGACTACAGTTTTGCCTGCTATCGCGGTCGCTACCGCCAGCGCCAACCACAACACGATGTCCTCAAGCATGGCGACGCCGAGAACGACTCTTGCAAAGCGGGTATGGAGTATCTTCAAATCAGCAAAAATCTTCGAAACAACCGGAACAGAAGTTACAGCGACCCCAACGGCGAGAATGATGATCAGAGAAATGCGATTACCGTTGGGGCCGGCAAGAGCCGGGCTGATGAACCGCGGTCCCAACATAAGTCCGAGAACAAATGGCATTCCCGTACCCACAATAGTAAGCCAAGCTACTTCACGGCGCTCTTCCCGACCGAACAACTCGTGGGCTTCCGCTCCCGATAAGAACATCAGCAACAACAATCCGAGCCAGTAAACGAAATTCAAAATGTTTACCTGATGCTTTGTGGCTTCCATCAGCCCTGCCGCGAACGGTAATCGGCCGATCAAATCGGGCCCCAGCACGATGCCCGCGAGGATTTCGCCAACCACCTTTGGCTGCCGCAGTTTTACAAAAAAATAGCCCGACAACTGCGCCAAACCCACAAGCAGTAGGAGTATGAACAGGACTGAGGTTAAATCAGAATTCGACACGTTTGCTCCTCGGCATCTTGGA
The DNA here is from genome assembly GCA_964407505.1 of uncultured Acidobacteriaceae bacterium. Classification (GTDB taxonomy): domain Bacteria; phylum Acidobacteriota; class Terriglobia; order Terriglobales; family Acidobacteriaceae; genus Sulfotelmatobacter. The sequence continues at coordinate 15,440 of CAYOVU010000133.1, read as the reverse complement.
GATGCCTACCGTAAGAAAGGTTGTTTTGAAGGGGATTCAAGAAGAACAGTCGAAACCCTATTCCTCACGAACGCTTCCCAGCAACAGAAACCTTCTTGTTACCAAAGTGAGATTCAGCTCAAGCAATTGCGGTCCGCTCTTGGCTGCTGTCGTCGCCGCTCTTATCGGACTCGTCTGCTTCCGCCAACGCATCTTCCAGTTCCAGTAAGCCTTTTTCGTCCAAGCCGGCGAGAGGGAAGTCAGATGGGCTGAATGTTTCGGCTTCAGTCGAGGCAGAAAGGGCGATCAGTTCCCGCACGCTTTCCATAAAGTCGGCGGCCAATTGGTCAGCCGTCGCAGAACTGTGCAGCGCACTACTATAATCCCACTTCACCCAGAGCTTTCCATCTGTAATAAGGGTGCTGACTTCAAAGAGGCAGCCACGGCCGGTACGTGGGTCGCGCGTATGCGCCACCGGTTCGTTTAATTGCCTGAAAACGTCGTTCGGTTGGATCTTTTGCTCAATGTTTCCGAGGTACCTAAACTTGATCTGGGGCTGCGGCATTGACTTCAGCTTCGAAGACAGCGTCAAGTCCTCAGTTTGATAGCGCAAGAGTCCGTATCCAATCCCGTGTCTTGGAATGCGGCGGACTTGTTCCTTGACTGATGTAAGCGTTTTATTGAGATCCTCAAGACACAACCCCTGCAGAAGAACTGGCGCTGTCGCTGCAAATGCACCGACGGTTCGCGAAAGGTTTACTTCTGGAAACAATTCTTCTCTTCCATGTTCTTCAACATCCACCAGCAGTTTATTAGTTGCCGCCCACTTACCCAGGCTTTGAGCAAGTGCCGCCAGCAGTAACTCTCTTACATCCGTGTGAGTAACAGCGGTGGTATATTGCAATAAGCTCTTCGTTTCTTCGTACGCAAGCGACCGCGAAACACTTACTTCCGACTCCACAGTGTTATTGCCACCCGGAAAATCTATCGGAAGGTCCGCGACCGCAGACCTGGACTCACCCAGCCACTCGCGGCTCTCCTCCCGTACTGTAGGAGAATTTGCGAAGGTGAACAGCTTGCTCGCCCAATATTGGTAGGAGGTCGTCTTTTCTGGAAGGCGGACATCAGCGCTCTGGAGCAATTGCTGGTAAACCAGATTCAGGTCTTCCACTATAGTGTTCATCGATAAGCGATCAGCCACTAACGAATGAGCAATCAGCAGCAGGCGTCCTGGAGCTTCTGTTCCGAAAGAAAAGAAAACGGCACGAAATAGAGGTCCGTGAGCCAGATCGAGACTTGCCTGCAACCTGGCAACTTCACGATCAAATTCAACTAACTTGTCGGCTTGGCTAAGCTTCGAGAAATCAATTGCTGAGAACGGCACATCGTCGCTGGATTTTGCCACTCCCTGCCGCCATTGGGAAGCTATAAGCTCAAATCGGGTGCGCAAAGCATCATGGTGGCTTATCACTGAGCTAACTGCGCGGCGCAGTAAGCTCGTGTTAGTAGTTGCCGGAAGCTCCACAAAGACGGACTGACTGTAATGTTGGATAAGGATAAGTGGAACATTCTGTTCAAGAACTTTGCGTTGAGCCGGCGTGACATTAACATCGCCAACAATTTCTCCCTGCTCGGCATGCACAGCTTCTGATGTTGCTGCAACCGCCGCTAATGCGGCGATTGTCTGATGCTCGAACAATTGTGCGGCAGTTAACTGGAAGCCTTGCTGATTGATCTTTGCCACAATCTGAATACCTTGGACCGAATCGCCTCCTAAGTCGAAAATATTGTCATTGACACCAATCTGATCGATGCCCAGCACTTGTTGCCACACTTCGGCAATTTTCTGCTCTACGGGAGTGTTTGCAGCTTGATAGGGCGTCACGATAGCGGGACGAGGATGCCTTGAACCGGAAGCAACTGGGGCTTCCGCTGCCTGCGCCAGCATCTCGGAGATCGGACTGCGGCTCCTGGCCTGAAGGATCAGGGCTTGCAGGTCATTGGTAGATACGATCACTTGCGGCTCGGACTTCAGCTGAAGGATTCGCCGGAATGCCATCACGCCTTCCCGCACACTGAGTCCTTGCTCCTTGGCTTTCGCAGACGCGTTCGCCAGACTTGCATTTTTGGTCGCTGACTCTTCCCCGCTCCGCCGATACTGTTTTTTGGCGACCGCCTTAATCTGAGCTGCAATGTCGTTAACCCTTTTCTGCGAGAATGAGTCGATCTCCAACAACTCCTCACCATGTTCATCAAAGATGGTGACATCGCACAACATTGTCTCTCCATCCTGACGTTTGGCTGGATCGAAAACGACGTGAGTGTAAATTTTTTTTCCAAGAGGCTGTTTAATCGTCAGTCGTCGATACCCCATCGGCAAATACACCCCCACTGGGAAGAGGAAGTGCTTGCCTATTTCCATGGAACGGTCCAGCAGCGAAGGATGCATCTTGAGCTTCTCGAAATCTCCCATGAACTGCTCCGGCAGCTCAAATACTGCCAACAATTCGTGATCCCCTACATACGCTTGCCTTAGAGTCTGCCACCTGGGTCCGAGATCTTCATCACGCTTACTCTCGTCTGTAAACGCGACCTGCTGTAAGTTACACCTTCGTTTGATCGTCTCCAGGTCTCGTGGCCTTTTGCGTTTTTGCTCCAAAAATGCTACTGTGCCCGTCGAGTAATCGTTCCATCGAGCTTCAGCCCCGTTGTCTTCGCCCACTTTGCCGAGGATGCGGAATGTGTACCCTTCCCCCTGCCTTTCAAGAATCAACCTTACTTCCCGCTTTTCATCTTCACGCAAACCAAGCGGAGCGAGGAAAAATACATCTCGTATCTCTATGTCCCGACCGCTTGCATACCTCTCCACCACCGCGCGAACCATTTCCAGATACGCAGTTCCGGGAATGATCGGATTGCCTGCAATGCGATGCTCGTCCAAGATCCAGTGCGTCAACGGACTCATGGTTGTCACATATACTTCGCGATCCGCAGACTCCACGATTCGAGCATCGAAGAATGGATGGTCAACTTTCTCTCCCGTCTCCTGGGAGATAGGCTCGGCTTGTGTGGCGCCGGGAATCGCAGCGCTGGCGAGCATGCCCACATTTGCCCATGCGTCCCAGTTGATGGCAACCATTGCCGGAGAGCCGTTTTGACGGCTGAAATGTGCGAATGCATCCTGAAATGCATTGGCGGCACAATAGTCAACTTGCCCAAAGGAACCTGTGATGGAAGTGCGCGATGAGCACACGACAAAGAAATCCAGCGGCGTTTTACCCAGCACCGATGCCAGTACCATCGTGCCCTTTACCTTAGGCGCCAAAACCGCGTCGGCCATTTCACGCGTCTTGAGTTGAATCACACCGCCACCGGGTACTCCGGCACAATGCACGACACCGTTGAGCGGACCGAAATGATTCTGCGCATGATCGATGGCAGACCGCATCTGCTGCCCATCACTTACGTCAGCCCTAACTACCAACACCTCCGCGCCCATCTTTTCCAGCGACCGTAGCTTCCGGATTTTAGAACTTACTCCATCCTGTTCAGAATGGGTTTGCAGCCAGTCTTCCCATTGTTCTTGTTGCGGAAACTGCGACCTTCCCACCAAGATAAGCCGGCCTCGGGATGTCTCAGCCAGATGTTCGGCAATGGCCAAGCCGATTCCTCCTAGACCGCCGGTGATAAGGTAAGTTCCCTTTTCACGTAAGGGAACATTGCGATCGGCGGCAGGTAAGCGTAAGTGCTCAAAGACTTGTGCCCATCGCCATCCTCTTCTATAAGCGACTACCTTTTCCGTTGAACCGTTAACAACCTCCTCAACAAGGTTAGCTATCACTTCCGCCGTGGGAATTTCGCGGGCAGTAAAGTCGAAGTCAACATTGCGGCAAGACACATTCGGATATTCTTGCGGGATCACGTGGCAAGGCCCTAGCAGCGTTGCCCTCTCTGGATGGTGAATAGGTTCACCGATGACGTCGTAAAGGGAGTTGGACACAATTATCCATTCGATTGGAGAAGCATTCGCCAGCAAACCGATTGCTTGAGCAAGGAGCACGGGACTAAAGAAGCTTGGCTCCAGATCGCTTTGTTCTGCTCCCAGGGTATTGTGATCCGTGTCGGCGATAGTCCATAAATAGAGGATCTTCGACGGTAATTTTCCCGCTTGTTTGAGGGTCTTGAAAAGAGACTGGAAGTCAGAGTCCTCCCCAGAACGAATCGTAAAGGAATCAGCCGCCTGATCATACCGCGGACCTTCTGCAACCGATAACACCTCTATTCCGCGTCGCTGAGCTTCGGATTTCAATCGTTCTCCAAAGCCAAAGCAGTCGGAGAAAATCAACCACGGTCCAATGGGTGGTTCTTGCTCTGCTCCGGAAGTTAAGGCTGTTCTCTTCCACGACGGCAAGTAGAACCATTCGTCGGAATTTTTGTTCTTTTCTGTGCTCATCCCTAGCGGAGACGCCGACGTTGTTTTCTTTTTAGGTTCGATCCAGTAGCGCTGGCGTTCGAAGTGATAGGTCGGGAGAGATACTCGTTTTCGTTCTTCATGCCGATAGGATCGAGGCCAATCAAACTGCACGCCGGTCATCCAGAGTTTACCGGCAGCCACCAACAAGAATGCTTCATCCTCAAGTAAGTCATCTGGATGGCGAACAGAATTGATCACGACCTGACCTTGGGCTCGGTAAGGATTCCAGCGCGCCAGTGTGCTTAACGTCCGCCCGGGCCCGACTTCAAGGAGCACCCAGTCTGGATCTTTCACTAACTCGCGAACGCAGTCGGCAAAACGCACTGTCCGGCGCAAGTGCTGAACCCAATACTCGGGATTGGTCGCTTCGCCTTCAGTGATCCAAGTACCGGTAAGGTTAGACATATACGGCAACTGCGGAGCTCGCATGCGAACTTTACGGAATTCGGCGGCGAAGGATTCAAGAATCGGGTCCATCATCGCCGAGTGGAACGCATGCGAAGTCTGCAAACGCCGGCAGGCCAACTTCTTTGCCGTCAACTCTTGCTCAAGCCGCTCCACACTTTCCGCAGGCCCGGATACCACGGAAAATTCCGGACTGTTTACCGCAGCCAGTGATAGGTCATCACTAAGCAGGGGTATAACTTCCTTTTCTGGTAGAGGAACCATCAACATACTCCCCGAGGGCAGCAATTGCATCAACCTGCCGCGAGCAGAAACTAAGGCCAGAGCATCTTCGAGCGAGAATACTCCGGCCAGGCACGCCGCTACGTATTCGCCGATGCTATGCCCAACCATGGCATGCGGTTGAATTCCCCAATCCATCCACAGTCGAGCGAGCGCATACTCAATCACAAACAACGCCGGCTGAGTTATCTGCGTTTGCAGCAATCGTGCGTCGCTCCCGGAAGCGTTGACTTCATTTTTGGGATACAAAATCTCGCGAAGATCAAATCCGAGATGCTCCTGCAAAATCTCTACACATCGGTCCACTTCTTGCTTGAAGACGGGCTCATTGGCATACAAGCCGGCGGCCATATTTACGTACTGTGCGCCCTGGCCGGGGAACATGAAGATGACAGGCCGAGCCTTTGGTTCCTGAAATCCGGTAACTACCCGCTTCACGTCGAGCGAGTTCAACGCTGAAAAAGCGTCTTCCGCGTCCTTGCCTACGATCACGCGTCGATGGCTAAACTCCCGCCGCCCAAGATGCAACGTGTAAGCAACATCCGCAAGGTTGACCTCTTTGTGCGCCTCCAGATATGCAGCCAGATCACTAGTTGCGGCCTCAAGCGCAGTACTCGTCTTAGCCGAAACGACAAGCATCTGATACGACCGAGTTTCTTTGCCGGACTCAACTGCTGGAGCCTCTTCCACCACAGCATGGGCGTTGGTGCCACCTATGCCAAACGAACTTACCCCGGCGCGCCGCGGTCCACCGTTGGTTTTCCATTCACTGAGAGTTTTATTCACATAGAACGGACTGTTCACAAAATCGATCATCGGGTTGGGCCGCTGGAAGTTCAACGTAGCGGGGATTTTTTTGTGCTCGAGTGCGAGCACTGTCTTGATCAAGCCTGCCACTCCGGCAGCGCAATCAGTATGGCCAATGTTGGACTTGACTGAGCCAACTGCACAAAAAGCTTTCTTGTCAGTGCCGCCACGAAATGCCTGCGTTAAAGCAGTTACTTCAATTGGATCTCCCATCGGAGTCGCAGTTCCATGCGCCTCGACATAACTGATGGTTTCCGGATCGAGTCCGGAATCACAAAGCGCCTGTTGAATCACATCCCGCTGTCCGCTGACGCTGGGTGCCGCGAAGCCTACCTTCTGTGATCCGTCATTATTAATAGCTGAGCCCCGAATAATCGCATGAATGCAATCCCGGTCGCGAAGAGCGTCTTCCAGCCGCTTCAGCACAACGATTCCCGCCCCGTTGGCGCGCACTGTGCCTTGTGCGCGCTCGTCGAATGTCCGGCAGTGGCCATCGGGAGAGACGATTCCGCCTTCCATGAACGAATCTCCCATGACCTGTGGAGTCCGAATCGTAACGCCACCAGCTAATGCAATATCGCACTCTTGATTCAGTAAAGCCCGGCAAGCCACATGTACCGTTACGAGGGAAGTCGAGCAGGCGCTCTGTACAGTGATACTAGGTCCAGTTAAGTTCAACTTATAGGCCACTCGCGTTGCCAGAAGATCGTTAGTGTTGGCAAATAACATCGGCGTGGCATCGTTGGGGTCCATTGCTTTGTGATCGATTCCTAAGTTCAATAAGTAAGTAGGAGCTCCGCTGCCGGCATAGACACCTACTCTGCCTTTATAGGCGTCCGAAGAATATCCGGCATCCTCCAGAGCCTCCCAAGCGCACTCCAGCAAGACTCGCTGTTGTGGATCAACCAACTCGGCCTCGCGGGCGCTCATGTTAAAGAACCGGGCATCAAACATGTCGACATCATCAATCACTGCCCCACGCTTTATATAAGTGGGAGAAGTAAAGATAGATTCGGGTATTCCGGCCTTTCGCAGATCTTCTTCTGAGAAGTCCACGATTGACTCCGCCCCCGCGTGGAGATTGTTCCAAAACTCTTTGATGTTTCGAGCGCCGGGGAACCTGCAAGCCATGCCGATGACGGCAAAGCCTTTGGTAAAGATCTTTGGCTGCTCTGGTTCTATGATTTCGGCCATCATAGCTGGCGCAATCTGTGGAGATGGCGTCTTTTCCGAATCGAGACGGTCCGCCAACGAGCGAATGGTCGAGTACTGAAACAACTCGACCACCGTTAGGCTCGTACCAAATTGTTTCTGCAGAGCCCCATGGACTTCCGGGATGAGCAAGGATTGGCCGCCGACATCAAAGAAGTTGTCTTCTACTCCGACTTCTTCAATCTTGAGAATCTGTTTCCAAATTGCGGTGACAACCTTCTCCGTGTCGCTGGCCGGCAAACTCACCGATTGCGCTGGTTGGGACTTGGCTTGCACCACGGGCAACGCACTGCGATCTCGTTTCCCGTCAGCACAGAGCGGCAACCTCTCTAATGTCACCCAGTGAGAGGGGACCATGTACTCGGGCAGCCTTTGCTTGAGCGCCACCCGCAACGTTCGCTCTAAGACATTGCCTGTAAGGGCGCTTGACTCTTGAGGAACAATATACGCAACAAGCTCGTTCCCGGCAGTCCCGGTTTCCTGAACCATAACCACCGCATCTGCTACCTCCGACTGCCGCTCCAACACCATCTCGATTTCTTCCAAGTCAATACGATGGCCGCGAATTATTATTTTCTGACCCGAACGTCCCCATAACTCGAGCTCGCCCTTCGCGCTATATCGAGCCAGGTCTCCGGTGCGGTAGAGACGTTCTCCTCCTGTACCACTAAAGGGGTTGGGCATAAAGCGATCGATCGTTAGATCAGGGCGATTGAAGTATCCTCGTGCCAGACTTGCACCTGTTACGTATAACTCGCCCACGATGCCTGCTGGCACGAGTTCCATCTGCGCGTCCAGCACAAATACCTGTGTATTTCCTACAGGCCGGCCGATCGCAATTTTCATCTCCTCATTTTCGGGCTGCAACTCTGCCACAGTGGAACAGAATGCCGTCTCCGAATGTCCGTACAGGTTCAACACTCGCTTTACGTCGCTGCCGTCGCAAATCTTTTTTACTAGCCCGGAAGGTACCGGCTCACCGGCCAAAATAATCGTGCGCACCGAAGAAGGCACTGCTTTTCTCCGGATGAACTCCCGTATGGCTGAGGGAGTGGAGTTGATCAACGTCCCCCCAGCACTCTCCGCGATGTCGACTGTTTCGAATGACTTCTCCAGTACAACCATGGTGCCGCCGCAGCACAGTGGAATATAAGTGTCTAGAATCGATAAATTAGAAGTTGGAGGATTCGAGGTGAGTACTCTTGGCAGATCGTCGGCCGAAAGCACGGACTGCGCCCAGCGCGCCAATGCTGCCACGTTGCCATGTTGTACGGCTACGCCTTCCGGAGCTTTTGTGCCTTCCGACCGATACGTAATGTAAGCCAGGTTCTCCGGGTGAACGCGTGCTTCTACGTTTTGCACGCTCTCTTGGCTGATCTCATTCCACTCGGTATCCAAGTAAACCGTTCTGCCTGAGTGTGCCGGCAACTTGTGGTTTAAGCGTTGTTCACTCAATATCACGTCTGGTCTGGCGTCTTTTACTATGTAGGCCAATTGCCCCTGATTGTCTGCATCCAGTAACACGTAGGCTGCACCCGCCTTGAGCACACCAATCATTGCCACTAACAGCTCGGAGCATCGTGGCAGAAGAATGCCAACTAACTTTTCTGAACCTACACCGAATTTATTTAAGTAATATCCTAACTGGTTCGCCCGCTGATTTAGCTCAGAGTATGTGAGCGAATGGCCCTTGTGCTCAACCGCCCTGGCATGGGGCGTTAGGCCTGCTTGCTGCTCGAACAGTTCATGCAAACAGCTTTGCTGTGGCTCTGCATACGGGTGGTTCCACTCGGTGAGTAACTGCTGGCGCTCGATCGGGCTCAGCAGGGGCAGAGTCGAGATAAGCTGTCCAGGATCTCGAGCGATCTCACTCAAGACCTGTTTGTAATGGCCAAGCACCCGCTGCACCGTCGGTCGCTCGAACAGATCCGTGCAGTATTCCATCATTCCGCGGAGTTGCTCGGGATCGTCTTCAACCATCAAAGTCAGATCGAATCTGGCGCCGGAAGTGGCGGACGGGAGCATGCTGATTTCCACGCCGTGCATCTGTAGCGCACTAACAGGCGCGTTCTGCAACACAAGCATCGCCTGAAATAATGGCGACCGACTTAAGTCTCGCTCCGGCTGCAACTCATCCACCAGGCGCTCAAATGGCACGCTTTGATGCGCATACGCTCCCAGACACACCTCGCGAGCGCGCTGCAGAGCTTTCTCGACGGTCAAATCGCTATTTAAGTTGCCGCGCAGCACCAGTGTGTTAACGAAGAAACCAATCAGTGCCTCTAACTCCGGCTGTGCCCGGTTCGCGATCGGCGATCCAACCACGATGTTCTGCTGGCCGCTGTAGCGTGCCAGCAGAATCTGGAAGCCAGCTAGCAAGGCCATAAATAGGGTTACTCCCTGCTCCTGACTAACCTTCCTCAAGGCGGCGCTGGCCTCTTGGGACATCTCCCATCTTTCTACCGTGCCGCGAAAACTTTGCACTGCGGGCCGGGGACGATCGGTGGGTACATCCAAGTCGGAGAGATTTTCCAATTCTTTTTTCCAATACTCCAGGCCATCCGTAAGTTTTCCGTCCGCTACCAGTTCTCGCTGCCACACGGTGTAGTCCGCGTATTGGATGGAGAGTTCAGGAAGCGAGGAGGGCCGGCCTTCGCGGTATGCCTTATAAAGCTGATCTAACTCATTGACCATCACACCTACCGACCAACCATCAAAGACGATGTGATGCAGTGTCAGCAGCAGTACGTAGTCCCGCTCGGCAACTTGCAGTAGTTTTGCCCGGAATAGGTTCGGCTCACTGAGCAGGAAGGGAGAGGTCGCTTCTTCCTTCATCTCGCTGTCGATTCGTGCCTCTGTAGCCACTCCGCTAGCTGCGTCCCGAAGATCGCGCTCGACGAGCTCGAAGTTCCCAGCTTCGTGAATATGCTGCTTCGGCTTGGCGTCAACCTGCACAAAACTCGTCCGCAATATTTCATGCCGCCGCACGATCTCCTCAAGACTCAACCGCAGAGCACGTTTGTCCAGATCGCCCTTCAGGCGCACCGCACCCGGCAGACTGTACGCAGTGCTGCCGGCGGTAATCTGCTCCAAGAACCAAAGCTGCTCTTGCTGGAGAGACAGCGGTAAATCCCTGTCTCTCGAGATGGGAAGGATAGGCCGGGCCGTGGCAAGTTGAGCTGGGTCCGTAAGTCGATCGACGTATGCCGAAAGATCTTTGAGAACCGGCGACTCGAACATCGCGCGCAGTTCTATCTCGCGATTGAAGACCTGTCTTAGCCGCGACAACATTTGTGTGACCAGCAGTGAGTGTCCACCCAGATCGAAGAAGTTATCGTCTCGCCGAATATCTGACTTCCCCAACAAGCTCGCCCAGACGCCTGCTATTAATTCTTCCGTGGGTGTCAATGCCAGACTGCCGGCTTCTTCCATTGCCTGCTTGCTCTCCAGCTCAATGAGAGCTTTGCGGTCCACTTTGCCATTCGGGGTAAGCAGCAACATGTCCAACTGCATCAGAGCCACGGGAACCATATACTCCGGCAAGTGTTGCTGTAAGTGGCTATGCAAGCGATCAACATCCAGTCTCTCGCTGCCAGCCACGTAACCTACTAGGCGCACGTTTCCGGGCTTGTCCTCTCGCGTGATCACTGCCGCTTGCGTAACCCCAGGGTAGTCGAGCACTGCCGCTTCGATCTCTCCCAGCTCGATTCGGTATCCTTGCATCTTCACTTGAGAATCGAGCCGTCCTAAGAACTCCAAATTGCCGTTCTCTTGATAGCGGACCAGATCGCTTGTGCGATATAAACGCTCACCACCGGTCTTACTGAAAGGATTGGGTACGAACTTTTCAGCCGTTAGTTCCGGCCGGTTCAGATATCCACGCGCTTGTCCCGCACCGCCAAGATAGAGTTCCCCTTTGATGCCAACCGGCACCAGTTTCATATGCCCGTCCAGAACGTATGCTTGGGTGTTGGACAGCGGCTGCCCGATCGTCACCAAGCCAGTCCCATCGTCCTGTACTTCGCCATAAGTGGAATAAGTCGTATCTTCGGTGGGCCCGTAGAGATTCAACAATCTCTCTACTGATGGATTCTGATAAATTGCATCAATCAAAGCCGGCTGCATCAAGCTCACCGCACTGCGGTGACAAATCGCCGCCCCCTTGGGCTGGCCAGTAGAATCAGAGGTGTAAATTACCCAGGCTAGGTTCTCCGCATCTAAATGCACATTTAGATTGTCGCCGCTCCGCTTTTCGATTTCTTCTCTCGCTTCTTCTAAATCCACCACATGTTCGGTACACCCAGCCATCTGCTGAGTAAATCGTTCATTCGTCAACACAAACTTAGCCCCGGCATCCTTCGCCACGTAGTTCCGTCGTATGCTGGGATCGGCCGGGTCCAACGGCACATAGGCCCCGCCTGCCTTCAGAATACCCATCAGAGCGACCACCATCTCCAGGTTCCGCTCCATACAAATGCCAACTCTAACCTCCGGCCCTACTCCCATCTTCACCAGGTAATGGGCCAACTGATTCGCTCGCCGGTTCAACTCAGTATTACTGATCTCTCTATCTTCATCTACCGCTATCACAGCCTGCGACGCTTTTGCGGCCTGTTCTTCGAATAACTGATGTACGCACTTATCGCTCTCATACTCAACTTCCGTGCGATTCCACTCCACCAGTAACTGCTGTCGCTCAGCCTCGCTCAGGATTTCAATCTCACTGATCCGGGTCTCCACGGAAACTGCAATTACTTCCAGCAGAGTTCGATAGTGCTGCAGCAGCCGTTTCATGCGTTCTGCGTCGAATAACTCCGTCCGGTACTCGAGCGATAACTCCAGCTCGCCCTCTTCTTCGCGCGCCGACAAACTCAGATCGAACTTCGCGGCACCGGTTTCCAGGATGCTGGCTGTCGCTTCCAGGCCGTCCCACGAAACCTTCGGCAGAGGAGCGTTCTGCAGAGCAAACACAGCTTGAAAGAAGGGCGTACGGCCGAGCTCACGGGCCGGATCCAGAGCTTCGACAAGGCGCTCGAAGGGAATATCCTGGTGGGCGTAAGCCTGCAACGACACGTCGCGTACTCGCTGCAATAATTCAGATACAGACGAATCTTCTGCAAACCGGGTGCGCAGCACCAGGGTATTTACAAAAAACCCTATTAGTCGTTCCAGTTCCTGCCGGCTGCGGTTGGCAATCGCCGAACCAACTGAGATATCCGTCTGGCCGGTGTAGCGATATAAAAGGATCTCAAAAGCCGTCAACAGGGTCATAAACAACGTAACGCCCTGCTGGTCGCTTAGAGATTTCAACTTACTAACCAGTGGCTCGGGTAACCGCGATATCTCCATCGCTCCAGCCAGTGTTGGTTTGGCTGAGTGCGGCCGGTCGGTGGGTAAATCCAATACTTCAATGCCCTCTAACTGCTTTCTCCAGTAGTCGAGTTGCGTTTCGAGAACCTCCCCTTGCAACCATTCTCGTTGCCACTCCGAATAATCGGCATACTGAATCGCTAGCGGTGGTAATGGCGACACCGTGCCTCGGCTGAAGGCGTCGTACAGCGCGTTGAACTCACGCAGCATCACTCCCAGCGACCAACCATCAGAAACAATGTGATGAGACACAACCAGTAGGACGTGGTCCTGACTACCGATACGGAACAGCGATGCCCGGATCAGCGGCCAGTTACTCAGATCAAACGATTGCCGTGCCTGTTCGCGAAGAACCGGATCGAGTTCGTCCTCACCAATCTCCGACATCGCAAACGGTACTTCCATTTCTGCGGCAATATCCTGGATCGTGCTGTCGCCGACTTCGGGAAAGCTGGTGCGCAGCACTTCATGTCGATTGACCATCTCCTGCAGACTGGCTTTGACGGCTTCAACGTTCAATGCTCCTTTCAAACGCACCGCCACGGGAACGTTGTATAAGCTGGTTTCAAGTTCGTAACGGCTGAGAAACCGCAGCCGCTCCTGGCCGAACGAGAGCGGAATACGTTCCTGCCGTGAACGGCGTTTCAGTGGAGGCGCTTCGATTCTTGTGGAACTCTCAATGCTGTGAGCCAACCCCGCGACCGTTGGGGTCTCAAACATCACCTGCAGTGGTAACTCGACTTGAAACACTTCCCGGATCCGGGATATCACCTGCGTTACTAACAGCGAGTGGCCGCCCAGGTCAAAGAAGTTGTCGTCCCGCCGAATATCTGACTTTCCCAGCAAGCTCAACCACATTCCTGCGATGATTTCTTCGGTCGGTGTTAAAGCCACATCACCAGATTGTTCAACCGTTTTTCTCTTTTCCGGCTCAGCAAGCGCTTTGCGATCTACCTTGCCGTTGGGGGTAAGCGGCAGACTGTCTAACTGTTGAAAGGCAGACGGCACCATGTACTCCGGAAGCCGTTGTTGTAAGTAGCTGCGGAGCTGTCCCAGGTCTAACTTATCGTCACGGCCTACCACATATCCCATCAACCGCTTCACACCCGTATGATCCGCTCGTACCACTACGACAGCTTGTGAAACCCCAGAGTGGTCGAGCACTGCGGCTTCGACCTCTTCCAGTTCGATGCGATAGCCGCGCAGTTTCACCTGTTGGTCGGCGCGGCCCAGATATTCCAATTGTCCATCTTCATGCCACCGCACCATATCTCCCGTGCGGTACATCCGCGATCCGTTTCCCTCGCTGAAGGGATTCGGCAAGAACCGCTCGGCAGTCAGCCTGAAGTTCTTCCAGTAACCGAGGGCAAGGCCATCTCCTCCAACGTATAACTCTCCTACCACCCCGATAGGAATCTGCTGCATCTCCTCATCCAGCACGTATAACTGAGTGTTCGTAACCGCTCGACCAATCGTAATTTGGCCTCCCGCGCTGACCGACGTCCAGGTAGAGTAAGTGGTCGTCTCACTCTGTCCATAGAGGTTGTTGATTTGCTTTATAACCCCGGCCTTGGCCAACTGATTGACAAGCGCCGTGTTCAGAACCTCTCCGGTGAGATTTACCGTGCGCACGCTTTTGGGCAGCGAACCCTGTTGGATCAACTTAGTCATCGCTGAAGGTAGAGTGTTGATAAGACATACGGGGTGGGGGTCCTCGTCGTCTATATGTTCCCACCAGTCCATCAGATTATCGGCCAGTACAACCGTCCCGCCGCAACTCAAAGTTGCCCATAACTCGAAGATAGAAAGGTCAGAGCCAATCGAAGCCGCCGCCAACACTCCTTCCAGTTCTTCCTGCTTAAAGGCGCTCTTCGCCCACGTCACAAACGACATTGCACTCTGATGGGCCAGCATCACCCCTCTGGGTTGGCCGCTCGAACCAGACGTATAGACCAGGCAGGCAACTTGCCCGCTGCTTACAACTTCGTTGAGGTTTTCGGAACTCTCTTTCTCGATCTGCTCTTTCTCCTCATCGACGCACAGGATTGTCGACAGAGTGTCATCCACCCGTTCACGCAAGCTATAGGTCGTAATCACTAGCTTGGGAGCGGCATCCTGTAGCATGAATCGCAGCCGTTCTGGCGGATATTGCGGATCCAGCGGCACATAACCCGCTCCCGTCTTCCACACACCGAGCATGGCGGCAACCATCTGCGGCGTCCGGCGCATGAAGACCCCCACCAGGTCTCCCTTGCCAACTCCCATGCGACGCAGATATCTCGCTACCCGGTTCACCTGCGCATTCAATGCCCCATAACTCAGTTCCCGCCCGCGATACGCGATCGCCGCCTTCCCCGGACTTACTCTCCCCCGCTCCTCGACCTCCTCATGCACACACCCCCCACCGCCATACCCCACCAATACAGAGGTACTGGCCTCCAGCAGTGTCGTACGTTCCTTCTCACTAATAATGTTTAACCGGCTCACTGGTGTTTCTGGATCAAAGACAACGGCCTCCAGCAATACTCGGAAATTCTCAACCCAGCGCACGATTGTGCCTCGGTCGAAAAGGTCGCTGCTATATTGCCAAGTTCCTGAAAGTCCTCGCGGCCCTTCGGCACAAGTCAAGCTTTGGTCAAATAAGGCTGATTCCTCTGGAACCTGCACCGGTTCCAATTGTAGGGCCCCTAATCTGAGGTGCGTTCCTGGCTCTTCTACAGCAAGTCGCACAAACTCTTCCGAGTTCCCGTAAGTCTTTTGCAAGGCAAATATGCTCTGAAAAACAGGAGGAGCAAACGAATCACGTGCGATTCCAAGCTTTTCAACCATTAACGCGAAGGGATAAAGATCGTGGGACAAAGCTCCCACCACCTTGTTGCGGATCTGGGAAAGCAGTTCGCTGAATGATTGA
>CAYOVU010000132.1:0-12390 GCA_964407505.1 uncultured Acidobacteriaceae bacterium | reverse complement strand
GCAAGAGCCGAGGTTTGCGTAGGTTGCACGGAATCAACGAGTTTGAAATTTTCCGGAGACTCTCTACTACCCCCTCTGACGCTCTAAACAGTCCCGTTTCGTAATGCTCCCGAAGGCGAATCGATGGCGATTGTGTGGCTAGAGAGCCAAACTTCCCCCAAGACGACTTCTGTCCCGGGATCAATTGGGATTGCTTGTCACGCCACCGGAGCTAGCGCCTAAGGCACACTCGCTTTGGCTCTCCATGCACGGTCTCTTAGCCAAAGTCTCCTACGTACTCGCGAAATCACAGGAGGATCTGCCTTCTCAGCCCGAGACAGGGCATTGTGGTTCTTCACAGGTTTCTCCTTATCGTTGATCTGGAGCTGCGTACCGCGCAGGATCAGATCACTGGCACCCAGCGCCCAGGAGCGCTGGGACATTGAAGAAGTTGTTGCCTGCGGGCACGGTTGTGAATATCTGATTGATAGTCCCATTAGGAGCACCATTCACAGTGTTGCTCTTGAGCGTGGTTGAATAGCAGCCCAGATTGATGCCGGCGCTGCCACTGTTGACGATGGTATTCGACGACAGGGTAATTCCGGCTGCTCCGATAACCACTCCGTAGAGCGAGTTGCCGAACAGCTGGTTGCTCGATACGGTACTGTTGGGCGCCTGAGCCAGTATTCCGATTTGTGCCCCTTGAACTGAATTGGTCGAGACCGCGCTCTTGGTGTTCAGCGACTGCTGCTGAATTCCCACCGACCCTATCCCATAAAGGTCAACGTTATTGTTGGAAATCGTCGAGGCAGTGTTGCCGTAGTTGTAGATGCCGGTGCTGCCGGCGCCGTAGGTGTCCACTGAGTTTGAGCTGACCGTGGCCGTCATCAGGCCCGAACTACTTCCGGATGTCGACGTAATTACTCCAAATGCGTTGACGTCGTGCACCGTATTATTGGAAAACGTCACACTCATCGGAAGGGTGGAGTCGTTTTCTGCCCAGATGCCGACGCCGCAATTGCGAATGAAGTTCGGGACCTGGTTCTGCGCTTCGACATCCTTTACCGTACCCGATGCGCTTTCCAGATAAATGCCGGCTTGCCATTGGTTGGAGTCGCAAGGAAAATTGGAATTGCTTCCGTCAACGACCAGGTTGCTGAGGGTCACCGGCCCCGCTGTGACCAGAATTTGCGCGGCAACCGGTCCTGCCAGCGTCGAGAATCCATTGACCGAAAGACCGGAACTGGGAACCGTGACGATAACCTCATCCCTGTTGTTGAATTTGAATCCCTGCAAAGTCAAGGGCTCACTGATTACGATTTGCTCGGGATAAGTTCCTGGGCAGATCTTAATCGTGGCTCCCGGGGGAGCGGCGGCAACCGCAGCCGAGATTGTCGGATAGCCGCCTTCGAAACAGCTGCCCACTTCTAAGACAGCGGTAGCGTGCAGCGGACGAACCTGGAAAGCGGCGAGAATGACGAGAGCAATGAGTTTAAAGCGGGACATCGGATGTTTCCTCCTATTTTGAAGTTGACTTATATTTTGCTTCTCATTTATTAAGGCGACATTCCGCGGGAAATTCCCTCATGCCCGCAAGAACTCTTCCGGGACAGCCCTTGTAATGCAAATACGCGAAGTGTGCGCTTTGCCTGGGCTGCAAACTCTTAGCGCCAGTCGACGCAGATCACCCCGGCTAGCAGGTACCGCCAAGGACGGGCTCAACCACGTTGTAAAACTGGTTCGACGCAGGGATCGCGCTCAATGGCAGAACCACTCCAAAGCCCCCGCCATTGATGACGTTGCCTTCGAGCGTGGCCGGCGAGCATTGCAGGTCGATCGCCGCATGGATCGTGTGGGAAATCGTGTTGGACGAGATGGTTTCGGGGCCAAATTCGACAAAGATACCCTCCAAGACCCCGGAGATCCGGTTGCCAGTGACGATCTGGCTGGGTGCGTAGGCGTTTATCCCAATTGTATAAATGTTCTGAAGGGTATTAGCGGTAGCCGTCCCGTTCGGAAGTCCGTCCATCAGGATGCCGCTATAGATCCCGGCGATCTGGTTCTTGTTTATTTGCGCCGCGACCGAGCCGGAGGCGGCGATGCCGTAAAGACCGTTGCTGGATTGTATCCAGTTGGAAGCGACGGCCGCCGTCAATGTGCCTGTTTCCGAACCTGTGCTCTCGACGAAGATGCCATAAAAGCTGAATTCGTGAATGTTGTTATCTTGAATCGTAATGCTGGCGTTGGAGGATGAGTTGATCTCCTCCCAGATGCCAACTCCACAAGGGACGGGCGCAGCGAATTCCTGGTTGCGGACTTCAACGTTCTCTACTGTTGCCGATGAATTGATCAGGTAGATGCCGGCTTGATAGGCGTTGTATTCGGAACACGCGACTTGCGAGTTATCTCCGTCGATCACCAGATCACTGATCGTGACATCCGTGTTTTCGACGAGCACCTGTGAGGAAATTGTGCCCCACAACAGGGACGAGCCGTTCCCAACCAGTCCAGTGCTGGGCGATGTAATGACGGCCGCGCCGCCGTTCCCGTTGCTGACCCCTTCAAGGGTGAGTGGCTGAGAAATCAGAACTTGTTCCGGATAAGTTCCGGGGCAAACCTGAACCGTCGCGCCCGCGGGAGCCGCAGCCACTGCAGCCGAAATGGTGGAGTAGCTGTGTGCCTTGCATCCCCCTACCGTCAGGGTGGTTGTGGCGCGAAGAGGCGAAACTTGCAGCGCGAAGAGTATGGACAGAGTAAGAAGTGTGACTCGGGACATGGTTATTCTCCAGTTTGAAATCGAGGTTTATCTGCCTTCATTCAGTAAGGCGACATTCCGCCTCGGATTCCCTCACCGGAGTTTCGCCGGCCACGCAAAATCATGAAAAGAATTGGGGACAAGCCGTCGAAACATCGGCTGCCAAGGTTGCAGGTGAGCTATAATTCGCCGAATCGCGCCCGCCCCGGCGGTGGTGTAAGGAAGGTTCAAGGTAAGTGGCTTTTCCCCAAGGAGATGCCGACGATGTCTCCAGAACGACAGTTGGTGACTCAGCTCCTACAGCAGTGGAGCGAGGGTAGCAAAGACGCGCTGGATGAGCTGATACCCGTGGTGTATGAGCAACTTCGGAAACTGGCCTCGAACTGTTTGCGCGCGGAGCGCCCCGATCACACCCTGCGCGCTACCGCCTTGGTCCATGAAGCTTATCTCCGGTTGGTGGGCACGGATGTAGCTTGGGAAAGCCGGGTACATTTCTATGCGGTATCTGCACGACTGCTGCGCCGTATCCTTGTGGACCACGCGCGCACCCGCAACCGCCAGAAGCGTGGCGCCGGCGCCGAGAGAATTGCTCTCGATGAAGCTATCCTGGTTGGCCCTGACTCGGATGCTGGGATCCTGGAAATAGATGAAGCTCTGCAGCGTCTGGCAAAATACGATGCCCGCAAGAGCCAAGTGATTGAGCTGCTTTTCTTTGGTGGACTTACTTATGACGAGACGGCCACCGCACTTAGCATTTCCCCTGCGACCGTACATCGCGAGTTAGCGATGGCAAAGGCTTGGTTGCACAAAGAACTCTCCGGCAACTCGGCGTAGCCGGGCGCGTCCCATGGTATCGCTTACGGGCAGTGATCATTGGCACCGTCTCGAACAGCTCTTCTATCAGGCGCTTGATCTGGAACCCGCCGCGCGTGTGGCCTTTCTTGACCAGGCCTGTGGCGATGACTCTGGTCTGCGCAATGAAGTGGACTCGCTGCTGAAATCTTCCGAGAAAACTCTCGGCTTCCTGAAAAACCCAGTAGAGCAAGCCGTCCAGAGTCTCACTTCAGAGAGTCTCGGCCAACGAATCGGCCCCTATCAACTCGTCGACTTGCTGGGTGAAGGCGGGATGGGGAAGGTCTTCCTGGCGACGCGCGTGGATCACGTCTACGAGCAGGAAGTCGCCATCAAGCTTATGCACCCCGGGGCAAAACGATCCCAAGGAATGCTCCTCCGCTTCAGCACCGAAAGGCAGATTCTGGCCAATCTGAACCATACCAATATCGCCCGGTTGCTGGATGGAGGGGTTACTGCGGAAGGATCGCCCTATCTGGTCATGGAATATGTCAAAGGGATTCCCATTGATCAGTATTGCCGCCAACATTGTCTCACAATTAAAGGTAGGCTGCATTTATTCCGCACAGTTTGTGGGGCCGTCGAGTATGCCCATAAGAACCTGGTGGTGCATCGTGACATCAAGCCAGCAAACATTCTGGTGACAGAGGAAGGTGTACCCAAACTGCTTGACTTCGGAATTGCCAAACTGCTCAGCCCCGACCCAAATGAGCAGCTGTTGACACGTACCACCGAGAGAATGATGACGCCCGAGTACGCCAGCCCCGAACAAGTACGCGGTGACCAGATCACGACCTCGACCGATGTCTATGCTTTGGGCGTGCTGCTGTACGAACTGCTGGCCGAAAGACGGCCGTTCCGCCTGGAAACGAAGAGCCCTCTCGAGGTAGTACAGGTCATCTGTGGACAGGATCCGGAACCGCCGAGTGTCATTGCTGGAGACGATGTGGATCCCGGTAGTCGTGGCCGTGCAAGAGAACTCGCCGGCGACCTGGACAACATCGTGTTGATGGCGATGCGAAAGGAACCGGCACGCCGCTACATCTCAGTTTCCGCATTGTCGACGGATATTGATGCTCATCTCCGTGGCTATCCGGTGCACGCGCGTACTGACGCATGGGCGTATACCTCTGGAAAGTTTGTCAGGCGGCATAAGGCTGCCGTGATTGCCACCGCTTGTATTGCCCTAGCGCTGGTTGGCTTCAGTATTGGCATGGGGCTGCTGGCTCGCCGCGCCACCCGTGAACGGCTCACTGCTGAGCGCGAAGCGCAGTTCCTGAACAATATTTTCCAGGCGTCTACGCCGCTGCAGGCGCGAGGCAAGCAGGTCACCGCTCGCGAGCTTCTCGACGCTGGCGCTGCGAAAATTAATACTGAGCTCTCCGATCAGCCGGTCTTGCAGGCCAGCATGCTCGACAACATCGGGCACGCTTATATTGCGCTCGGAGTCTACGACCAGGCGGAATCCCTGTTCCGTCGAGCCTACTCCCTGCGCACGAGTACCTCTGGTTCCAACGCCGAGGACACCGCAAGTAGTCTCGATGGGCTGGCGCTGACACTACGTCTGGAGACCAAGTATCAAGAGGCCGAGCCTTTATTCCGCCAATCTCTCGCAATTCGCCAGAAGCGATTTGGTGACAACAACGCGTTGGTGGAGCAGAGCATGGGCAGTTTGGGGGAGTGCCTGTATTTTGAGAGCCGATGGAACGAAGCTGAACCGCTTCTCCGGCACGCACTGATGATCAAGCACCAGTTGCATGACGATTCCGATAGCGGGATCGAAAACTTTCTCGCACTGGTGCTGGAGCGCAAGGGAGATTATCAGGAGGCGGCCGAGTTGTTGCGCCAGGCACTTGAGATCAGCCGCCGTACACAAGGAACGGACGGGCCGGACTATGTGGTCGCGTTGCATAACCTGGCGGGCACACTCATTGATGCTGGCGATCTGTCAGGTGCGGAAACCATGGAGCGGCAGTCGCTCGACATTCGCCGACGGATTCTTGGCGAGTGGCATCCCGAGGTGTATTACTCACTCAATAATCTTGGGTGGATTCTGTTGCAGAAGGGAGAGTGGCAAACCGCGGAACTCTTCTTGCGCGACAACCTAATCTTAGTGCACAAGAATTTCGGGGATAACAATTCGAAGCAAGCCGTAGCTTTGAAAAACTGGGGGCTTGAGTTAGAGGAGAGATCTGATTACGGCGGTGCGGAGAAGGCTTTCAAGTCTGCGCTTGATGTCGCGATCAGAGTCTCCGGAGAAAAAAGCTGGTATGTGGCTCGCATCTTGGCGAGCCTGGGGCAACTGGAATTTGACCGGAGGCAGTACGACAAGGCGGAAAGCTACGCACGGCAGGCCCTCGACCTGAGCCGCCGACTAGGGGGCGACGACAGCCCAGACGTCGCCACTGCTCTTATCGATGTAGCCGAAGACCGCGTCTTTCAAGGCGATTCGCAAGGTGCGGAACCGATGCTGCGGCACGCTCTTGAGATTCGAGAGAAGAATTTGAGCAGCGGCAATCCTTCGATCGTTACAGCCGAAGTGAGGTTGGGTGAAGCCTTAACACTGGAAGGAAAGGCTGATTCGGCAGAACCCATTTTGCGCAAGGCTCTCACCTCTGCACGGTCTGAGCCATTTCGGTTATTGCCGTGGCAGATTGCAGAACCTGAGAGCGCGCTGGGCGCCTGTCTCGCCGCCCAGAACCGTTCTCAGGAAGCTGACCAACTGCTTCGCGACAGTGCGCCCGATCTGATGAAGGATCCGAGACCGGCTTTTCGATACCCCGCCAACGCTCGTACTACACTATTCCGCACAAAGCCCGCTCCAAGCAAGACAGGGATCCACGATTGAATTGGATTGGGACCGATGCCAGAGCAGTTGCCGCAAATCCCGGTTCTTCGGTTCCCGTGAGGATCAACACTCAGGAAGCCGACAGTCGTGGCACCGACCTACCCCGAAAGCCCGAGGAACCCGTTGGAAGAGAGGCGACAAAGGAAACGCCCGCATATCAGGACCTTTTTAGCGGAGTTAGGCTAGTGAGGCGCGGACACGTTCTTCAATTGAGGCGTCGACTCGCTGCTTGCCACCTCTGGAAAATATGCGTTCAACTTATCTTTCCAGACCAGATAATGATGCTGTCCTTCGACGCCCGCGCATCATCTGACCCAGGGACCAACTCCAGGTACTCTTTCATGTGCAGGATGGCGGACCCGTAGAGTTTCTTCTCGCCCGCCAGCGTCGCGAGGTTGAACTGGCCCTCTGGCCACGTCGGGAAAATCTCAAGGGCTGCGCTGTACTCAGTGATGGCCTTGTCTGTGTCCTTCTGCTTGAAAGCGTATTCTGCGAGAACCTGGTGCTCGCGCGCTGCTTCCGGCATTGCCGGCTTCGCGGCTGCTTCTCGCCAACCTTTTCCTTGCTCTTTGAACCGCTCAAACTGAGCTTCCTGTTGAGTCATCACGCTTTCATGCGCCGCTGCCGCAAGATAGTCCAGTGCGGCCTTGAAGCGTTCCAGGTGTTTTTCGTTGCCATGGGAGTAGCGCTCCTGCACAAACCCGATCAGTGGTTCGGTAGAGTAGTCCTTCCACTGTACGAGGTCACAGAGTCTGCCGCCGATCATTTTTCGAGTGTAATTGGTCCAGTAGATCCTGGGTAACACAATCACGTTTGTTTTCGTGGCATCGGAGAAGGAAATGTATTGATCGGTGATCTTCACGTCTTTGAAATGGTCTAGGCCCTGCTCGATCCATTGCCGTGCTTGGCCTACGTCGTCGGGTTCGGAATCCTTGTGGTCATGCGCCAAGGCGGTTCCGGGGAACAAGCAAAAGACGGAAGCAGCCAAAAGCAAGATCGAGCAGAGCAGATGATGAAATTGTCGCAAGCGGCGAGTCCTCGTATTTCCAGGGCAGGGAGTTACTAAACTCCGGTTTCCTCGAAGCGAGCTACATCCTCCTGGTTTTCCCGTGCGGATCAGTGGCGTCCGCTTGGAAGCGCGGCATTCACGCCTTGCAGCTTGTCTTTCCAGATAATGACGCTGTCCTTGGCGGCCTGGGCATCGGAAGAATCGGGCGCCAGTTCCAGATACTCTTTCATGTGCTGGATGGCCAATTCGTACATTTTCTTTTCGCCCGCGAGGGTGGCCAGGTTGTACTGTCCTTCAGGCCAGGTCGGGAAAATGGAGAGAGCCGCCAGGTATTCGGAAATTGCCTTGTCCACATTCTTTTCCTTGAAGGCAAACTCCGCCAGCACTTGATGCTCGCGCGCGGCCTCCGGCATCGTCGGCTTCACCGCCGCCTCACGCCAAATTTTCAACTGCGCTTCAAAACTTGCGTATTCGCGGGCGAGATTTTCTTTCGCCTCGGTGCGGGCGTTTTCGGCCATATATTCCAGCGCTGCTTCGAACTTGAGGACGTGACGCGGCCAGAGCGCAAGGGCATCACGCTGGTCGCGGGTATAATCCTGCCAGAACACCCTGGAGACGTAGCCGCCGCTGTACTCTTGCGAGATATTGTTGATCCGCGCCAGCGCGATTCCGTAGTTCCCTTTGGCGTCCGCGAACAAGATATATTGCGAGTTCACCTCGACATTGCGGTAGCCGTTTTTGGTGAGGGCTTCCTGCGCCCACTGAATGGCCTCCGCTTCATCGCGCGGGGCTTTTTCTCGAGCCGAGGCCTGAGGCCCTGCCAGCGTCAGAAAACCGAAAGCGAGGAACCAGGTGACCTTTAAGAAATTCGTCGAACGCATACCCTTGTACTCTCCTGTGGTTTCGGACAGATAGATAGAAGCTTAAAGAAGTTAGACTGGGAGCCTCAATCAGAAATCGCGGCGCTTGCCATCTTTGGTAACCTCCAGGGCCACCGCCCGCGGGCATCGGGCCAGAGGTAGTGCTAATAAACACCGCTGAAACACCCCGTGATCCTTCAAGCGTTTCGCGGTTGATGGTTGTGCCGAGCATTTCCACCTGCCGTGGCTTTGCTTGCGGTCACTCCCGTAACCTTGACGCTCTCTTGACCACCCTCGATTCTGAGTTAGCCCGGACCTCAATGGTAGGGCATAGGGAGCAACATGCAAAAGAGCGCATTGATGATCGCGACGGCAGTCCTGCTCACTGCCGGTCTGGCTCCCGCTCAATACATCCCGACACCGACAGCCACGGCCGTAGGCCCCTGGAGAACGGGCGTCCCTGTGCACTGTCCCGACGGCCGGACGATTCCAGCCAACACCGCCATCTCCGGGCCGGACGAGACGCCCGAACAATTGTGTGGAATCACTTCGTCGAGCGGCACGACTTCGACCGGCGGCGCAGTCATTTCCAACACCGGCAATTTCCAGCAGGACATGCTGACCAACAGCGTGAATCTCCTGATCGTCAGCAACACGAAGAACCCGTTTGTCAGCAGCTTCATGCAGGGCGCCGCCTCCAGTTTCATCAGTTCGATGTTTCAGAACAATGCGGAAGCCGACCGGCAAAGAGCGATCATGGCGCAGCAAATTCTTGAGCGTCAGCAGGAAGCAGAACGGCAACGTCGTATCGCCGAGCAGCAGCGCCTTGACGCCATGTTTGCCCGCTTATCGGCCGCCTTGAAGCTGGAAGGCGTTCCGCTGACCTTGTCACTGAAGAATATGGACTCTTCCAGCCCAGATAGCCTCCAGCTCAAGGGCATGAATTCGGTGGGTCCCGACGGCCTTAAACTAAAAATGAACGAGGCCAGCCCCACGGCTTACGGACTCAAGGGATTGCCCGGCATCTATGTCGGGGGGCCCGGGGGCACGGATTCCTCGTCATCGGGTGCCGTTGCTTCCGCCAGCCAGACAAGTGGCAACAACCCAAACTTGGTGAACGGTCCCGGGACGGGCACTACCGGCGTCGGCATCCCTGGATTGCCCGGCATTTATCTTGATACTGCGCAGCCCGCACAAGCACCCCAATTAGCGCAGGCGGCACAGACGATGACCGGGCCGGAGCGCACTGTGGCGGAGGACACAGCAATCCACGCCGGCGAGAAGAATTCTGAGCTTACGGGTTCGTCGCAGGATCCGAAAGTGCAAAGTTTCCAGCAAGCAGACCAAGACTACAACAAATCGCTGGAGGCAAACGCAGCCGCCGCGCAGCAACTGGAAGAGACGCAGCGCCATATGGAGTCCGACAAGAGTGCGGTCGATGTGGCACGTGCCCAGCTGGCGTCTATCACACCATCCGTGGAGCAACAGCAGAAGTTTGATCAGATGCTCTCGGCCGCAAAAACCGATGAAGAGGCATCCATGCTCGCACGGCAGAACTTCGACTCGACGCAGATCACACTTTCGGCCAGTCGTGACCGAGTTGTATCGGCGTTGTCACAGACTGCTCCATCGACGGCGAAAGTCTCCGCGCCGGCCAATATCTCTAGCCCGACAACTGCGTCGCCGTCCGCCTCATCGAATGCGGTTCAGCTCACACAAGCCTCACGGCCCGTCACCGCACAACTATTGCGTGCGGCCGTCGAGAAAGGCGGACCCATTGAAACTCCACCAACACCAAAGCCTGTCTCGATGACAAAGCCCCCGGAGATTGACGCCTGTCTCGCGGCCGCGACTCACTCCGCGATACCGCCCGCAAGCCGACCGAGCGTCGAACAACTCCGCGAGCAACTGGGCATCGCGAAGGAATCCCTGGCCCGCCTGCTGGAAGCACATATGCGGGAGAACGAGGAGCGGGAAGATTGGGCCAAGGAGATGAGGAAGAGCGGCGTCAGCCTGGGCCATCAGGCCTTCGACCTGACTGTCAAAGCCGTTCTCGGGCATTATGCGGCCGATGCAAAACTGGAATCCGATTGGGCCTTCCTCTATTCCAACAAGGAGACATACGAGAGGGCAAAGGATGCAGAAGAGCGATTCAAGTCTGCGGCCGAAGCGGCGGACAAGATCGCTACCCTCCGCGACACCGACCAGGTCTACCGCGACTCTAACGACCCCAAAAAGCTTCCCGGCGATATCGTCCCTGCGCTGGATGCTGCCAAGCTGACGATAAAGACCCTTCTTTCCCGGGAAGACGTGAGAAATACACTTGAGCGCTGGGCGCAATACGGCGTGAAGGCCGGTGAAACCGTCCCGTTTGTTGACAGAACCGTGACCATCGGTGGCGGGCTGATCGACGCTGGATACGACTTGACTGTCGAATACCTAGGTTTCCAGCAGATCCAGCAAGCCGACCGCAACTCTGAGCTGTTCTATCGAGGGGCCGCCCCGCTGCAGAAGAAGATTCAAACCACAGTAGATCAGTTGAAGTGTTTTCAATAGTCGGAACAGAGGACGGCTTCGCTTCCGCCACAGGTGCCATTGCCGCTAGCCTGCCCTCACGTATCGCCCGCCACAGTGCCACGTGTGCTTCAGTTTCTTCCTGCGACCCACTGATTCAACTCGACATATGCACAAAGAATCAGGACTCACCTTAATTCGAAGCTCTCGGAAACTCTGGTATGTCCATCGATGCCGTAGCCCACCCCCCAGATGGTCAGCAATGATGAAGTAGTCCGGGAGCCTTCAGCGTTTCGTCCTCGCGGTCCAGAAACGGGCTTATGAGAAGCGCCGAACCCGGTTTCCAAACAAGCCAACAAAAGTCGCCCTCTGTGGCGGGAATCCCAGACTTGCGATCGCATTGCATTCGCCTAAGGGCCCTTATTGAAACCGGACTGCGCATGTGCCTTCTAGAGAAAAGCCAGGTCAATGAGCGTTATCGTGATTTTTCAACAGTTGTTCGAGAAACGCTATAATCCGTCGTCATTGGCCAAGTACCGTTTTGCGAGTCCATGACTTCTTCGCGGAGATTGCGATGTCGCTTCCTCATCTCCCCGGCGGTTCGCCCCCGTTTCTGAGTGTCCTTTGGGTTGGCCTGTTCCTGATTTCCATGCAGTCGCATAGTTCTGCTCAGCGCGATCCGCTTCACATCTGGGTGGGCAAACCGGATCGCGCCGCTGCGGAAAAATGGGTGGGCGAGCATCTTGCCCAGGAACAGAAATATGTGGACGAATTGCTGGCGGTGAAAGGTCCGCGCACCATCGAGAATTGTGCCTCGTCACCAGCATCAGGCCGCGGCGACTGCGAAAAGTGCGAACAATGGCTCCGCACCAGAGCCGAAACAGATCAAACATGGCAGCCAAGTTATGGCAGATTGGATTCTGGGCTACGTTCCGATGTTGTTGAATTCAAAGGTGGACGGAATTGTGACGAGGGACAGATTCAGGCGATGCGTGGTATCTCGCATATTGCCGCCGTGACCCTGGTTTCTGAGATTGGGGACTTCCAACGATTCGGTCATCCACGCCAACTCGTCAGCTATGTGGGGCTGTCGCCCTCCGAACATTCCTCGGTAGAAAAGACCATCCGAGGGTCAATCACCAAGGCCGGTACAGAACGAGGACGACGCGTGCTTATCGAAGGAGCCTGGACTTACCGAATGCCCGCCCGCGTCGGTAACCATATCGCGAAACGCCACCATACTCTCACAAATGAGGTTCTGGATATCGCCTGGAAGGCACAAGTGCGGCTTTGCCAGCGCTACCGATCCATGACCGCACGCGGCAAGAACAAGAATGTTACTATCACGGCCATCGCCCGTGAGATGGTCTGCTTCATCTGGGCGATTGCGCGGACGGTTCAGTTGCCGTCCCCAGCGATGGCTCTTGTCTCATAGGGTGAAACACGGCGGGGGAACCTGCACGCTTCGCCTTCTCTGGCTTTGGCGCTACATACAGCTCATGGTCGGTGCCGGAGACAGAGTTCCATTTAGGCAACCCGGGACGGACGTTTCTTGCTGGATTCCGTTTGCTCA
>CAYOVU010000131.1:0-9554 GCA_964407505.1 uncultured Acidobacteriaceae bacterium | reverse complement strand
GTTGATGGGCGAGCACTTCGACGCGGTGGTGGTGGATTGCGATAACGAGCAGAACGCCACTCTGCTGTTCAAGAGCGCGCGCAACGCACCGAATAATCAGACAGCTCTAGCCGTGGCCGTGGTTGAAGGACAAGTCGGAGTGGCGAAGGCCTTCCGCATCGGGGCGAACCTGGTTCTCACCAAGCCGATTAATGTAGAGCAGGCGAAAGGAACACTCCGGGTTGCTCGCGGGCTGCTCCGCAAGGGCGAAGCCGCGAAACCGGGAGTAGCAGCGCCTCCAGCGGCCGTGAAGCCCGCAAATCCCAGTCCGCCGGCGCAGAAGCCGACTGCCGCGGCAGCAACTTCATGGCCGAGTTCGCCGGCGCAGGCTGTAACCCCTAGCGTTCCAGTTCAGAGTCCAACAGCTCGACCAAAGTCTGCGGCGGCAATGTCCGCGGCGGTTGGAAGCGGCGCGGAGTTAATTGATACAGAGCGCGCTGAGGCTGCGTCACTCGCAGCCGCGAAATCCACGGCCAAAGCATCGACGCCGAATATTAGTTCCGCAACTCCGTTGGTTGTGGACGCCGAGTCTGGGACAGATAGAATTGGAATCGACAAAACAACGAAGACAGACAAGATTGCGAAGACAGAAAGCGCATCGGCGAGCCAGACAGCCGTGACGCCTCCGCCGAGCGTGGCACCGCCCGTGAAGAGTTCTGGTAGGAGTGGCTTTGGTTCGGCCAGCGCTCCGGCGCCAGCGCGTGAGGTGAAACCGAGCCCTGTGGTGGAAGGCAAAGCATCCGCCGTCGCCGAGCCGCAGACTCAAATCGAAGAAGTTGCACCGACTGAGAGTTCCGCAAACGCGCCGACCCTCACTTTCGGGGGTACTGTAGGCGCCGATGCGCAACCTGTGGCCAGCGGCGACAGCAAAAAGACACTTCTGGCGGTGGTTATCGTTTTATTGATTGTGGCAGCCGCCTACGTTGCCTGGACACAAATGGGCGGGAAAATACCATGGATTAGCGGAGTGGCTCCGCAACCAGCAGCGACTCCCGCCGCGACGACTCGGCCGACGCCGAGCGCAGCCTTAGCCGCCAAACCCGTGTCTGTGCTTCCTGCGACACTGGCACCCAACTCTACAGTTCAAGCATCGGCAGCGACAACACCGCCGACCAACTCAGGGGAGAATTCTTCCGATAGTAAGATCGCTGCGACTACCCCGAGCACCGAGGAAACAGGAATTCGATCGGGGAAGACGACGGGAGCCTCGTCGGATTCGTCCAAGCCGGCTTCAACTGTGACGCCGACCAAGGCGCCCACATCGAAGGCGGCTGCGCCGCCAGTAATTAAGAAAACGGCGGCGACCGCCGCAGCAACATCCAGTGATGCGCCAGCCCCGAGCCTAGCTGGAATTAGCGCAGATAACGGTGGAACGCTCCCCAATCTCATGGGTAGTGGAACCACGCCCACTCCTGTCCTGCAGACGATGAACATCTCCCAAGGGTTGACGCAAGGACTAATCCTGAAAAAAACGCAACCCACTTATCCCTCGATAGCTTTGCAAATGCGAATCGAAGGCCCAGTTGACCTTCTGGCAACGATCTCAAAGACGGGCAGCATTACCGCAGTGAAGATTCTCCACGGCGACCCGCAACTGGCGCGGGCTGCAATTGAAGCCGTGAAGCAATGGAAATACAAGCCGTACTTATTGGACGGCCAACCGGTCGAAATTCAGACGCAGATCACGGTGAACTTCAAGCTGCCGCGCTAGGCATCGGCGACTGTTGATGACTGATTTATTGATCGTGGGTTAAAAACTCTGTTGGGCCGAAAATTCTACTGTCGTAGCCTGCTATTCGATCCTGCCTAAACATCCGCTCGGAACACCTTCAGCGAAAAAACCGGATGCCAGCGTCGCGGTTACGGCGCGGCAACCACGTCGTAGGGGCGCATCATTTCGTTGTCTTCGTGCTCGAGGATGTGGCAGTGCCAGACGTAGCGGCCGGTGAATCCTTCGAAGCGAATGATGATGCGGGTCACCATCGCTGGATCGGCGCGGACCGTATCTTTCCATCCAGCCTCGCTCGGGTCGGGAGGAATTGCTGGCCCGAAATAATTCAGCTTACCAGTGGTCCAATAGGCGGTGACGTCGAAGCTGCGGCGATCAAGAATTTGGAAACGTACCAGATGAAGATGAATGGGATGCGAATCATCGGTGGTGTTGATGAGGTTCCAGATCTCGGTGGAGTCGAGCACGGGATTTTCCGTGACTGGCATATTCCAGTGAGTATTATTCAGCAGCATCGCGACTGGACGCTGAGCCAGGTCGTCGACTTCCACCAGAGTAAGCATTCGAGTCTTCACCACGGCAGATTCCGGCATCTTCGCGACGGGACGCAGAGCCGATGAAAGCGCGTTGCGATCCTTCGGAATACTCCCGCCGATACTCTGTGCCTTTGCCACGCGGAATTGCATCACGTTGACGCTATCGTTCTTCAGGATGATTTGTTCGCCGGCGGAAGAGGAGAAATCGACGACAAGATCGGCGCGTTCGGCAGGAGCAAGGATCACGCGCTTCGTTTCGACCGGAGCGGGCAGCAGCCCCTGGTCGGTACCGATCTGGTGGAAGGTCTGGCCGTTCGACAGCGACAGATGAAAGAAGCGCGCATTCGCGCCGTTCAGAGTGCGGAAGCGATACGCGCGCGGCTCAACTTCGAGATAAGGAAAGAGTTTGCCGTTGACCAGGAGGGCATCGCCGAAGACCTCCGGCGTCCACGGCGACTTTGGGTTGCCGGACACCGGATAGTTCAACTGCCCTTCTAAATCAAAGATGCGATCGTAGATAACCAACGGAATCTCGTATTTTCCGTTCGGAAGTTTCAGCGAACCCTCAAAGTCATCGCGCAACAGATACGCGCCGAACAGTCCCGCGAAAATATTCAGCCGGTTAATTCCCAAAGCGTGATCGTGATACCACAACATGGCGGCGTCCTGGCGGTTGGGATAGTGATACACGGCGGATTTGCCGGGGACGTACCAGTTCTCTGGATAACCGTCGCTATCAGCGGGAGCCTTCGCGCCGTGCAGATGAACAACGGTTCGCACTTCGGGCTTGTCGGCTTCCGCTCCATGAATGCTGTGGTCGATGGGCAGGAAATGTTGCGTGGGAAGCTCATTTGCCCATTCCACAAGGATTCCGTGACCACTTCTCGCCTCGAACGTTGGCCCAGGTGAGCTTGAACCGTAAGCCCAGAGTCGCGTGGGCTTCAGGTCGCGGTGCAGTTTGGCCTCGATCTGCCGCATGGCCACGCGATAGTAAGGAAGCTTGAGGGATGCATTTTCAGGACTCGGGCGGTGATCGACGGGTTGCGCGATCTCGGGAATCGGGAGCAGATCCACGAACTGCGCCAGGGCATACGCATTGAGATTAGTGCGGAACCTCGACGCAGACTGTTGAGTTGGCGGCGCGACCTGCGGCAAAGCGAGAGTGGCAGTAAAGATTCCGCTGCGCTGTAGAAAATCCCGCCGGGTCAGGGGCAATTGTGTCTGTCTCCTTTTAACTTGATGCGGTGAGCACGGCGCAAGAATAATAAACGGGCATGCGAGGATTAGTTTCGCACGCCCGCGCGTTTCCAGGTGGTTCACAGCCGAGTCTAAGCTTACGGTTCTCGCTCGCCAGTGTTCGGATTTAAGAAAAGCACGCCATTGTTTCGAATCGCAGTGAAGCTGAACATCTGCGCGATTGAGTTGGCGATGCCATCGAAAGATCCCTGGCCAATGCGCTGTCCGCTGAGCCAGTTATCTTCAATGAAGTGGATGATGGAGCTCTGGTCAGTCACAGTGTGGTCGACAAAGTTCTGCCTCGCCCACGGGGAGACAACCAACAGGGGGAGTCTTGGACCGTAACCGCAGCGGCCAAGTGCAT
Source organism: uncultured Acidobacteriaceae bacterium (assembly GCA_964407505.1). Classification (GTDB taxonomy): domain Bacteria; phylum Acidobacteriota; class Terriglobia; order Terriglobales; family Acidobacteriaceae; genus Sulfotelmatobacter. The sequence goes on along the minus strand of CAYOVU010000131.1, from coordinate 5,650 downwards.
GGAGGTTCGCAGGATTGAGACCCGGCAGAGCCGTGGCCGCAGTGCCGCATGCTCCCGTCCCGGTGAGAGCATCGGAGGGTCCGGTCGAAGTGTTAACGATCGGCGGCATCTGATGGTCGTACCATCCGTCGGAGTCGTCGTACATGATGACCACTGCGGTGCTGCTCCAGGTTGGCAAGGATTCCAACAGGTTAATGGTATTCACCACGAAGGTCTGCTCATCCAGAGGATCGGAGTATCCAGCATGACCGTCTTGATAAGCTGGGGCCTTGAGGAAGCTCACGGCTGGAAGATAGCCGCCTGCGGCCGCAGCGTAGAAATCTTCGATGTCGTACTGATGATTGGCGGGGCCGGCATTTCCGATTTCCGCGAGCGAAGCCGGCCGGGTGTGCATCGGATTTGCGGTGGACGGCCAATAGGCGAACAGCGAGTGATGCGCAACATAGTCGGCTGTAGTACCGGCAAGTCCCGTCGAGCTCCTTGCGCAGCCCGTGGTTCCATTGGAGTTCACGAGTGACAGGTTGAATCCGCCCATGAATCCACCCCAGGTCACTCCCGCGGCGGTAAGAAGATCGCCAATGTTCTTGCTGCCCATGGTGCCTTGCGCTCGCGTCGAAGAAGAGCAAACGTCGCCGATCGGATCGGCATCGCCGATCATGGTCAATGAGCCGTCGCTGCCGCCGCTGACTTCGTCGCCCGTACCATTCAGCGTGGCGATGACTCCGTTGGTTTGGCCGGAGACCAGGTTGATCAGGCCGGGGGTCGACGGACCGAATGTGCTGCCGTAGGAATTGTCATTCAACGCAAATCCCTGAGCGTAATTCCACATCGCCGTCACGGTATTGCCGTCGTAGTAGCCCATGACAAGGCCGTTCGTCTGAGTAACACCCGATCCTGAAGGTGGAGGACCGGCCGTGCCCGTGTTCAGAGGGAACAGATCCATGAGGCCGGCATCGAAAGCCATTTGCTCCGGCGTATAGGAGTGGTCCTGATCATTCGTGACCGCCTGCGAGCGATCGAGCCGAAATGGGTTTGCAGCGCCCGTGCCGTTGGCCGGGTTCAGGTTGGGGTTCGCGTTCAGCAAAGCATTGCTCAGACCATTCACCGTCGGTGTGCTTGGCGAAACCTTGAACTTAGGCTCGCCGGCAGGATTGGTGGCGTTCGGATACGTTCCAAAATAGTGGTCGAAGGAAATGTTCTCGTTGAAAATGACAACCAGATGTTGAATGGGAGTAGCAGTAGGGGGCGCGGGTTTCGTAACTTTCGGCGCCGGTTTCGAAGCAGCAAAGGCGGGCATGGCGGTTGGTCCAACAGCGGTAGTCAATGCCAGAAGCAGAGCCATCGTTCGTCGCGGCACTTCGGACATCGAAGCTTTAGACATCTTCAGCATGTCAAACATAATTCTCCTCCGCCCGGGCGAGCAAAGTTCCAGCAACCGCGGGCGCAAGGGGATTCGCGGGAGCTGTTGTTGAACCGGGACGAAACGAGCCTATTTGGAGAATGTTTCAGTGAAGTTACACGCCTGTTAAAAACAAATGAATCGCCAAGGCGCGAATTTTAGGCGAGGCAGGTGGTCTAAAAATCTGTGGTGCGACCACTCGATGCTTAGGAGAACGCAGTTTCCTACTGACGCTGCAGCGTCTCATCAATCACAGCCTTGCCACCTTTATCCACAGTGATGACCTTGTGGACTGGAGCGTAGCCGGTCAAACTAATGTCGACGATGTAGTTGCCGGGGTCGAGCATGATGTCAACGGGCGAACTCTTCTCCAGCATGTGCTGATTGATGGCGATCTGGGCACCTTTGGGCTGCGTCTTGATGCTGACCGTGCCCATGCCCTGAGCTTCCTTGCCGCCAAACAGCTTCTTCATTTTCCCGACGGTCTTGATGTCGTCGACATTGCCGAGCGAGCGCAATGTTGGCGAGAAATTGAAGGTCTGACCGAGAACGAATTGTGCATTCGTGGTCTCGTCAATGAAGCCAGACTTGCGCAGCAGCACTTCGTGCTGGCCCTTATCGACCGATACTTGCGCGGGGGTGATCTTTCCGGAATCTTTGCCATCGACAAAGATAGCGGCGCCTGCCGGGGTGCTGCCTGCGGCGAGCGTGGCCATAAGCTGGCTGAGGTGGGACACAACAAAAGACTTGCTGCCGGAAACCACAGCAACGCCGCGAGTGTCGGTCGAATAGCCCGCTTTGCTCACCGTAACTGTATGCTGGCCGGCAAGCAGACCGGACAATGTGAAAGGCGTCACCCAGGCGGGATCGGTTTTTCCGTCGATCTGAACTTGTGCGCCCTGAGGAGTGGAATCGATCGCCATCTGACCGGGCACGACGATGGGTGCTACTGGTTGTGCTTGCTTCTTCTTGGCGTTCCTGCCTCTCGAAGCTGCGACTGCAACGTGGGTAGGCGCAGGCTCAGCTTCTTCTTCCGCCGTGGCAGAGGGCTGAGCGGGGGCTACAGCGGCAGGTTGTGCCGGCTGGGCCTGGACCGCTGGCTGTGCTGGCGCCGGGGTGGTTGATTCTGTTGGAGTGGGGCGAGTATCTCCGTCACTATTCAAAGTATTGACGTGGAGAACCAGAACAACTGCGATGATCAGAATGAGTACAGCGGCACCGGCGATGGAGTAAATCATCAGCCGGGGCGGGACGTTCTTGATTTCCTTGATTGCCTTCTCGGCGACCTCGCGAGGCTGAGCCTTGGGCTTCTCCTGCTCAGGACCGGCGAATGCGGGATCGTCAAATTCCGGTTCATAGGTTTGGGCCGCTGGAGCGGGCGGCGCAACATAGGCTTCCTTCAGCGGAGGCAGTTCGGTCATTTCCGAGAAGCTGGTGCGGCCGCCTTGCGATGGGCCGCCTTCCGCCATCATGGGATCCACATTGATCTTCGGAGCTTGAACCTGCGGACTCTCGACCTCCGGCTCATCGAGAACAGCCGATGACATGGAAGCCGCCGGATGGTTTGCGGAGTCGATGGTGGCTTTCACACACGAAGTGATGAACTGACTTGAAGAATCTAGCTGGGGCGTGGAAAAAGCAGATTCGGCTCCTGCGGCTGCTGCCGCGGCCTTGCGGGCAACGGGTGCGATTTGCGGTTTAGCGGTTTGCGCGGGTGCAGAGGCCGCGGCGGCCGCGATCTTTTTCTGGACCGGAGGAGCAACCGAAGGCTTTGCAGCAGCAGGACGGCTTGGCGCGGGTGCCGTGGCTGCCAGCTGCTTTGGCGCAGAGGCGGCCTGTGGCGCGGCAACTTTCGTTGGTGCGACAGCTTTGACTGGTTCCGGCTTGATGGGTTTTGGGGCGGCTGCGACTGGGGCAGCCGTCTGCTTCGTGGCCTGCGGTTTCGACTCCTTGCATTTCTCCAGGTCCTCGAGCAGTTCCTTGCCGTTCTGGTAGCGTTCGCTGGGATCCTTTGCGAGCGCTTTCATGATGAGGTCGCTCAGTTGCGGGTGAAGTTTGGGATTCAAGTGCATCGGCGGAACAGGCGTGCTCTCAGCGATGCTTTCGCGCAACGATTCCGAATCTTCACGATCGAATGCTTTGCGGTCCGTCACCATTTCATAGAACATGGCGCCAAGGCTGAACAGGTTCGACCGCGCATCAATTTCTTCGCCCCTGACTTGCTCCGGAGAAAAGTAATAAAGGATCGATGGAACGCCTTCCATTTGCAGGGTGAACTTGCCCACGCTGGAAATTCCGTACCCCAGAATTCTGACGGTGCCATCCCATCCGCACATGATTTTGGAGGGCTCCAGGCTGTGGTGAAAAACATTGTGCGAGTGCGCGTGATCGAGCCCGCTGCACACCTGCCTACCAATGTCGAGCAGATCCCAGATGGAAAACCCCTCTTTTCGCGCAAGCATGGTAGCGACGCTGTTGCCCTGGATGTATTCCATGGCGGCACAGAATTGCCCGTCGATTTCTCCTGCGCCAAAAACCGTTGTGAGATTCGGGTGGCTCAGAACCTTCGTGGTTTCAGACTCCTCTAGAAGGCATTTCCCCAGCTCCGCGGCGTGCGAGCCAAAGGCGGACAACTGGATCGCTTTCAATGCGACGGTCTGGCCGCTTTGCGGATCATTCGCTTTATAGACAGTTCCAGTGGCGGACTTCGCCAGTTCACTCAGAATTTCGAAGTGGCCGATTTTCGTGGACATTGTTCCCTTGCCTCGATCACACAAACTCCGCGCAGTTGCAGGTGCACAGTTGCGCAGTTAAACCGGGGGGAAGTAAGGCATAGAATATCGCCGACGGGAATCGGGTTCGAGTTACCAAAGTGCTGAAACATTGGATTAACTGGAGTTTGATGGTCGCAAGAAACCGTGGCGAGATTCGGCCGGAAATCGGGTCCGTTCGCCAAAAATGAGGAACGCGCATCCCGCTCGCTGGGGTCAACCCTTTTGACTTACCCGCCCCACCCCCATAAGATACCGACAACGTCTGCCCTACATGATCGGCCAAACCATCTCCCACTATCGAATCCTTGAAAAGTTGGGCGGCGGCGGCATGGGAGTCGTCTACAAGGCCGAAGACCTCAAGCTCCGCCGGTTCGTCGCCCTCAAGTTCCTGCCAGACGATGTCGCCAAAGATCATCAAGCGCTCAGCCGTTTTCAGCGTGAGGCCCAGGCAGCCTCCGCCCTGAATCATCCCAACATCTGCACGATTTACGAGATTGACGAGCACAACGGCATGGCTTTTATCGCCATGGAATTCCTCGAGGGCCAAACCCTGAAGCATCGTATCGAGGGACACCCGCTCGACACCGAAACTCTGATCGCTCTTAGCATCGACATCGCCGACGCCCTCGACGCCGCACACACCAAGGGCATCGTTCATCGCGATATTAAGCCCGCAAATATTTTCGTCACCAAACGGGGGCAAGCCAAGCTGCTCGACTTCGGCCTTGCCAAAGTCGCGCCTGCCCCCGCCAGCGAGCACACCGCAACCGAAGCGACGCCGCAAACTCTCGTCACCAGTCCCGGGTCGACCATCGGCACTATCGCCTACATGTCACCCGAGCAGGTCCGCGCCGAAGAGCTCGACGCGCGCACGGATCTCTTTGCCTTCGGCGTGGTTCTCTACGAGATGGCGACCGGCAAGATGGCTTTCGCCGGCAGCAGCAGCGGCGTGATCTTTGAAGCGATTCTGAATCGCATGCCTCCGCCTGTCTCCACTCTGAACCCGTCAATCCCGGCGAAGCTCGATGAGCTGATCACCAAGTCGCTCGAGAAGGAATGCGATCTGCGTTATCAGACTGCCGCTGAGTTGCGCGGCGACCTGAAACGTATCAAGCGCGATCTGGACACTTCGCGCGCCCGAGCCAGCTCTGCCAGCATTCCTGTCGTTTCCGAATCCGGGATATCTCGCGCCGCGTCCCCCGCAGCGCCAGGTACAACCGTCGCTCCACAGAAACGCACTGTCTTTCCGTTGTTAGCTGTAGCTGCCGTCGCGCTCCTCGTCGGTCTTGGCGTTGGCACGTTCGTGCTTCAGCGCTCGCCCGAGCCTTCATTCCCCGCGTACCACCCACTCACGTTTCGTCGTGGAGTTGTGCTTTCGGCGCGCTTCGCGCCCGATGGCAAAACTGTTATCTACAGCGCTGCGTGGGAGGGCAAGCCCCTCGATCTCTACACCACCCGCCCGGAGAGTCCGCAGTCG
>CAYOVU010000130.1:0-11921 GCA_964407505.1 uncultured Acidobacteriaceae bacterium | reverse complement strand
TCAATCATTCAGCGAACTGCTTTCCCAGATCCGCAACAAGGTGGTGGGAGCTTTGTCCCACGATCTTTATCCCTTCGCGTTAATGGTTGAAAAGCTTGGAATCGCACGTGATTCGTTTGCTCCTCCTGTTTTTCAGAGCATCCTTTCTTTTCAAACTACTTACGGTGACTCAGAAGACTTCGTGCGGTTTGCCGTGGAAGAACCGGGAGCCCGACTCCGACTGGGTGACCTGCAGTTGGAGCCAGTGCCGGTTCCAGAGCAAGCGGCACAGCTTGATTTGGTGTTTACTGTCGCCGAAGGGCCGCGAGGACTTTCAGGAACTTGGCAATACAGCAGCGACTTGTTCGACCGACGTACGATCGAGCGCTGGGTTGAGAATTTCTACGTACTACTGGAGGGAATCGTTTCCAGTCCAGAGATGAGAGTCAGCCGATTAGGACTTCTCAGCGCGAACGACCGTACAAGAATATTGGAAGAATTCAACCCAGCGGAACTTGCATTCGATCAGCAACGGTGCCTCCACCACAAGATTGAGCAACAAACAAAACTGATTCCGTCTAAGACCGCCATCGCATATCGAGGTCGTGAACTTAGCTACCACGAGTTGAATGTCCAGGCGAACCGCGTGGCGCGCTATCTGCGTCGTAGCGGAGTCGGTACGGGAGACTTGGTGGGCATCTTGATGCGCCGGTCACCGCAGATGGTTGCCGCCATGCTCGGTGTGTGGAAGGCGGGAGCGGGTTATGTGCCGCTGGATCCGCAATATCCGCCAGAACGGCTGCGATTCATGCTACAGGATGCTGCTCCCAAGCTAGTGATTACGACCTATAGCCTCCGTGAAAGCGTGGGTGAGATACCGTCGAGAATTCTGTGTGTGGATGAGGAAAGAGAGCAAATCGAGAAAGAAAATTCTGAAAACCTCGACGAAGTATTGAGCAGTGGGCAAGTGGCATACGTAATCTACACGTCTGGCTCGACTGGGGCGCCGAAAGGAGTGATGCTGGCCCATCGCAATGCGATGTCGTTCGTGAGCTGGGTAAAGAGCGCCTTCCCGCGAGAAGAGTTCGACGGAGTGCTGGCGGCTACGTCGATTTGCTCCGACCTGTCCATTTTCGAACTGTGGGCAACCCTGAGCTGCGGTGGCACAGTCGTGCTGGCGGACGATCTATTGGACTGGTGGAAACACCTGGACGAGGAAAATCCACTGCACCCAACCTGTCTTATCAACACGGTACCGTCAGCCCTTACTAAATTGATCCAGCAGGGACCGCTGCCGGAAAGCGTTCGCACTGTCAATCTCGCCGGCGAAGCCGTGCAAGAAGCTGTGGTGAGTCAGTTGTCCAAGGCTGGGAATATACGGCACATCAGTAACCTTTATGGACAAAGCGAGACCACCACCTATTCCACCTGGACCGCAGTGAGGGCGAGAGAACTGGTGAGGATTGGACAATCCGTCGCGAACACCCAGTTATACGTACTGGATGAGGAGCAGGAATTGGTCCCTATCGGAATCCCGGGGGAGCTTTATATCGGCGGAGAGGGTTTGGCTCAGGGTTACTGGAAGCGCGCGAACTTGACGGCAGAATGTTTCTTGCCCAATCCCTTCGGCAAGAAGAATGGAGCACGCATGTATCGCACGGGAGACCTGGTGCGGTGGCATGAAGATGGACAATTGGAATATCTGGGCCGCGCCGACCAACAGGTGAAACTGCGCGGCTATCGCGTCGAACTCGGGGAAATCGAAGGGGCGCTGCTCGAGCACGCTGGAGTGACGCAGGCGGCAGTGGTGGCACGAGCAGACCAGCCCGGGGACCAGCGGTTGGTGGGCTACGTAGTGGCTCGAGGGGAAGGGGTGAAGCTAGAGCTCGGCCTCTTGCGCAGCTACTTACAACAACGCTTGCCGGAGCATATGGTGCCTTCTACCCTGCTGCAGTTAGACGGTCTGCCACTCACCCCCAACGGCAAGCTAGACCGCAAGGCTTTAGCCGAGCTGGAAAGCAGAGAAGCCATTGAAAAAACCGGCGATCCAGTCTTGACCCCTACCGAGGAATTAATAACCGGTGTGTGGTCGAGCCTGCTGGGAAAGCTAGATATTCGACGAGACGACAATTTCTTTGATCTGGGTGGCCACTCCCTGTTGGTAACTCAGGTGATATCCCGGCTCCGGGAATTGTTTCAAGTGGAGTTGCCGTTGCAGGTGATGTTTGAGAGCCCTACGGTTGCCGGATTAGCACGCAGCATTGAAAGTTCGACAAAAATCGAAGTGCCTCCGTTGCAGCGTCGTTCGCGGCGAGAATCTCTTCCCCTCTCCTTTGGCCAGGAACGCCTGCGCTTCTTGAGCCAGTACGAGCTTGAAACCAGTTTGTACAACGTTCCTGTAGCCCTGCGGCTGCGGGGAGCATTGAACATCGCGGCGACTAAAGCCAGTTTGCAGGAGATCGTGGCACGCCATGAAGTTCTGCGCACCAGCTTTCCTGAAGTCGGCGACAGAACGATCCAAAGTATAGCTGCTGAAACGGACCTGGCGATGGCAGTGGCCGACATCGGTGAAGATGAACTGGCTGAAGTCCTTCGCCAGCAGGCGCGGCAACCGTTCGATCTGAGCCAGGGTCCGCTGATTCGGGCGTCTTTGTTCCGGATCAGCAGTCACGACCATGTTTTGTTGGTTGTTGCTCATCACATCGTGTCTGACGGTTGGTCGTTGGGAATCATGCTGCGTGAGTTCAGCGTGCTGTACGACGTCTTCAGTCGAGGCGCGGCTTCCCCCTTGCAACCTTTAGCGATACAGTATGCCGACTTTTCGGAGTGGCAACGAGAATGGTTGCAAGGGGAGGTCCTGGAAAGGCAACTCGAATACTGGAAACATCAGTTGGTGGGGCTTGAAGCCGTGGATCTTCCCACCGACCGGCCCTACCCAGCTAAGCCAACGCTGGCCGGCGCCACGGAGATATCCCGTCTGTCCCAGTCTCTGGTCGGCGAACTAAAATCTCTCAGCGATCAACAGGGCGTGACGCTATTTATGACCTTGTTGGCAGCTTTCCAGATCCTTCTGTATCGCTATACGGGCTGCACCGACATCGCGGTTGGTTCTCCCATTGCCAACCGTAGGAGGCAGGAACTCGAATCACTCATTGGTTTCTTTGTAAATACCTTGGTGTTGCGCGCTGAATTGGCGGCAGACTCTTCTGTAGCTGAGTTGTTGCAGCAGGTCCGCGAGGTCTCATTGCAGGCTTACGCTCATCAGGATGTTCCCTTCGAGCGTTTAGTCGAAGCTATAGATCCGGCCCGTGACCTCGGCCGCACTCCTCTTTTCCAAGCCACGTTTGCCCTCCAGAACGCTCCCTTACCCAAGGTCGCGTGGAATGGCCTCGAAGCAACCGCAAGCATGTTGGAAACCGGCACCGCGAAGTTTGATCTGACTTTGTCAGCGCGCGAGGAAGAGGGTGAGTTGGAATTGTCGCTGGAGTACCGAACCGAATTATTCGACGCAGAACGCATGAAACGGCTGCTGCAGCACTATCGCATTCTGCTGGAAGGAATCGTAACTTCCGTCGAGAGCCGGATCAGTGAGATTGAAATGTTGAGTCAGGCGGAAAGGCAGCAGCTGCTGGTGGAGTGGAACCGCACGGAGGCGCAGTGTCCGCTGGACAAGTGCGTGCATGAGTTGTTTGAAGAGCAGGTTGCCCGGACGCCGCAAGCGGTGGCGATGGTCTTCGAAGACGCCTCGTTGAGTTATGCCGAACTGAACCGGCGTGCCAATCAACTGGCCCATTATTTGAGGACGCTGGTGGTGAGGCCGGACGACAGGGTCGGCATCTGTGCGGAGCGCAGTCCCGAGATAGTGGTGGGAATGCTAGCGATCCTCAAGGCTGGGGGAGCCTATGTGCCGCTAGATCCCACCTATCCCGTGGAACGGCTGAGGTGGATGTTGGAGGACAGCGGAGCAACTGTTCTGCTGGCGCAAGAACATCTGCAAGGGGTATTTGCAGGCCTCAGCGATGCTCTGCCGGTAGTGGCTCTCGCCGCTGCAGCACCGGCGTGGAAAGACGAGCGCGACACCAACCCGGAGCGCGACACAGTCGGGGTTACCGCGGAACACCTTGCCTACGTAATCTATACCTCCGGCTCCACCGGCATGCCCAAGGGCGTCATGGTGCCCCATCGGGCGATCAACCGGTTGGTGTTGAACAACGGCTATGCCCAGTTCGAGTCGAGCGATCGAGTAGCTTTCGCTTCGAATCCAGCATTTGATGCCACAACCATGGAGGTGTGGGCGCCGCTGCTGAACGGCGGATGCGTGGTGGTGATTGACCAATCGGTTCTGCTTGAGCCCATAAGGTTTGAACAAACACTGAAGCGGCACGAGGTAAACATTTTGTGGCTTACGGTGGGTTTGTTCAACCAGTATGCGGATGCCTTGCGGGAAAAGTTTTCGACTCTGCGCTACCTGATTGTGGGAGGCGATGCGCTTGATCCACGAGTAATTGCCCGAGTGCTGGACGGCAACCCTCCCCTGCACCTGCTCAACGGCTATGGTCCGACTGAAACCACGACCTTTGCAACAACCCACGAGGTTACCGTTGTGCCGGAAAAAGTGCGGAGCATACCGATCGGCCGGCCGATCGCGAACACGCGGATTTATGTTCTCGATAAATGCGGAGAGCTGGTGCCGGTGGGGGTGGTGGGAGAGCTTTATATCGGGGGAGCGGGCGTGGCTCGGGGTTATCTAAACCGGCCGGAACTAACGGCGGAGCGCTTTCTCGCCGATCGCTTCAGTCCCGATCCCGCGGCGCGGATGTACCGGACGGGGGATTTGGGCCGCTGGGTGGCGGACGGCGACATCGAGTTTGTGGGTCGCAACGACTTTCAGGTGAAGATTCGTGGCTTCCGCATCGAGCTGGAGGAGATCGAGGCGAAGCTCAGCGAGCACCCTGGGGTGCTCGAGGCCGTAGTGATCGCGCGGGAAGATACGCCGGGCGACAAGCGCTTGGTGGCCTATGTGAGGACGCAGGCTGGGGACTCGGTCGACATCCAAACGCTGCGCACGCATCTTGCCGCCGCGCTGCCGGAGTACATGGTGCCGGCGGCATATATGCAGCTGGCGAGCTTCCCGCTGACACCGAATGGCAAACTGGACCGCAAGGCGCTGCCGGCGCCCGAGTCCGATGCCTATGTCACCTGCGAGTATGAAGCGCCGGTGGGCGAGGTGGAGAGCACTTTGGCTCAGATCTGGGCCGAGGTACTGAACCTGGAGCGGGTCGGACGTCACGATAACTTCTTCGAGCTGGGCGGCCATTCCCTGTTGGCGACGCGGCTGGTAACGCGGGTGCGAAGCGAGTTCGATGCAGAGTTGTCGCTGCGCCAGTTGTTCGAGTCACCTACGGTCGAAGGGTTGGCGGAGCACGTGAATCAGGCACGTGGGTTGGCGGTGGAAGCAGGCCCAAAAATCGAACGGGCGAGCAGGGAACAGACTATGCCGCTGTCCTCGCAGCAAGAGCAGCTTTGGTTTTTGGATCAGCTCACCTCCGGCGGCCCTGCTTACAATTTGCCCGGAGCGGTGCGGCTGAAGGGCGATTTGAACAAGCTCGCGCTGCGGTTGAGTCTCCAGGAGATCGTGCGGCGGCATGAAATATTGCGGACCAGTTTTGTGAAAGTTGGCGCCAAACCAGAGCAGCGTATTCACGAGGCCGGGCAGTTTGAGCTCATCGAGCGCGATCTCCGGGAGAGCGCAAGCGGAACGGCTCCCGAGGAACGAATCGAGCGGGAGCTAGAAGAAGAAGCGGTCTGGCCTTTCCTGCTAAGTGAGCCAAACTTATTCCGGGCAAAGCTATTACGAGTTGCGGAGCACGAATACATACTGCTGCTGACATTGCATCACATCGTTTTTGATGGCTGGTCGGTCGGCGTGCTGGTCAGCGAATTGGGGCAGCTTTATAAGGCGTACCGTGAGGGGAGGCCCTCTCCGCTTCCGGAACTCCCCATCCAATACGCAGACTATGCAGTTTGGCAACGAGAGCGATTGGCCAGTGGAGAGCTTATCGACGGTCTGGAGTATTGGAAGAAGCAGCTGCAGAACCTTTCCGTATTGGATTTGCCGGTGGATCATGCCCGGCCAGCGCTGCAAAGTTTTCGCGGAACCAACGAGAGGTGGGAACTCTCCAAGGAAGTAAGCGCCGCTTTGAGGAAGGTCAGTCAGGATCAGGGAGTCACGCTGTTTATGACCCTGTTAGCGGGATTCCAGATTCTGCTGGCACGCTACAGCGGCCAGCAAGATATCGCGGTAGGTTCGCCGATCGCCAATCGAGTACAGCCGGAATTGGGGATACTGATTGGGTTTTTCGTCAACACCGTAGTATTGCGTACCCATTTAAGCGGCAACCTGACGGTCGAAGACGCCTTGCGATGCGCTCGCGAGGTGTGTTTGGGAGCGTATGCAAACCAAAGTGTGCCCTTCGAGAGTCTGGTGGACGAGTTTGAGCCGCAGCGGGACCTCAGCCACAATCCACTGTTTCAGGTCATGTTGGTGTTGCAGAATGCGCCTGTTGGGACGCTGCAATTACAGGATGTGGAAATCAGCATGCTGCCTTCCGCGCCCACCGGAGCCAGACTCGATATGGCTTTGGCGATTGAGGACGATTCCGAACGTCTACACGGAGTGATGGAATATTGCACGGATCTGTTTGAAGGCGGAACGGTGCGGCGGCTGCTCGGGCATTATCAACAGGTGTTGGTCGAGATGGTGCGGGATCCGGGACAGTGCATCTCGACATTGCCGCTGCTGAGCCCTGCTGAGCGCCGGCAGTTGTTAGTGGAGTGGAACCGCCCGTACGTAGACTCGCCGCAGTGTGGTTTGCACGAAATGTTCGAGCAGCAAGCCGGTCTAACCGGCCATGCGCTGGCGGTGGAACACCAGGGCCGCTCGCTTACCTATGCTGAGCTGAATCAGCGGGCGAACCAGTTGGGACATTATTTAGGGAGACTTGGTATAGGTTCGGAAGAGTTGGTAGGAATCCTGTTACCGCAAAGCCTCGAGATATTCGTGGCCATGCTTGGCGTGCTCAAAGCAGGTGCAGCATACGCGTTGCTGGATAGGAACGATCAGAATCGGCTGACCTACGCGTTGCAGAAGGCAAAGCCGAGCATGCTGCTGAGTCAGCAATCTTTAACTCGCCAGTTGCCATCCTACGCCGGCAGGGTGTTGCAAATGGATACGCAGTGGGAAGAGATCAGCCGCGAGAATGCGAAAAATATAGCGGCGCGGGTTCATCCGGAGAACTTAGCTTACGTGACATACGGTTGTGGAGTCACAGAAGCTCCGGAAGGAATAGCGGTTCAGCATGGCAACGTGACGGCCCTGGTGCGGTGGTCGCAGTCTGTATTTTCGGCCGACGACCTGAGCAGGGTTCTCACCTCGAATCCTCCAACTTCCGATCTGTCGATTTTGGACACGTACGTTCCGCTTTGCTGTGGCGGCAGTGTGGTCGCGGTGGAAGGTCCATTCGAGCGAGTCAGCCTGGCAGAAAGCACTAGAGTAACGTTGCTGAACTCAGCTCCGTCAGCCATGCGGGAATTGGTTCGCAGGAACGCAATACCTCGCACGGTGCGCGCGATTAATTTGTCGGGAGAGGCAGTCTCTCACGGGCTGGTGGCCAAGATTTATGAATGCAGCGAAGTCCAAAGAGTTTTGAACCTGTATGCACATTCGGGGACTGCATGCTACTTCACTGTGGCTCAGTTGCAACCCGACCATAACGATGTGAGGGTTTCGCTCGGCAGGTCTGTGGAGAATGCGCACACGTTCGTGCTGGACGAGCACATGGAGCTGGTGCCGGCAGGCGTGGTGGGCGAGCTTTACCTCGCCGGCGCAGGCCTGGCGCGAGGATATTTCAATGCGCCGGATCTCACAGCCGATCGGTTCTTACCGAACCCCTTTAGCGACGCGGGAGGAGAGCGTCTGTATCGAACGGGCGACTTGGCCCGGTACAAGGCGGACGGCAGTCTGGAGTTATGGGGACGGCGCGGTGATGAGGCAAGAAGGGGTGGGCATCGCATTGACTTAAGTGAAATTGAGACGGTGTTACAGCGGCAGCCGGACGTGGCGGATGCTGTGGTGACAGTCCGCCGAACCGTTGCCGCGGAAGAACAACTGGTCGCTTACGTGGTTCCGCAGAGCGCACAAGCCGTTACCAGCGATGCTTCATGGCGAACTCTGCGGATCGCGCTGAAGCAAACGCTGCCGGAGTACATGGTTCCCTCCCAGTGGCAAACCTTGGAGAGGCTGCCGCTCCGTCCCGATGGGAAACTGGATCGCAGCGCGTTACCAGCGGTGACAACGAGTTTCGAGCCAATGGCAGTGCTGAGTTTGCCGGACAGCGATACCGAAAAGACTGTGGTTGCAATTTGGAAGCAAGTCCTGAAGATTGAAGAAGTCGGAGTGGAAGACAATTTTTTTGAGGTAGGCGGCAACTCGCTAATCATCCCGGAAGTTTTGTCGGCTCTGCAGAAAACCTTTGCCACCAACCTGCAAATCGTGGAGTTGCTTCAGTACCCGACGATTCGTTCCTTGGCGGATCGTCTGGATTCGGAGAGGAAGCAATCCCAGCCGACTGCTTTGGCCATGGTGGCCCAGATCACAGAAACCGAGCCACCCATCGTCGGTACGAAGGGGTTTGCCGTTATCGGGATGGCTTGCAGGTTTCCCGGTGCCCGGAACGTCAAGGAGTTCTGGCGCAATCTCCAGGCGGGAGTGGAGTCGGTGGTGGAGTTTTCAGATGAGGATTTGCGCCGGTCGGGAATCGCTGAAACCGTCTTTAGCTCTCCCACTTATGTGAAACATGGCGCGATCATTGAAGATGTCGAAATGTTTGATGCCCGGTTTTTTGGCATGAGCGCCCGCGAGGCCGAGTTGATCGATCCACAACAGCGTGTTTTGCTGGAATGCGCCTGGGAAGCGCTCGAGGATGCCGGATACTCTTCGGACACCTATAAGGGCAAAATAGGCGTTTATGCCGGCAGCGGCCCCCCTACCTATTTACTGAATCTGGGGATTGATCACAAAACAATGGAGCCCAACGATGCCACCCCGATGTTATTTGCCAATGCTGGTGATTTTCTCGCGACACGGGTGGCGTACAAATTGAACTTAACCGGCCCTAGCATGACTATTCAGGCTGCCTGTTCCACTTCCCTGGTGACTGCACATGTGGCCTGCCGCGCCTTACTGCTCCATGATTGCGACCTTGCCATGGTCGGCGGCGTCACCATTCGAACTCCGCAGATCATGGGAGACTCATTCATGGAAGGTGGGGTTGTCGATCCCGATGGTCATACCCGCACATTTGACGAGCGGGCACAAGGCATGGTGCGTGCGAATGGTGCGGGAATGGTTGTGCTCAAGCGCCTGGAAGACGCACTTCGTGACCGGGACTGCATTCGTGCCATTATTCGAGGCTCCGCTGTAAATAATGACGGAGCGCAGAAAGTAGGCTATGCAGCGCCCAGCGTGCCTGGCCAGCGGGAGGTGATTCAACAAGCTCTTCGTGATGCTGGCGTGGATCCGGAAACCATTAGTTACGTAGAAACGCATGGAACCGCGACCCCGCTGGGGGATCCGATTGAAATGACTGCTTTAACGCAGGCATTCCGTGCCAGCACCAGCAAAAATGGTTTTTGTGCGGTTGGCTCGGTCAAGTCCAACATTGGCCATACTGATTGCGCTGCCGGAGTGTCGGGCTTGATCAAGACCGTGCTCTCACTCGAGCATAAACAGATTCCTGCCACTTTACATTTCCAGCGGCCCAACCCCAGGATCGATTTCGCCAATAGTCCTTTCTATGTGAACGTAGCGTTGAGTGAGTGGAAAACCGATGGTGGACCGCGTCGCGCTGGAGTAAGTTCGTTCGGCATAGGAGGCACCAACGCCCATGTCGTGCTGGAGGAGGCTCCGCCGGTCGATTCCTCCAAGCAGACTCGACCGTATCAAATGCTGCTGGTTTCAGCTAAAACGAGCACTGCTCTTGAAGCCGCGACGACAAATTTGGCTTCCTATTTGGAATCACACCCAGAGGTGAACCTCGCGGACGTTGCTTACACCCTTCACTTGGGGCGCCGGGCGTTCACTCATCGCCGGGTGATCGTAGGCAAAGACCCGGAAGATACTCTTGCTGCTCTGCGCTCGCTGGACCCGAAGCGGGTGCTCACTGGAGTCCAAGAGCCAAAAAGCCGGCCCGTGGTCTTTATGTTCCCGGGGCAAGGCGCACAGTATGTCAATATGGCCAGCGGCTTATATGGCAGCGAACCTGTTTTTCAGCAAGAAGTCGACCGCTGTGCAACGATTTTGCAGGCGCATTTGGGATTTGATTTGCGCGACGTGCTCTACCCCAAACAGGACGAGGTTGATATTGCCAATAGCGCGGCACGATTGCTGCAAACCCACGCAACCCAACCGGCACTGTTCGTGATCGAATACGCGCTTGCCCGGCTCTGGATGGAATGGGGAGTTCAACCTCACGCTATGGTTGGGCACAGCATCGGCGAATATGTGGCGGCGTGCCTGGCCGGCGTATTTTCCCTCGAAGACGCTTTGGCCCTCGTTTCTGCCCGGGGCAAGTTGATGCAGGCCTTGCCCTCGGGAAGTATGTTGATTGTCCCTCTGCCCGAGAATGAAGTTGTCCCTTTGTTGAACCATGAATTGTCACTGGCGGCTGTGAACAGCCCAGAGTTTTCCGTCGTATCCGGTTCCACGGAGAGCGTGCAACGGCTTGAGCTGGAACTGACGGCGAAAAAGCTGTCATGCCAGCGTTTGCGGACTTCGCATGCATTCCACTCCGCCATGATGGACCCGATTCTTGAACCGTTCGCAGTCGAGTGCCGCAAAGTTCGTCTGCATACCCCACAGTTGCGGTATATGTCGAACCTCAGCGGAACCTGGATCACGGAAGCGGAGGCGACAAGCGCTGAATATTGGGTTCGGCATTTACGCCAAACGGTGCGGTTCGCCGACTGCGTTCGCGAGTTAGTGAAGGACCCAGATTGGGTACTGCTTGAGGTTGGACCTGGACGGACCTTGAGCACACTAACGCGCTGGAATCCGTACCGCGCCCAGGAGCAGGTGGTGGTCAATTCTGTTCGTCATCCGGACGATTTGTCTGCGGATGAAGCTTTCTTGCTTGCAGCCGCCGGGAAACTCTGGATGACCGGCGTGCAGTTTGATTGGTCCCGCTTCTACCAACATGAACAACGAAAACGCCTTGCCATGCCGACCTATCAATTCGAGCGGCAACGCTACTGGCTTGAGCCTAAGAAGCAACCGGCGTTCGCTTCCGCGGCGGCATTGGGAACCCACAAAAACAGCAACCCCGACGAATGGTTTTACCTCCCATCTTGGAAGAGAGCGACGCTGAATTCTGGATCTGCGCAACAAGCTCAGGTTGGTTCCTGGTTGATTTTCTGCGATCGTTTTGGCATTGGAGAACGACTAAAAGAGGAAGTTCGACGACGTGGAATCGAAGTGTTGTCAGTGATGGAGGGTCCACAGTATTCCCAAGCGGCTGATTCTTTTACGATCCGTCCTCAAGAAGCTCCCGATTACCAGACTCTTTTCAAGGCGCTCGAACAAGCAGAGAAACTACCATCCAAAATCATTTACTTATGGACTGTTGCAGGTGAGCATCACCACAGCAACGGTACGGGGGAAAGCGATCTCGACCTGAGTTTCTTCAGTCCTCTGTTCCTCGCGCAAGCGATCGGATCGCTGGCGAACGCACCCCAAATTGAGTGGTTGATGGTTTCCAACTATCTGTATGAAGTGGTTGGCGAACCAGTTCTACATCCACAAAGAGCATCGTTGTTGGGCCTTTGCCACGTGGTTCCGCAGGAGTATCCGAATCTCTCCTGTCGAAACATTGATCTCGATATTAGTG
>CAYOVU010000129.1:0-5806 GCA_964407505.1 uncultured Acidobacteriaceae bacterium | reverse complement strand
TACAGTTGGTAATCGCTAATGCCTACGGGGGGGAGCCACCACGCCGGGGCGCTCCAAGGGCGCGCGTGTCCATCGACTGTTGCGAGATTAGCTGGGAATGTAGATTGTTGCAAGGGGCCAAATGCCCTAGTGTCTAAAGTCTTTACCTGGCCTCACAAACCACACAAAAGCAGAGACATGGATGACTAAATACCCTAGCAAAAAGAGTCCAAAGGCTCTAACTTGCCCTCATTTTGGGATAGGTGAGGCATACTTCGCCAAGCAATCTCTTAATTGCTCCGCCAGGATATTCACGTTTGGCTCCGTAAACATCGACGGATGATTTCCCGGAATACGATGAAAATCGATTTTTCCCTGCACCAAATCCTTCCATCCCAAAGCAAAATCGAAATAAGCACCCTCAGGCCAATCGCTGGACTGCAACATCACCATCGCGCCCGGATAGCTCTTCGGCTCGTAGCGATGAAACGCGGGATGCACGACCGGATCAGCATTGTGCATCGTGCTGGCTTTCCCGTTGCTGCCATGATCGGAAGAAAACTGCCATAGCGTCCGTTCCAGTTTGCGTCGCGCTTCCTCAAATCGATCAAGAATATAGACCGAACCTTGGCGGACGTCAGAATGAATAATGTTGGCCAAGTGGTATTTGATCCTGCCGGTATAGCGTCCATCGCGAAGCGGATTCTTGTAGTAGGCCTGGTTGTGCCCGTCGAGCATGACCAGCGGCGCGACCTCTTCTCCTTCTAATGTAAGTTGGCGCGCCATCTCGTAGGCGATTACGGCGTTCACGCAAAGTCCGGCGAGAGCATAAGGTCCATGAGATTGAACCTCGCGCATGGCCCGCACAAGAAACGATGCGATGTCTTCGATGCGATAAGGCGTGGGCAGCTTGATGGCGTCTGCATACGGAATGTCGAGACCGAGCAACGGCTGGTCAAGCCCTAACTTCTCGGCGATAAGCCGGATGCGTGGCGTTGCGCGAACCCAGAATAAAGGAGGCTGAGATCCCTTCGGTTGTATCTCGATAACGGCGCGCGCCTGTAAGCTCTGATCTGGACTGTGCAGCCATTCCGCCATTAGCTCGATGGTGGGCGCCTGAAACACAAATGCCAAGGTCAGTGACTGATCGAATTCCTTTTCGATGCGGTCGAGCAGTTTGGCCGCCAGCAGCGAGTGTCCGCCCAGCTGAAAGAAATTCTGCGTAACATCGCAGTTCTCAGCCCCCAACACTTCTTTCCAGATTGGCAGCAATCGAGCTTCGAAGGAGTCGCGTGGCGCAACCGTGCCTGAAACCGCTGCAATCGCCCGGGTCTCCGCGACCGCAAATAATGCGAGACGATCCACCTTCCCGTTTGGCAAACGCGGCAGAGCGGAAACAAACCTAAATACCGCCGGCACCATATAGTGCGGCAAACGCGTTTTCAGAAATGCGCCGAGTTCGGCGCCTGAGGTCGCAAGCTGCTCACCGCTCACCACGTGAGCCACGATGCTCTCATCGCCTGCCACGGTAACTGCCGCTTCTTTTACGTCTGGGTGCGCGGAGAGCGCGGTCTCAATCTCTCCGAGTTCGATTCGCACGCCGCGAATTTTGACTTGTTCGTCGGTACGCCCTAAGTATTGAAGGTTTCCGTCGGTAAGATAGCGAACCAGGTCTCCGGTTCGGTACATTCGCGAATCTGGATTCGCAGCGAAACGGTCGGCGATAAATTTCTGCTGCGTAAGCTCTACGCGATTGAGATATCCGTGGGCAACACCGTCTCCGGCAATGCAAAGTTCCCCCGGAATGCCGTTGGGCACAGGTTGGAGATTGCGATCAAGCACATAGAGTCGAGTGTTGGGGATCGCGCGGCCAATAGGAACTGATTCGTGCGGATCCCCTGCCTGACAGCGGTACACGGTGCTCCAGACGGTCGCCTCCGTCGGTCCGTACTCATTGAACAGTTGCACTCTGGGGAATGCTCTAAAGTGCGCGTCGATCAACGGCCGAGGGCACGCCTCGCCTGCCAACACCACGGTGCGCAGCGAAGAGAATCGGCCGATGTTCGTCGATTGCAACAACTCGTGATAGACCGCAGGAATGCAAAGGATGTTCATGATCCGATTCTTCGAGATCAATTCGGAAATTTGCCGCGCCTCCCAATTGAACTCCGCTGGCGGCAGCACGAGACTGCCACCCGAGCAAAGTGCATGGAAGATGGTAGCCACCGAGCTATCGAAGGCGAATGACGAGAGCAACAAAAAGGCATTGCCCGCGCCTTCGTAATACGAGCCTTCGTAATAATCGAGGCGCGCACTGGTCGACTGCGCCAAATTCCGTTGCGTGACCTGCACCCCCTTCGGCCCACCGGTTGAACCAGAGGTATAAATCACATAGGCCAGATTCTCGGGAGCGATGCTCGCCTCAGGAGACTGCGCTGATTGCCGATCGATCGCTGGCCAATCCGCATCCACTCGGATCACACGGATTTGTCCCGACACCTGCGCAATCGGCGGCAAATGAGCCTGAGTCAGAAGGACCGCTGCGCCACAGTCGTTCAGCATGAATTCCAGCCGCTCGCGCGGGTAGCTGGGATCGAGCGGCACATACGCGCCGCCGGCTTTCAAAATACCCAGGATGCCAACCATCATCTCGACGGAGCGTTCGAGGCGCAGCGCGACAGGAATTTCCGGGCCCACGCCAATACTTCGCAAATAGTGGGCTAGCTTATTCACACGCTGATCAAGATCACGATAAGTGAGCGCAACACCCCCACACTTCACCGCGATGGCATCGGGATTTCTTTCTGCCTCGACTTCAAATCTCTCGTGTGCAAAAGTTAAAGGATACGATTTCTGAGTCTGATTAAACTCCACCAGCAACTTTTGCCGTTCGACTTCCGGCAAAATCGGAACTTGGCTGATGCGCTGTCTGGGGTTGGCAACCACTCCTTCCAGCAACGTTCGCCAGCATTCCACCATTGTCGAAATGGTGGCTGCGTCGAAGAGATCGGTGCTGTAGATCATGCGGCCGGAAAGGCCGTCGCTGCGATCGTCGAGCACCAGGCAGAGATCGAATTTTGTTGTGCCAGTCTCCACATCGATCGGAGTGAAGTCCCAACTCGGCTCAGTTTCCGCGCGCGTGGGCTCCAGCGACAACAACACTCGAAAAAGAGGATTGCGGCTTAAATCTCGCTGCGGATGAAGCTCCCGCAGAACCCTGTCGAGCGGAACATCCCCATTCGACAGAGCCGCAACGGTCGTGGCGCGCACCCGATCAAGCAGTTCGGTGAAAGTAGGATTGCCGGTAAGGTCCATCCGCAAAACCATCGTATTCAGGAAGAAGCCGAGCAGCTTTTCTGTCCCAGGATCGTTGCGCCCCGCAGTGATGCTCCCGACAAGAATGTCTTCCTGACCCGAGTAACGATAGAGCAGCGTATCGAGCGCAGCCAAAACCGTCATGAACAGGGTCGCCCCCTGTTGCCGGCTCATGGCACGAAGACCGTCGGTGAGTTCGCTCGATAGGGTAAAGCGCTGCATCGCCCCGCGGAAAGTTTCCGCGGCAGGCCGAGGCCGGTCGGTGGGCAGTTGCAGCACGGGCAAATCCCCACCCAGTTGCCGCTTCCAGTACCCGACCCGCGGCTGGACTGCTGCTGGATGCAGCGACTCGCGTTGCCACACCGCGTAGTCGCCATACTGAAATGGCAACTCCGCCAGCGGAGAAGCCCCTGAACTTGCATACACCTTGTACAAGCTCACGAGCTCAGGCAGAAAAACCTGGTATCCCGCAACACCGTCGAAGATGAGGTGATGGCAGTTGACGAAGAGGCGATACTCGTCGTCTGCCAAACGCACGAGATGAGCCCGCAGCAGCGGCAGCATTGCCAGATCGAAAACTTGGCGCGCGTCTTCGGTTGCGAGTTGCAGGGCTGCGGCAACCCGTTCGGACTGCGGAAGAGTTCGCAGATCGACCAACGGCAACTTGATCTCGAAGGGTGGATGTACCACCTGCACGGGTTCGCCGTCGACCGTCGCAAAGGTTGTTCGCCAGGCTTCATGGCGCCGAATAATCTCGGTGAAGCTACGCTCCAGCGCACCGACTTCGAGCGGCCCTTTGCGATGCACCGTGAAAGGCTCGTTATAAACCGGAAGATGCGGAGCGAGTTTGGCATGCAGCCAGACTTGTTGTTGCGCGAAAGTCAGCGGAATCGCTGCGCCCAGCGCGCGGCGCGGGATCGCCGCCGGAACATACGCTTCCTTCGAACGCTGCTGCAAATACCGCTCCAGCAGCTTGCGCTTCTGTTCCGAGATTTCAGGAGTTTCCGCCATCGCGAAATGACTATTGATCACCGGCGCGAACGATCGCGCTTTGCGGCTCGGTCTCCGCCAGACCATTTTTCCCAGGAACACTTCCCATCACAAGCTCCAGCAACTGGCCATTGGTGACATATTCAACGCCGCTTCGATTGCTCACGTATTGCAGCATCTCCCCAAGTTGCTCCCACAAACCAAGTTTCTCAATTTCCCACGGATGCCCGTACAGATGCCATATGCCACCCTGACGCATGACGCGATCAAACCTCTTCTTGCCGAGTTCAAGCCAGCCATCGAATCCAATCAGATCTGGCATTGATTCGATTAAAGCGCCAAACGCGCCGAGTCGAATCAGGTTGCGCAAATAGTTGGACCTACGATGCGGGTAGGCTTGCACGGTAGTCGGCATTGCGAAGCGATTAAACACCGTGGCCGAGTCGAGCATCTGCGTGCCGCGCGCGCCGCGGTATCCAGCACGCTCGACCGCGCTTACTACTTCGGCGTTGAAGCGGCCTTTGGGATAGCAGAACATCGTGACTTCCGCTCCCAAAATCTGTTGCAGCGCCGCCTTGCAGTCGCCAACTTCGTGCATGAGTTCTTCAGGCCCGACCTCAGTGAGAATCACGTGGGAGACTGTGTGGCCGCCGATCTCGAAACCGGCGGCAGAAAGAGTACGAAGATCAGCCTGAGTGAAGAACGGATCGTGCTCCAGCCTTCCCGTGGGAACGTAGAAAGTTCCACGCAGCCCATGGCGGTTCAGCACATCGGCCACTTTCAAGCCGCTGCGATCCTCATCGTCCCAACTGGTGGTCACGAAAACGCGAGGCATGATGGTTCCAGTGCCGGCCACAGGTGTTAGGTCGTAGGTGCTAGGTGTTAGCTCGTAGGGTACGAACAGTCACTGTTAAACGCCGGCCTGAGACCCAAACCTGAGACCCGAGACCTGAAATCCTATTCGGCGTAAAGCGATTCCTGGACATTCGTCACAGGCGCCTGCGCCGCTGCTAGCTTACGTCCGAACAGTATGAAGGCGACGACAACGTAGAGAAAGTTCGCGCCAATCATGCTCCAAATCACTCCCGGCAAACCAAAATAGCGCGTTGCCGGAATTCCAATGAGCACTGCGACTACGCTGGCGGCCCCATTCGCAATAAACAAAGACCGCGGAGACTCCATCGCGCGCAGCAGAATTGCTGGTCCCAGGCTCGCGCTCCAAATCGTGGTCTCAAGAGCAAACAAAGGAATCAAATATGCCGATTCCATATATTTGCCGTTATATAAAAAATGAAACAGCGGCGTCTTCAACGGAATCAGAACCGACCAATACGCCACCGAACCCGCAACGAACAAAAACGCCAGCCGCCGGTTGAGCGCCGCGGCTGCCTGCTTGCCATTCTGATTCTGCACTCGCGCCGCATAGGGCAAAAACAACATGGAGAGCGCGGCGTAAGTTTGCAGGACAGGAGCGGCGAGATTCATCAGTGCGCGCAACTCGCCTGCTGCCGCCATTCCCGAG
>CAYOVU010000128.1:0-21170 GCA_964407505.1 uncultured Acidobacteriaceae bacterium | reverse complement strand
AAAACGAACGCGACGGTCCAAACTTCATCGCAACTCCGCTGCGCACCGCTGCCGGGCATCTCAACGACGCGAGCGCGACAGTTTATAGCAGCCCCGCCTTCAACAATAATGACCTCATTCTCGGCAGCCTGAGCCCGACCGGCGCGACCATAAACGCGGAAGGCGGATGGTGGGACGCGGGCGATTATCTTAAGTTCGTGCAGACGCACAGCTATGTGGTCGCGCTGATGCTGATCGGCGTACGCGACTTTCCCAATCAGATGGGCAGTCTCTCGACCACTTCTAACTTCACCAATGAAGCGCAGTTTGGGGTGAACTGGCTGCAGCAGATGTGGAATGACTCGACGGAGACGCTCTATTATCAGGTCGGCATCGGCACCGACTTTAAGAGTTTCAATTATCTGAGCGATCACGACATCTGGAGGCTGCCACAGGCCGACGACACTTATGGCGGAACGAAATCGCAGTATCAATACATCCGTCATCGGCCGGTGTTTGTTGCCGGCGCTGCAGGATCGCAGCTTAGTCCGAATCTTGCCGGTCGCCTTTCCGCTGACTTTGCAGAGTGTTTCCAAGCGTATGACACGACGAACCCAACTCTAGCCAATCAATGCATTTTGGAGGCGGAGCACATTTTCGATTTGGCGAATACTGCGCCCTCAGGAAACCTGCTCACGACCGCGCCCTTCGATTTCTATCCGGAGAACGAATGGCGTGACGATCTGGAACTGGGCGCGACTGAACTCTACTTCGCTTTGCAGCGCGGCAACCTCCCCCAGGGATTGCCGCACACCAATCCCATGTATTACCTGACGGCGGCAGCGAACTGGGCGTATGCCTACATCCACGGCCCGAACGATTTATCCGACACGCTGAATCTTTACGATGTGAGCGGACTGGCGCACTTCGAGCTTTATCGCGCGATTTCGCTCGCGGGAAATCCGCCGGGATTGGCGGTGTCGCAGACCGATCTGCTGAACGACATACAGAACCAGATGACTACATCGATCGCACAGGCGAAAGATCCGTTCGGTTTTGGCTGGCCGTGGGACAGCTACGACACGGTTTCGCACGGCGCGGGGCTCGCGGTGATGGCGAAGGAATATTCCTATCTGACCAATAACAGCACCTACGCTATCGATTCGCGGCGCTGGCTGGCTAACATATCCGGCGCGAATGCCTGGGGAGTAACGTTCACGGTGGGTGATGGCGACACGTTCCCGGATTGCATGCAGCATCAGGTCGCGAATCTCGTAGGATCGTTGAACGGCCAGCCTCCCGTGCTGAGCGGCGCGGTGGTCGAAGGGCCGAACTCCGCGGCGTCCTCGGGACTAGTGACGAACATGATGACGTGTCCGCCGGGGGGAGGCGATGCTTATAAGAAGTTCAACGGCAATGGCGCTGTCTACAAAGACAACGTCCAATCGTATTCAACGGACGAACCAGCGATCGATCTCACGGCCACGTCATTCCTGATGTATGCGTGGGGAATCGCCGGGGCGCCTAGTGGCCCCACCTTTGGCGGCAAAAACCCGGAATAGAGTAAGCTGATCCTGGTTCTTACAACCATCCTTTGGTCCTCGCAATCCGCGACGCTTCTATGCGGTTGCTTGCGCCCATCTTGCTGATTGCTTCAGAAAGATAATTTCGCACCGTGCCTTCGGAGAGGCCGAGTTCGGCTGCAATGTCTCCGCTCTGCATGCCTTCGCCGGCTAGACGGAGCACTTGGCGTTCGCGATCGGTGAGAGGATCCATTTCTGCCCAAGCCTCGGTCGCGAGGTCAGGATGGATGACGCGCAGTCCTTGCTGCACGCGCCGAACTGCCTCGGCGAGTTCTTCGGCGCGCATGTCTTTTAATAGATAGCCCAGAGCCCCAGCTTCCATGGCGCGGCGCAGATATCCAGCGCGCGCGAAAGTTGTAAGAATGATGACGCGGGTGCTGGTGCGGCGGCGTTTGAGTTCAGCTGCTGCGTCGAGTCCGGTCATTAGCGGCATCTCGATGTCGGTGATAAGAACGTCGGGTTTGTGCGCGAGAACAGCCTCCAGTGCTTCCTTGCCGTTGCGCACCTGGGCGATCACGGAGATGTCGCCTTCGATTTCGAGCAGGGCCGCGAGGGCACCGAGAACCATGCCCTGATCCTCAGCGAGGACAACGCGAATGGTTTTGCGGCCTTCTTTCGCGATGGGATTCAACTGGAACAGTCCTCTGTCTGCACCTTCGATGGGGTTTGCTTGAGCGGCAGGTTGATGGTGATTCTGGTGCCAGCTTGACAGTCGCGAGTCAGCGTACCGCCCAGCATTTCGACGCGCTCGCGCATGCCGCGCAGTCCGTTGCCTTCGCTGTGAGCACCTCCGCGGCCGTCATCTTCTATCTCGAGATGGCATGAGCCGTTGCGCTGCCCCAGCCGCATGCTGCAATTGCGGGCCTGCGCGTGGCGCACAACATTTGTCACGGCTTCCCTCACCGCCATCGACAACACGCTCTCATGCAATGCCGGCAGAGCGAGTTTCGCCGCCTCGCATTTCACTGACACTCCCGCAGTCTCGAGCGTGGCTTTCGCTTTAGCGAGTTCGGCGGGCAATCCCTGCGAACGATAGCCGCGGATCGCGTCGCGCACTTCCGACAACGCCTGGCGGGAAATCTGTTCAACTTCGCGGATCTCGTTGCCGGCGCGCTGAGGGTCGCGATCCATTAACTTACCAGCGAGTTCAGATTTGAGAATGATTACTGAAAGTGTATGACCAAGAACGTCGTGCAGGTCGCGGGCGATGCGCTCACGCTCGGCGACCGTGGCAAGATGTTCAATTTCGTCATTGGCCATGCGCAACTTGGCGAGAGCGCGGTTGCGTTGCGCGAAATAAATGTTGCTGCCACCGACCGCAGAAGCCAACCCTCCGGCATAGAAGAAAAACCAACCGGAGAGGTGAAAGACCTGAGTTTCAATTCCAGCGAGTGCGACAATCCCAGCAATTAGCGCGACCGCCGCGCGCTCGGTTTGCACGCAGAAAGGAACGAAGGCCGCGGCGAACACAAAGAAGGTGGAGGCGCCTCCGTTGATGGGCGCGAATACGAGGCCCAGGATGACCATACCTGCGATGTGCAGAAGGGAGCGCGGCTTCTGCAGCCAGAACAGGCCAAAGTAAAGAACCAGGAATATGGCTGTAGCGAGAGCGGTGAGCGACCACATCTTCCAGCCGGCACGATCGAGGATGGGCTGGATAAAAAAGAAACACAAATAGGCGAGCCAAATGTAAGGAGCCCAGCCGTGCGCCTTATCGCGAGGCGAAAGATTGATCGTCTGCTTGAAATCAGACGCTTCGCGGGCTTGCGAGGATTGGTGTGTGCCGGAATAATCGTTCATGCTTGTTGATTAGGCTCGGCCTAATACGCTCTATTGTCTCCTATGGCGTCAATTCTGGCGGTCAGCCGTCGGCGCGACCGCAAACCACACCAAGATGGCGGCTGGAACCAGTAGAGCCAATTCTCGAGGTCCGCTGTAGAGCGCGAGCAGGCCAAGCGCAACCAAGACCAGCGACCAACCCGCAGATTTGTTTGATTGGGTCTTCATCGATTGCGTTTTCATCGATTGCGTTTTCATGGCTCCATCCTTGTCTTAATATTCGCGTTGCAAGTTCGAGTCAATGACGCTCAAGACCGATCCGGTCTCAGCCATACAACTTTCCCTGGTCGCGCTGAAAACCGATGCGCGCCAAACCAAGGCAGATCAGAGTGAAGGCAAATAGCAGTTCCCAGTGCGTCGCGGCAGACTCGTGACGTCCCGCGCCAACCACTCCCAACGCCAGTTGCGACAAGTGATAAGGAGGGAGCGCGAGCGCGATCTGACGCACCAGCTTCGGCAGGAACATGTAAGGCACCCACAAACCGCTGCAGAACGACAGGGGCAGATAGAACATGTTGATCACAGCAGGAGCAGAGTTTGGCCCCGCGAAATATCCAATCGCCAGTCCCATCGCAGAAAAAGGAAGCGACCCGGCCACCAGCGTTCCGAGCAGCCTAGCCATTTGCGCGAAAGGCAAACGCACTCCGCCGAAGCTGATGCCCAGCACCAGCAGCAGCGAGACAACGACAGCGCTGAAGATCATACTGAGAATCACTTTGGCCGCGAAGTAAGCGAAAGGAGGCATAGGGCTGGCGCGCTTCACCTGCAACCATCCTAGGCCGCGATCGGCGGCCAGGCCGGACGCGGTCCCGAACAGCGATGCTCCCATCACGCCGAAAGTGCCGTAGGTTGCGATCAAGTAAGTCGGAACGCTGGTAGCGCCGATGGTTTCCTTGGAATTCAGCACCAGACCGAACAGCACATAGAACATCAATGGAAAGCTGATGACCGATGCTGTGTAAACGCGGAGACGAAGATTCTTGAGAAACTCGTATTTCGCCTCCTTCAGGTAGATTTCGGCACTGTGGCTCGCCGAACGCTCAATCCCGGTGTTGCTCAATGCTGCTGTGGCAGTGCTCATTTGAGTTTCCTCGCTTTTTGCACGCGTTTTCGCATCTGGAAATGCCATTCAATGCGTAATGGATCAGTGCATGATGATTCAGTTTTGGCGATCTAGCTTTTGCCCGTTGTCTTGTGTAAGAGCGAGGAACGCCTCTTCCAGTCCCGCGCTGGTGATCTCCAGTGCCGAGAGCGAGGCGTCGAGGGCCAGCAGAGTGCGCACAACAGGTTCGGCTTCTCCCGCTTGGATCTCGACCGCCTCGCGATCCTGACGGACATCGGTGACGCCAGGGATCTGCAGGATGGTAGCCAGGCCGAGCGAGGTAATGCATCGAATGCGTTTGCCGCTAGTCTGCGCCTTAATCTCTGCAGGCGTGCCCTCAGCAATAATCTCGCCCTGATTGATCACGGCGATGCGGTCGGCGAGCGCGTCGGCTTCTTCCAAATAATGCGTAGTGAGCAGCACGGTCTTGCCGCAATCGACCAACCGCCGGATTTCTTCCCATAGAGTGCGCCGGGCTTCGACATCAAGTCCCACAGTCGGCTCGTCGAGAAACAATAGGTCCGGGTTACCGCAGATGGCGAGCGCAAATAAGGTTCGCTGTCTCTGGCCTCCGGAAAGATCGCCGAATTTTCGATCACGCAATTTCTCCAGGCCGGCTGCGGCAAGTACATCCTCGAGAGGCAACGGGTTGGTGTAGTAACTGGAAAACAAATCAATGTGCTCACGCACGCGTAGAGTTTCCGGCACACGGCCCACTTGCAGCATCGCACCTGTGCGGAGGCGATTCTGCGGATTGGCAGGATCCCCACCGAACACACGGGCCTTGCCAGAATTAGGCTGGATGAGCCCAAGCAGCAGTTTCACGGCGGTAGTCTTGCCCGCGCCGTTGGGGCCAAGCAGGGCGACGACTTCGCCGGCTTGCACCGAGAAATTTACGTTGCGTAAAGCCCGAACCTTTTCATAATTCTTGCTGACCGCTTCGAGACTTGCCACAACAGTTCCCGCATCTGCGTGCAGCGCGCTTTGTAAGTATTCCGTAGTTGCAATCATGTTGGCCTTCCCTGCTTGAGCTTGCCCGGTGATCTTGCCGATCTTGATCTGTTCTGCCCGGGTACGTACATCATCGCGGAACCCGCGGGACTACGCCAGTGGAGTTCATCACGCGCTCAGTGTGACAAATGTCATAAGAGTGAAGCAGCATTTCGAAGAGAAGATTCCGGCAGGAAGACCGAAATTCCTACATCAGGAACAACCGCCAAAAATGGTACTTTTGGTAACTTCGAGGTTTGCTTGTTACGAAATCCGAACAATCTTCGTCGCCCCGACGGGTTCTAGAACTTCTCACAAGCATTCTCTCGTTTCGATGTAAACTCTGTAAACTATAGGAAATACATATGGTAAGGCCTGTTCCGAATTCGTAACAAGATCGGCTTTGAAAAATTTTCTCATAAATTCATGAACACAAAACCGTGCAGCCTGCTATGATGTCGGGCACTTCGGATATCTATTCCCTGAATTTCTTAGGAGATTATCCATGCTGCCGGCCGGTAAAAGTCTTCGTACATTGCGCGAGAAACTCGGCCTGACTATGCGCGATATTGAAACATCCAGCGCGCGCATGGCCGAGAAATACCGTAACGAGGAATTCTCGATTCCTCCCAGCCGTTTGTCGGACATTGAGACCAAGGGAGTCTTGCCCAGTATTTTCCGCCTCTACACGCTGGCCGTGATCTACCGTCGCGATCTGCGGGAACTGCTTGCGTGGTACGGCGTTGACATGAACAATATGGCCGCGGATCTTGGACTGGTCTCACCGCCTCGGTCGCATGTTTCCGAAGCTCTCTTAGGACTGTCTTCGGTGCAAATTCCAATCCGCATGGACCCGGGCTTCGACGAGCAGCGCACCTCCAATCTTGGGCGCATGGTTGAGCGGTGGGGACTGGTGCCGTTGTCCTACCTCGCGCAGTTTGCAACGAGCGAGTTCACTTACGGCTACATTGGCAATCAGGATTTCACCATGTACCCGATTCTTCCGCCGGGCAGTTTTATCCAGGTCGATGAAACTAGGACCAAAGTGTTGGAGGGATCATGGCGTTCGGAGTACGAACGCCCCATCTATTTTGTGGAAACTCGTGATGGACACACCTGCTGCTGGTGCAGCATGCGTCGCGAAGATGTGATCCTGCAGCCGCATCCACTGTCGCCGGTTCCAGTGCGAGTGTTGCGTCATCCGCAGGAAGCGGAGATTATTGGCCAGGTTGTGGGAGTTGCGATGAAGCTGACGGAATGGCAGGCTTTGGGTTCTTCTTCAAACTCGAAAGGGCAACCAACACTGAATTAAGGTGACGGGCAGAGGCCGCATCCTCAGGGGACGGGAGCAGTTCGCTGAGCTGTTCGCGCATCCCTTCAACGTAAGCTTCCTCGGTTTTCTGGCTATCCCGGCTGGACTCCTGTAAATCGTTTTCCAGTTCCGCGATCGGCGTGCGAAGCACATCAGACAGTACTTCGGTGTGAGCCGCTTTCAGGGCGCGGTCGGAAGATTCCTCGCCATGCACAAGGGACAATCCCCAATGACAGTAGCCGCCGTCGCGACGTCGGAGAGAAGCCAAGTAAGCCAGCTTCGCCAGCAAGCCGGAAATGGCGTCCAAGGTAGTTTCTCGTAGGTCTTGTAAAGCCGATTTCAGCGTCAAGGTTTTGTTTACAGCCCTATTGAAATGAACGGCTGAGCGATTACAGTATTTAGGAGCAGACCAAAAGTATCATGGTCAGACCTCGTCACCAATGGGAAAAAGGTGCTACCGCGCGCACGAAGTTCCCATTCTGGCAATGATTTTCTTGCAGCGTGGAAACGAGAAGGGTATAGTGCGAGGCTGTCGCCATGCTGCAGCCGCATTCATTCCTGTGGCACTATCTCTGGGTCGGACCGCACGCCCTGCAGTTGGTGCTCGCCATACTCCTCTGGCGGCGCCAAGTTCAAAGGGAGTTCCCGGCTTTCTTTGCTTACCTTGTCTTCGCTGCTATTGGCGGATTAACGCTCTGGGCGCTGGACATGCTGTCTTTGGTGAGCGCTGTGGCCTACGGTCGGTCATGCTACGCGACAGTCGTCGTCGAAGGATTGCTGACTCTTGCGGTAGTCTGGGAGCTGTTCTCCCGTCTTCTCCATCGCTACCCTGCCCGAGTCAGCCTGGGTAGGCGGCTTATCGCGCTGACGGGCGCGCTCCTTGCACTGCTTGCGGCCCTCGCAGCGCGTAATCCAGTCGCCCCCGGCCAACCCGCATTGGTCGCTCACCTCTACTCTCTCTTGCTGGGGCTTTACATCGTCCTGTCGGGGCTGATGCTGTTCCTATTTTTATTTGCTGCCTACCACGGGTTGACGTGGGACAGGCGAGCCCTTGGAATCGCTCTCGGCTTCAGCATCGATTGGTGCGAACACGCGGCTGGCTGGGCCCTTATTGCCAGTGGTCTGGGCGACACGCGCCTCGACTTCCTCAACGCGAGCACTTATCATCTTTGCGTCCTTCTCTGGTTCTATTACTTGCTCTCTCCGGAACACCCAAGCGCTGTCCCAACCGATAGCTACACCTCGACTGGAATAAAAACAAATCCGCCAATTCACCGGATTGGGCAAAAGCTTCAGCCAGCGCGACTTCTGGCGCGTCTCTAGAAGTTGACCTTGAAAGTTTTGTTACGAATTCCGAACAAGCTACAGACTGTAGTTACCTAACCGCGGAGGGATAGGAGATGAAAATATCACGGTCAGTAGTTTCAAACAAGGAGAAAACGAACCGTGAAACGTACGCTACTATTAGTAGCCGCAGCTCTTATGTTCCTCAATACTTTGGTAGTTCCCACCGTTGCACACGCCGATGGCGGGGCCGGCAATGTCGGCGCTAGCGGCGGCAAGCCGTAAGTGTTTGGGTGGCGTTACGAAAACCGAACGCAACTGGAACTGACATGGTCGCCTGCAGCCGGTCGAGGTATAGTGTTGCGCCACGACCATGCTGCAGCCGCATTCATTGCTTTGGCACTATCTCTGGCTAGGACCGCAAGTTCTGCAAGCGGTGCTTGCTGCGTTCCTCTGGCGGCGAGGGATGCACAAGCTCTTTCCGTTTTTCCTCGCCTACCTTACCTTCGGGGCGATTGAGCAATTCACCCTTTACGGGATGGACGTTCTTCCCTCGGTCAGTACGGAAGCCTTCTGGAGGGCTTTTTGGGCTGGCGCGATCATTGAAGGAGCCATCAAGTTTGGGGTGATTGGGGAATTGTTTTTTCATCTCCTCCGATCCCGCCCGGCGATCGCCAAGCTAGGTCGGCGCTTGATTAGTGGTGCCGGCGCCGGTCTCGTGCTGCTGGCCGTTGCCGCTGCGGCCTATACCCCGATAGTCCACCGGCCTCTTATTTCGATTTCCCGCGCTCATATTCTCTTGCAGAGCTCATACGTGATCGACTGCGGGCTCGCACTGTTCCTGTTTCTATTCGCCGCACATTTTAAATTGATTTGGAATCATCGAGCCTTCGGAATTGCCCTCGGCTTCGGCATCGTCTGGTGCGAGCACATGGCTGCTTGGGCCCTCAGCGCCAGTGGTGCTTGGCTCGACAAGAGTTACCTTCTCGACTTCCTCAATATGGCCACGCAGCACGTTTGCGTGCTGATTTGGTGTTACTTCCTCCTCGTCCCCGAAAAAGTTGCCACTACGTCTGCGGTTTCGTTGCCTGAGAATAATCTTGATATTTGGAACCGGGAATTGGAGCGCCTCCTACAACAATGAGTCTGGCCATCGTTCTGGTTATCGCCGCCGTAGTGGCGTTAGGAACCATCCTGCGCCTCGCCCTCACCCAAAGCCTGCAGGTTTCCCGCGGAAGCGTCGGGCTGGCAGGATCGATACGCCCCATCGACATCGAAGCTTTTCGCAATCTGATCGACTCTGCCGAAGACGAATACCTGCGTCGGAGGCTTCCACCTACTGAGTTCCGTGCGGTCCGTCGCACGCGTTTGCGCGCCATGGCTGCTTATGTTCAGGCAGTCAGTGAAAATGCCGCCGTGTTAGTGCGCGTAGGAGAGTTAGCTCTGGCCAGCGGCGATCCGCATATTGCCGAGGCTTCCCAGCAACTGGTGAACGACGCGCTGCTGTTGCGTCGCAACGCCACCGTGGCGCTGGCTCGGATCTACATTGCATTGGCTTGGCCCTACTCCAGTTTTGCGGCGGTTCGCGTGGTCGATCGTTACGAGCGGCTAAGCGGCTCGGCCATGCTGCTGGGTAGGCTGCAGAATCCCGCCGCGGCGGTTCGTCTTTCCGCCATGCGCTAGGTGACATCCATTACAGACACAAGAATGGCGTGCGGGCCATTCTTGCGCGGGCGTCGCCGTGACTCTTGCGGCAGAACGGGGTAACTTGGCCATCACCCCGCTCATTCCTGCCTTGTTTTCGGCACGCTCTGTGGTGTACAAACCAGCGGGAGTTGCCACTCCAGAAAAAATTGCGCGCGTTTCTGCCATCCGCCGCCACAATTATTTCGGCATCCCGAAGTGCCGGAGTCGAGGGAGACTCATGGTCCGAAATATGATCCGCAATATGAAATTTTTCTCCGCCGCAATCTCAGTGTTCGTCCTGCTTTCCGCCATCGCCTTCGGGCAGGGAGGCGTCGCCACCGGCGATCTCCACGTATCGGTCAAGGATCCCAAGGGCAATGTTGTCGCCAATGCGAAAGTCACGGTAAGCGACATTGCCAAAGGCCTGGAACGCACTGCAACCGGCGACAGCGAGGGTGGCTATAGCGTTCGATTGCTGCCACCGGGAACTTATACCGTCACTGTGGAAGCGCCGGGTTTCGGCAAAGCTGAGGCGAGAGACGTCAGCATCACCGTGGGTGGAGTGGTGGAGCTTCCGGTCGCGCTTGCGGTGGCAACCGGCAAAGAAGTAGTCGAAGTCACCTCGCAAGCCGAATTAGTAGAAACCTCGCGAACCTCGACGACCGACACAATTGGACAGCGTCGCATCGACAATCTTCCCATCAACGGCCGTAACTACATCAACTTCACGCTTACCGATTCGCAAGTAGTGCGCGACAACGCTCCGAACACCGGCGCAGCGCCTACTTCGGGCCTCAACATGAGCGGCCAGCGGGCACGCTCCAATCTGGTAAATGTTGACGGCGCCGACGCCACCGACAATTCGGTAAACGGCGTGCGATCGACCGTGTCGCAAGAAGCAGTGCAGGAATTTCAAATCATCACTAACAGCTACAGTGCTGAATATGGCCGCGCCGCCGGCGGAGTTGTGAACATCATTACTCGCTCGGGATCGAACGAATTTCACGGCGACGTCTATGGTTATTTGCGCAACCGCAATTTCCAGGCGGTGAACCCCTTCAGCACCGTCTCCAATCCCGCTTACACTCGGGTGCAAGCCGGAGCCGCATTTGGCGGCCCGATCAAGAAAGACAAGACCTATTACTATTTCTCTTACGAAATTACTCGCCGGCATGAGACCGGATTCTCCGACATCGGCCAGGGAAATTTCGGGTTGGTGCCCTTCGACGCTTCACCTTTCTTCGGAGCTCCCGGCGGGACCTTTGGCATTCAGGTAACGCCTGAGCAAGCAGCATTCCTAAACACGCCTGGAGTGCCTCTGCCTCTTCTGCAGCAGTATTCGATTTTGACTGGCGCGGCCTCTGGACTGGCCGTCAACGGCAGCTATCCTGCCGCATTCGCAGGC
Organism: uncultured Acidobacteriaceae bacterium; assembly: GCA_964407505.1. Classification (GTDB taxonomy): domain Bacteria; phylum Acidobacteriota; class Terriglobia; order Terriglobales; family Acidobacteriaceae; genus Sulfotelmatobacter. Next base: position 9,990 of record CAYOVU010000128.1, on the reverse strand, counting down.
TTGGTGGCATTGGGAGTTCTTCCCACCCCTGCAAACGGCAGTAACCCGCTGGCTCAGTTCATCACTTCGTGCAGCACCTCGGCGCTTCTGTGCAACGGTCTCCCGGCATCCTTTACATCGCTCAGTTCACAGGCCGGGAACTTCCCAGTCTTCGAAGGGACCAGCCTCTACTCGTTCCGCCTCGACCACAATGTCAACAACAACAATCGTCTGACGCTGCGGGCGAATGTGAGTCCAAGCACGGTGACAGGAATCGAGGTGAGCGGGCAAGACCAGCCATTCGGACAAAACGCGTACTCGCGCACTTCGCAACAGACCTACCGCGATGTAAGCGGAGTTGTAAAGGATACCTGGACCCTCGGCAACAACAAAGTAAATGAGTTCACTTTTCAGTATGCACGCCGCGGTCTTTCTTATTTCTACAATACGCAGATTCCAGCAGGATCAGACCCGGCAGTGAATATTCCCGGCTACGCGTATTTCGGTCGCGAGCCTTACTCCTATATTCAGCGCGTAGAGAATCGCTATCAGGCCTCGGACAATTTCTCCTGGTCGATTGGTCGTCACAATACGAAGTTTGGCGTGGACTTCAACTACCTTCCCATTACCGCGACGTTCACCGTCAATTACGGTGGCGTGTATGACTTTGGATCGGTTAGTTCCGCAAATCTAGGAATCTCGGTTCCGGGACTAACCATCCCTGGGCTTAATCCAGTACAGGCTTACGGTGCAGGCATCCCAAGTGACTTCATTCAGGGCTTCGGCAGCCCTAGCGATTCGTTCCACAACATACCCATTGGAGCGTTCTGGCAAGATTCCTGGCGGGTGAGCCCGAACCTCACCATCAATTACGGCGTACGTTATGACGTGGAGATTGCGCCGCAATTCAAACCGCCCGACGCGCTTGCGCAGGCCGGATACAACTACCTCGGCATTCAAAAAGGAATTCAGACCGATAAGAACAACATTCAGCCTCGCATAGGCGTTGCGTGGGATCCTAAGGGCGACGGCAAGACCGTGGTCCGTGCCTCGTATGGCATCTTTTATGACCATCCTCTGCTCGGGCTTTACTTCCTAGGCGACGCTTCCGACGGTTCGACGAGCGGTCAGTTGGCATTCGCTGGCACCGGAGGATGCAGCGGTCCCGGCAATCCGGGCAACTTGAATGCGGTGCCGATCTTTCAGGGACTACCCATCAATATTCCTAGCCCAGCCAATCCTTGCGCCGCTTCTCTCAACCCAGCGGTTACAAGTGCGCTCGGATTTCTGCCCAACCAGCAGCAGTTTCAAGCTTTGAATTTTCCTCAGTCCATTTTTCTCAACCAGAACTATCTGAATTCTGCTTCCCCACTCGCTCTCGGCTTCCAACCCTTCGGATATCCTCAGTCGAAGAATTTTGTTTACGCCTATTCGCAGCAGGTTAATTTCAGTATCGAGAAAGATTTGGGCGACGGATTCGCGTTCAACCTCGCCTACAACTTCAACGGTGGCCGTCATATCAACCGGCCCATCAACGCCAACACGATCCGCGGCGATTTGATGGTGCAGAATTTTGAGAATGCCCTGGCGGCCGGCCAGACCCCAGCCAGTCCCTTCACCGTAAGTGGCTGCGGGCTTACCCCGGCGGGACAGCCGTACATCGATTCTTCGCTGATGAATTTCTTCCGTCCTTCAGGCCTCAATGCATCGATCGCCAACTTTTACTCGAACTTCGTTCCCGGCGGCGCGGCCTGCGTGGGCTTGGCGCAAGGGGTTATCCTTCCGAGCCTGGCAAGCCAGGGCTTCAACGTCAACTGCGATCCTACAACCCTCGCCAATTGCATCCCCTTCGGCGACATGGATGCGAACTACTCGAACGGCAGCTCGGTTTATCACGGGCTCAGCGCCAACCTGCGCAAGCGTTTCAGCCAACACTACGAGTTTCTGGCCTCCTATACATGGTCGCATTCGATCGACGACTCGACTGACCTGGAATCGACGCTTACTCCGCAAGACAGTTATTACCCGAGCCTGGATCGTTCTACGTCGTTGTTCGATCAGCGTCACCGATTTGTTTTTAGCGGCGTCTACCAGTCCGGCAGGCTCGGCGGCGGCGGCTTCACCGGCAAGGTGTTCAGCAATTGGACCGTCGCCCCGCTCATCGAGTTCGGCACCGGTCGTCCGTTTAACATCATCACCAGCGACGACGACAATTTCCAGTTGTCCTCGCTCACCGGAAGACCAAACACGTTCGTGAATCCCGCGTGCGGTGCGGGAACCCCTTCAAAATATTCGCCAACAGGAGTTTTCCAGGAGCCGTGCATAAACGGGTTTGTGGCTACCGGCACCGCGCCCACTCTGCTGCAACTCGACGGCAATCTCGGCCGCAATGCCGGAGTCGCACCCTGGACTGTCTTCGACGATCTGCGCATCTCCAAGAAAATTTATTTCGGCGAGCGTTTCAATCTGGACTTGATCGCGGACATGTTCAACATCGCCAATCGTTATAACGTGGCTGCGGTGAGTCCTCTCTTCACCAACGCGGGACAAGCAACCGCAGCCTATGATCCCCGGCAGTTTCAGTTTGCGATGAAGCTTTACTGGTAGGAGAAGCGGCGTCGCACCGAGTTCGGCGACTGAAGGCCGGAAGCCTGTCTTCCCGGGGTGTTACACTTTTCTTTCACCCATCCTTGGCGCTTGCCCGGAGTTCGTTTCCCATGTCCCAACCCCATACGCCCACTGCGCGGACACGTGTGGTCCGCGAGGCTGAGCGCGCTGTCTATGATCGCGAAACCGCGTATCGCATTCTCGACGAAGCTTTCCTCTGCCACGTCGGCTTCGTCGCCGACGGTCAGCCCTTCGTTATCCCCACTTCATTCGGACGCAAAGACGATTGCCTGTATATTCACGGCTCTGCGGCCAGCCGCATGTTGCGGCAGATGAAAGAGGGCGTGCCGGTTTGCGTCACCGTCACCCTGCTCGACGGACTGGTTCTCGCCCGCTCAATCTTCAATCACTCCATGAATTACCGCTCGGTGGTTGTGTTGGGAAAAGCAACGCTGGTGGATGATCCGCAGGAAAAACTCGAAGCCCTTCGCCTTCTCTCCGAACACATCATCCCGGGCCGCTGGGCCGATTCGCGCCAGCCCAACGAACGCGAACTCAAGGCAACATCGGTTCTCCGTCTGCCGATCGAAGAATTTTCTGCCAAGGTTCGCACCGGTCCGCCGATCGACGATGAAGAAGACTATTCTTTCCCCACCTGGGCGGGAGTGGTTCCGATAGAAATGAAGATCGGAGCACCGATCGACGATGCGCGACTTGTGCCCGGACAAACCCCGCCGGAATACGCGCGCAGTTACTCGCGGAAGAGTTAAGAGCGTATCGGGCGGCCAGTCCTTTGGCTGCGTCGGTAAAGACGTATATCTTTAATTGTGAGGAATATATTCAAAGACAGCTCTTTAGCACAATTAGCAGCAAAGGCCAGATCACCGTCCCGCAAGAGATTCGTAGCGCCTCGGGCTGCGGACCGGCGATCGCGTCGAGTTTGTAGTGGAAGAAGGTCGCACTGTGATCCGACGGACCCACTCGCAAGCCGAGCCGTTTGAAAAGTACATCGGAATTTTGGGCCCGTTCCCCGGCGGAGAAGAGGGAATCAAGACCTGGTTGATGACATGCGAAGCGATAAAGACTACCAATGAGGACGGCCCTCGACACCAACATCCGGACCAACATCCGGTCGTTCTTCTGATCGGGAGGACCGTTAGGCGCGACCATTGCCCCTCAGTTGTCAGGCCGCTCAGAAGGGGGCGCTTGCGGTTAACGCGCGCCGAAGACAGCCGAGGACACTTTTACCAATAGTCTTGTTGCCTTCGTCCTCACGGAATGAGCAGTACCTTCCCTGCGATCTTCCGCGCTTCCATATCCTGATGCGCTTGCGGCGCTTCCGCCAGAGGATACGTCTTCGCGATCCGGAGTTTCAGTTTGCCATCCGCGATCATGCCAAAGAGAGCGCTGGTGCGGGCCAGCAGTTCTTCGCGGGTCGCGGTAAAGTGCGCCAGCGTGGTCCGCGCCATGTAGAGCGATCCTTTTTCCGATAGCTTGGCCGGATCCACCAGCGGCACCGGCCCGCTGGACATGCCATAGAGCACGAGCATGCCACGCAGCCGCATTACGTTCAGATTCCTTTCGAACGTTGCTTTGCCCACACCGTCGTACACCACGTCCACGCCCTTGCCGTCCGTCAACCGCTTCACTTCGGTTTCGAACTCTAGCCGCGTGAAAACGATGGCTTCGTCCGCACCTGCCGCCCGCGCCAGTTCGGCCTTCTCTTCATTCGAAACCGTACCAATCACGCGCGCACCGATTGCGTGCGCCATCTGCACCAGCAGCAGGCCCACTCCGCCGGCAGCCGCATGGACCAGGGCCGTTTCACCGGCCTTCAGCTTGTGCGCGTCGTTCGCCAGATAGTGCGCCGTCAAACCGTGCACCATCGCCGCCGCCGCCTGTTCATCAGTGATCGACTCCGGCACGGGCACCAGATGCTCCTCGGGCGACACTACGTATTCCGCATACGAGCCCAGCGTCCCGCTCCACGCCACACGGTCGCCGACTTTAACCGTCTTGACTTGCGCGCCGACGGCCGTCACCACTCCCGCGCCTTCTTGTCCCGGGATGAACGGGAGCACAGCCCGCAGCCTGCCATCGCGGATTTGGCCGTCGAGCGCGTTCACGCCCGCAACCGTGACCCTCACCAACGCCTCCGTCGGTTTCTGCTGGGGAACGGGAACCTCGACCAGTTCCATCACCTCCGGCCCACCCTGCCGTTCCACACGAATCGCCTTCATCATCCTCCTGAGGTCGTGTATGTGAGGTCCTGGGTATCAGGTCGCGCACGCGACCAAAGCGCCTTATTAAGTAAGCGAAGTCTAACCGACGGATTGTATCAGGGATTCATATTAGGCCATCGCTCCAGCGATGCCGCCCAGCGTCGCAACTGGAACTCTGCCACGTCCTACGGAATCAGCAGTAGCTTCCCTGTGGTTTTGCGTCCTTCCAAATCGCGATGCGCCCGCTGTGCCTCGGCCAGTGGATAGGTGTACTCGATGCGCAACTTGAGTTTTCCGTCGGCCATCATGCCAAACACTGCACCCGACCGTGCCACCAATTCTTTCCGTGTCGCGATGTAATTGATCAGCGTAGGCCGCGTCACGTAGAGCGATCCCTTTTGTGATAACACGATCAAATCAAACGGTGGCACCGCACCGCTCGACCCGCCGAAGAGCACCATCATCCCGCGCGGCCGCAAAATGTTCAGCCCTTTTTCAAACGTAGTCTTGCCCACTGAGTCGTACACCACGTCCACGCCATTGCCGCCGGTAAGGCGCTTGGTTTCAGCTTCGAAGTCAGCTTGAGTGTAGAGGATCACTTCATGGGCTCCAGCTCCGCGTGCCAGTTTCGCTTTCTCGTGGGTCGAAACCGTGGCAATTACCCGAGCACCGATGTTGTGCGCCATCTGCACCAGCAGCAGCCCCACCCCGCCCGCAGCGGCGTGAATCAGCGCAGTCTCGCCTTTCTTCAGTGCATACGTATCGTGCGCGAGGTAATGCGCCGTCATGCCCTGCAACATCGCAGCGGCAGCCTGCTGATCGCTCACTCCTTGTGGAATGGGCACCAACCGATCAGCGGGCACGGCCGCATATTCCGTATACGACCCCTGCACCGAGGTCCAAGCCACACGGTCCCCGACCTTTACCGATTTCACGTCCGCTCCCACAGTCGTGACTACGCCTGCGCCTTCCTGTCCCGGAGTAACAGGCAGCGGCGCTTTATAGCGCCCCTCGCGGACGTAACAATCGATGAAGTTCACTCCCGAGGCAGCCAGCTTCACCACCGCCTCATTCGCCTTCGGCTGCGGGACGGGCAATTCCACTACTTCCATCGCTTCGGGTCCACCGACTTGTTTGACTTGAATGGCTTTCATGGTTTCCTTGGATTCCTGACTCAGAATAAAGATTCCGGGTTGTCAGCTCTCAGAAAAGCTAAAACTCGAAGCATATAGTAGTCAACATCCGCAGACGTAATCTGAGCAGCTCTCGATTTAATCTCACAGGGAATTAAGAACGAGGCTGGGAACTTCTCTCTGCTAAACTTGCCACTCCGCTCAGGACCCTTCGTCATGGCCGAGAAAAAGCCGCAGACTTTCGCCAACCACGCTCGCCTTGATCCGCTGTTTCACTTCTTTGCATTGCCGGTCTTCGCCCTCGCTGTGATCGGTGGTCTCGTCCATTTCATCTGGCACCCGAATTGGCATTCGGCCTCGTTCTTTATGATCTCAGTCGCCGCGGGGGTTGCGCTTGCAAAAAGCCGGCTTTACGCCCTCCGAGTTCAGGATCGCGTAATCCGCCTCGAGGAGCGGTTTCGGATGGCCACACTTCTTCCCGAGCCGTTGCGCTCGCGGATTCCGGAATTTACCGAACGACAACTGATCGCGTTACGTTTCGCCTCGGATGCGGAACTCCCCGGTTTGGCTGGCCGAGCGCTCTCTGAAAACCTTTCTCCGGCGGACATTAAGAAGGCAATTCAAGTTTGGCGTCCCGATTACTGGCGGGTGTGACGGGTCGAAATCGCTGGAATCCCCATCCCCGAGCCGAATCTGGCGGCCGAAATCTGGCGATCTGCGAGAAACCTTTTTCACCGATTCTGCCGTCTCAAAGATGAGACTGGTGGGCTCGAGGTAACCAATTGAGAGGTCTCTAACGTAACCGTTTGAATTCACTTTCGGTCGTTGACCCGGGACCGACCGCAAGGTACGATTTTGATAGAATTCACCCGGATTAAATTACTAAGGACCTATCCGTATCTCACAGAGAAATATGCGAGTTGCGAAACTCCAAGTACGGATTGCAGCACTGGCATTTGTAGCTCTGGCAGGTTCCTCCTGTCAGACTGCGCAAAAGCCCGTTAGCCTGCTACCGCCAAAGAGTGCTCCAGCGTTGACAGCGGCTACGGCAGCCCCCGCTCCGCAGCATACTGAGGCGGCGGCTATTCAATCGGCACCTGCTCAAGAGGGCGCTCCAAGCCAAGCGCAGATCGAAGATCAAATTCCGTCGGCTGTGGAGAAAACAGAGTCCCAGCCCACATCAGAAGCCTCTGATTCGGTCGCAGATCTGGTTTCCAAAGTCGAGGCGGATTTTCAAGCCGGCTTGGCCGATTATCAGGCTGGACGCAAGGACGCCGCCAAGCAGGAGTTCGACAACGCCTTCAACGCCTTATTAGAAAGCAATCTCGACATTCGCTCCGACAATCGGCTGGCAAAAGAATTTGACCGTGTGGTGGACGGCGTCAATCGCCTGGATCTTGGCGATTTGACCGCCGATTCCGAAGGACAAAAGGCAGAGCCTGCGCCCATCGACGAAACCAACGGCATCGTGCCGGCAGCCGATCCCAACGTGAAGGCGAAGGCGCAAGCGGAAATCAAGTCTACCCACTCCGACCTCCCGTTGATGATGACCGACCAGGTCGCGGGCTACATCAGCTATTTCTCCAATCGTGGACGCGGCATCTTCGAGCGCGCCTTTGCCCGCTCCGGCCGCTACCACGACATGATGGTTTCAATTCTGAAGCAGGAAGGCGTTCCGCAGGATTTGATCTACCTGGCGCAGGCTGAATCGGGATTCCAGCCAACCGCCGTCTCTCGTGCCGGCGCCCGAGGCATTTGGCAATTCATGGGCAGCCGCGGCCGCGGTTACGGCCTGCAGCACAGCTTGTGGGTCGACGACCGCCAGGACCCAGAAAAGTCCACTCGCGCCGCCGCCCGCCACCTGAAAGATCTTTACGCCGAGTTTGGTGACTGGTATCTCGCCATGGCCGCCTATAACTCCGGCCCGGGCACCGTACAAGCTGCTGTCCGCCGTACGGGGTACGCCGATTTCTGGGAGCTTTACCGCCGCAACGTGCTTCCTAAAGAAACGCGCAACTACGTTCCCATCATCCTCGCCGTCACCATCGTGACCAAAAATCTGTCGCACTATGGTTTTGATGACGTTTCGATGGACGATTCGCTGGTCTTTGATAAAGTAACCATCAACTACCCCGTGGATTTGCGCCTGGTCGCAGATTGCATCGACTCGACTCCGGCCCAATTACAGCAACTGAATCCCAGCCTGTTGCGGCTGAGCACGCCAAGAGAAGGCATGTTCGAACTGCATCTGCCCGCCGGGACGAAAGAACAATATCAAACCACCATCGCCGCAATTCCGGCTGGAATGCGGTTGTGGTGGCGCTATCCCACCGTGCATTCTGGCGAAACTTTGGCTTCGCTCGCCCGAATCTATCACCTGACTGCGAAATCGATTGCCGAAGCCAACCACCTCGATGGGTCAGAACTCGAGGCCGATGCCAGGATCATAATTCCGATCGCCCCCAGCAAGCACCCCCTCAGCGAAAATGCAACGTACTCGCGCCGGATCATGCGCTACAAAGTTCGCAAGGGAGACACGGTTGAAACCGTCGCTGAGAATTTCGGCGTTCCGGCTCTGATGGTCCGCCGCTGGAACGGCCTGCGCAACAACAGCCTCCATGGACGCACCGTCCTTGCCCTGCACGTGCCGGTCACACCCAACAGCGAAACCGCTTCAACCGCATTGGCCACGCGCGCCCACAAGCCCGTTCAAACCGCCACCAGAAAAGCTCCCGCCAGTCAGTCCGCCAAAGCTGCTAGCGAAGATGCTCCAGACGAAAGCGCGGCGGATCAGGCCAGCGTGCTACGCCACAAAGTAAAATCTGGTGAGACGTTCTACTCGATCGCTACCGCTTACAAAACCACCGTCGCCGCCCTTAAGCGCAACAACAGCAACGTCGCTACGCTGCGCCCAGGCATGATTCTGATCGTGCAGTCCCGTCAATAATCTTCACTTATGACCTTCGGGTGGCCTGAAGTTGTGGCTCCGAATTATGCGCGGATCATAGCTTTGGAGTAAGATCGTTTCATGAACAAGGTCCAACGGCAACTCCTCCAGACCCGGTTCTTACTCATCGTAGCTGCTCTCGTTCTTGCCGGCCTGGCTATGGGCGTTCATCAGTTGATCCGCTAGCGCAAGCCACGACACGATGTACGTTTTGAATCAGACTTCTGCACCCTCAGGTCTAGCCTTGTTTTTAACGCCTTATTAATCTCACCGTAACTTGCTTTTAATTTCTCGCTGCTAGTTCTGGAACAGCTTCTCAATAATCCTCCAAGGAGTAACCATGAAACCCACTCGCAGACTTCGCGTCGGCGTGTCTCTATTGGCTCTAATGCTGGCCGCCGCGGCAGCATCCGCTCAGACCTCCAGCACCAACCCCATCCAACACGTCCTGCTCATCAGCATCGACGGCATGCACGCGGTTGATTTCCTGAACTGCGCCAACGGCATTACCACCGCCAACAACGGCCAACCTTATTGCCCAGCGATTGCTGCTCTAGGCACGACGGGAATCAACTACGTTGCCGCCAGCACCTCGAAACCTTCGGATTCCTTCCCTGGCTTGACCGCCATCGTCACCGGCGGAAGCCCGGCCTTCACTGGTGTTTATTACGACGTCGCTTATTCCCGGAGCTACTCCGCTCCCGCGCAAACCACCGGCAACGGCCTCGGCGCTGGCCCCTGCACCCCCTTTGGTGCGCCAACCGGGACAACCACCGAGTATGAGGAAGGCATTGACATCGACAAGACCAAGGTGAACGGTGGCGCTCCCGGCGCTGCTCTTACCGACGGGGGCCTCGCCTCCATCGATTCCGCGCGACTGGTTCGCAACCCCAGCACAGGGTGCAAACCTGTTTTCCCGTGGGATTTCGTCCGCGCAAACAGCATCTTTAGTGTCATTCACGCCGCTGGCGGATATGCAGCCTGGTCCGACAAGCACCCCGCATACGCCTCCGTCGCTTCCGGCATCGGACCGAGTGCGCTCGACGACTTCTACTCGCCTGAAATCAACTCTACCGTGATCGGTCTTCCTGGAGTCACCACG
>CAYOVU010000127.1:0-7038 GCA_964407505.1 uncultured Acidobacteriaceae bacterium | reverse complement strand
GCGCTTCGCCGCCGACCTCGAGCAACTTATCGACAGATTGTTATCCAAACCTCGAAGGACTGATCACAATGTGGGACGCGACTCGAGGCCGCGGTGCGATCAACGTAAGCAGTGATGTCCTTGACCCTGTCCAGTTGCTTGCCTAGCGGAACTTGAGAATGGTTCATTGTCGAGGATATCCGCGCCGACGCGTTGCCGTTGTGGCACGTTGCATCAACGTTACTTCAAAACGACTGGGTATCGTAGCCAGCGCAAGGAAAGGATTCCGATTCGTGCTGAAGCGAAATAAGGATAGTCAGTCGTTCGTAGAACCTTATCGTCTGGTTCATCGAGTGCGCGCTAAGAAATTTCCCACGCAGCTTCGTTCCAGAACAGGCCTCGTTCCGGATTGGTGGCACCGGTTTGGCTCACCTTCAGCGGCACGTTAGTTTGCAACAGCTTGTCTTCCTGATCGCGATCCGAGCATACGCCGACCCAGACAAGGTAGTCTCCACCATGCAACATTAATCGAGGTATCTTTGCATCACAGGTTAGCCGGCCGTTGGAGGGAACATTTACCAGCTCGCTATACACGGTGAAAAAAGGAATCGCATCGGGGCTGGTGATCCGAATGTAGAGCTTAACTCGAGGCTCAGATGGGATATAGGCGGTAAACTTCAACCTCATTGGAGATCCAGGAGTCGCTTTACCGTCGGCTGTCCAGTCTTCCGTCGGCAGCAGGTGAACGCTTTCGATTGCGCCTTCCTTGTCAACATTACCCGAAGTTGTCGGTTGTTCTCTGAGCTCCTCTGCAGTCCTACGATAGGCGTCAATCACGAGTTGGGGCCGCCCTTCGGTATCGATCTTTCCATTCTTGAGCAACATCCCGCGCGTGCAGACGGTCTGAATCAGCCACATGTTGTGAGTGACGAGAACGATCGTCATGCCCTGCGCATTGAGTTGACGCATCTTGTCATTCGACTTTTGCCAGAACCGAATGTCGCCTACCGCAAGCACTTCGTCGACCAGCAGAATTTCCGGCTCGAGGTGGGCAGCGACGGCGAATGCCAGACGGACGTACATACCGCTGGAGTAGTGCTTGACCGGAGTGTCGATAAATTTCTCGACTTCGGCAAAGGCCACGATCTCATCGAACTTCCGGACGGTCTCCGAGCGGCGCATGCCGAGAATCGCGCCATTGAGAAATACATTCTCGCGACCCGTAAGTTCCGGATGAAAGCCGGTGCCGACTTCAAGCAGACTGCGCACTCGGCCGTGGAGTTCAACGCGGCCCGCAGTGGGCCGGGTGATACGCGACAAAACTTTGAGGAGGGTGGATTTGCCGGCGCCATTGCTGCCGACCAAGCCGAGGATTTCACCGGGTTGGACCTCGAAATCAACATCTTTGAGGGCCCAAAAATGCGCCTTGCCATCGAAACCGTTGTTGCGAGATCGCGAATTTAGAAGGCGCAAGGGAGCTTTGACAGTTCTGACGATGCTCTCGCGCAAATTGCCATAGCCATTTCCGCCACCGACACGGTAGCGCTTGCTGAGACCGCTGACTTTTATGATTGGTTCCATGTAAGATTAGATAACGTCCGCGAACTCTTCTTCCATGCGGCTGAATACCAAGGCGGCGCCGACCAACAGTCCGAGGGTCACCAGGGCCGAAATTGCCAGCCCGGTCCAGTTGAAGGGACGCCCGAAGACTGCATTGCGAAAGCCCTCGATGATTCCACTGAGCGGGTTGAGCCGGAGCAACCATCGCCAGCGTTCGGGAAGAAAGCTGATCGGATAAATAACGGGCGTGAGAAACATCAACATCTGAATAGCGAACGGCAGTGCGTAACGGATGTCGCGGTACTTCACGTTCAGCGCCGATGTCCAAATCCCGAGGGCAGCCGCCGTCAAGGCCGCCAACATCACGAGCGGCACCAGCATCAGCAGACTCGCGTGGAAGCCGACGCCGTAGAACGGCATGATCGCAAACAGCATCAGCGCTGCAATCGCGATGTCTACCAGGCACGCTCCGACCGCCGCGGTAGGCACCAGCAGCCGGGGAAAATAGACCTTGGTGATGAGATTAGTGCTCGAGATCAAACTGTTGGAGCTGTTGGTTACCGCGGTGGTGAAAAAGTTCCACGGCAACAAACCCGCATACGAGAATATTGCGTAGGGTTGGCCCTCGGACGGCACCTTTGCCAGTCGCCCGAAGAGCATGGTGAAGACCACCATGCTGATGAGAGGTTGAAGTATCGCCCAGCTGGCGCCGAGCGCAGTCTGCTTGTAACGGACTTTGACGTCACGCCAGGCGAGGAAAAGGAAAAGCTCGCGATGAGCCCACAGTTCGCGTAGATCCGGGCCGACCCATCGGTTGCCCTCGATGATCAGCGCAGGCGATCGCCCTTTCGCGGGTAGAGGTAATACATCTTCAACCGCATGCAATGCCCGCTTCTCTGAGCCGTCAGGCACGTACTGGCTGATTTCGTCCGCCGGTTCCAATTTGCGTTCCGCAGAATTCAAAACATGCTCCTGAACAAATTGTGATCTCAAAGATAGGATCGCGTCGCAGCAATCCTGGCGTGCGGTCCACGCACTCGGGTTCCCGCTTCGTACGCTGGGGAGATTATTGCGATGAAGCCGCAGTCGCGTGGTAACTCAGGACCGTTTCTCTAGCTTTCCCCGGTAGAATTGACCTGCTCCTCGACTCTCTCGCGGTAATTTTCGCCCTCCGGTCAATGCCATGGGGTCGGCAGAACCTCAAATATCGCGAGAGCCTGACGCAACTATCGTCAATAGCTTCAGGACGAGCTTCGGCTCCATCTATCGAGAACGGTCTCAAAAAATGCAGCGGTCTCGCGTGCAATCGTGTCGGGATGATAACGCAACGCGGCATCTTCTGCGGCGCGCTGGCTAAGCTTCGCAGCGAACTCCGGCGCGTCGAGCAACCGCGCGATAGCGGCAGCCAGATCGTCCTGATCTCCCGGACGAGCCAGAATTCCATTCACGCCATCTTCGACAATTTCGATGATACCTCCCGTCCGCGTGGCCACCAGCGGAGAGCCATAGGCCATCGCCTCGAGCACCACTAATCCGAAAGTTTCGTAGCGCGAGCCGACGATTGTTACGAAGGCTTTGCGGCGCAACTCGGCGAGCGAAGAGTTGGGTTGTCGGCCAAGGCAATCGATGCGCCCGGCTACGTCGTGCGCCCGTTTGTCGATGTACTGCGAAAGAGTCCAACGTCCGCCCTGCTCGTCGGTTATGCCCTCGTCCGCACCTACGAAGCAGAGCCGAGTCTTTGGAAAGCGTTGCGCGATCGAGTGAAACGCATCGATCACCACGTCGCCGCCCTTGTGACGGTCGAATCGGCCAACGAAAAGAATAAGCGATCTGTCGCAGTCCGCCAGCGACCAGCGCCGTTCCGCCGGTACCACAGGACCTGGATAGGGAATGACGACGGCTTCGGTCAAAGGCGTCCCGTAGTACTCCCTGGTTCGCTCGAGAATCTCACGCGAGGGCGCGGACAGGCCGTCCGCCTGCGCGATCCCTATGCCTTCATCGCGCACGCGCTGTCGGAAAGCATCGTCGGCAGGGATTCCCAACGCCGCACCGTTAGCAAAGTGCGGCCCGTGGAGCCTTGCCACTATCGGAACGGGCAGTTGCGGCTTCACAAGCTGAACCCAGCCGAAGGTCTCCTCCATTTCGAGCAGCTGCACACCCCGCTCCTCGATTGCGCGTCGAGCCGATTTTACGAGGACCCGGCTGAATTTCTCTCGAAGCGCCTCTGGCGCGTTGATGCGGAAATTCAGCCCGTCGCGAATCCGGGAAAGTACAGACAACTCTTCGAGCTCGAGCGGATAGAAATCGGCTGGCAAATTATCTTCATCATAGTGGGAGCTAAGGACGATCGGCGTATGCCCCAGCCGCCGCAGTCCCGCCGCGACGCCGTGCACATAGGTTGCGATGCCATTCGCCGTTTTGTCGATCGGCCAAGATGGGCTGAGAAACGCTACCTTCAAGCTCCGCTCGCCCACCGCACTAATAACTCCATGGTGATGGTTCGAAAACGATATAGCCCTGCTCTCTAGCGTGTCAACGCGGCCCTATTTTCCGGAGTGATGTGCATCCTGACGTTCTCTCGGAAGAATCCGGATCGATCAAATAGCGAACATTTCCTCCTTTTGAAAGGAAGATTTGCACAGCAGGTCAAATCTATCGGAGAAAGCCAAAGAAATGGTCCTGAGTCGCCACGCGGCGACGGCTTCAGCGAGACACTGAGGAAGCTCGGGTGCGACCGCATGACCGCCTAATGAAAGAGATCTGGCAGATGAGGCGGAAGTCAGGGCATGCTTGGTAGCTGAACAAGACTCAAGGTGCATCACGATTTCTTTGAAACCACAAACGAACAAAAGCTTGCTGGCGCTGGGACTGTCAGGAGAATGATCCAGACAATTCTGGTCGCGGTTCCGGGAATTCTAGCGCTGATCGTGTGTCTTCGATGGGGACCCGAACGTGCGCTGCTTAACGTCTACCTGCCAGTACTGCTACTGCTGCCCGAGTACCCCTGGCCGCTCTCGGGACAATATTCGTTTGCTGATCTCGCTATCCTGCCGATCGCAGTGTTTGTTCTGTTTCGGCCGAAGCTGAACTGGAAATGGAACTCGATCGACTTTGTGGTCATTGGCTACATGGTGTTCACCGCGATCGCGGAGGGAATGAACAAGGGCTACAAAGAAGGTACTCAGAATATGTTGCTCCAAGATCTGTTCAGGGTTCTGTTGCCCTATCTTGTAGCGAAGCAAATGTTTCGGCATCCGCAGTTCGCCGTCGACGCTGCTAAACGCATCGCCGTCATGCTTGCCATTGTTGCCATCGTTTCCATTTACGAATTCAGAATGGGCTCAGACCTGTTCACGCATTTCCTCTCGCAGTATTTCTATTCCGTTGGCGTGGTATTCCGCGGTGGTTTCATGCGGACTGCAGGGCCATACGGCCACGCGATCGCCCTGGGAACTATGATGGCGTTTGGTTTTCGAATCGCGCGATGGCTGGAGTGGACCGGCGAGTGGCATGACCGGATGCTTTTTCTGCCGATAAGCAAGATTCGTTTCTGCGAGCTCTGCATTGTTGGCGGAAGTATCATGTCCCTTTCCATAGGCCCCTGGATGGGAGCCGCGTGCGGCGCTGTGGCCGTTGCGGTTTTGCGGGCACCCAACCGCAAGCGCGCGATAATTTCATTGGTGCTCGTAATAGGATTGATTGGCGTGCCAAGCTTCACGGCATTCAAGCGCTACATTTCGGTGGATCCTGCCTTCGCCAGAGCAACGGGCGATCGAATCCAGGAAGACTCGGCTTACCGAAATTTGCTGATACCGCTCTATATTCCGGTAGTCGAAGAGCGCGCAACCTGGGGTTGGGGCCGTAACGAGTTTCCTGTGATCAACGGAATGAGTTCAATCGACAATGCCTACTTGATTGTCGCCCTGATGTGGGGACTGTATGCGTTGGCCATATTCGTAGTGCTATGCATTTGGCCTCCGATACGATTGGTCATTTACAGTACCCCGCTGCGCCGTGACGATCCCAGGGCTCTGGCCGCCTTCAGCTTGATCGGCATTTTTATTCTAAACACATTTGAAGACTTCGAAGGGGCCGGGGGTGGAATACCCTGGCGTTTCCTGTTCCTGATGGCCGGATGGAGCACAGCTCTGCTCAGCCAAACGGTGCCCCAGGTGGTAGAGGTCACGGCGGCCAAGGTGTTGCCGCGAACGCAGCAAGCCGGATTCCGCAGAGTAATGGTCTGATTAGGTGAGCGCCGCTTCGAGCCGCCTCAGCTCACGTGACAGGTGAGCGATAGGTACGAGCGGCAGCTCGCGCAAGCTTCCTCAGCCCGCGGAGTGCGAGCGGCGGCATCACAGCTTCGACAACTTCATTGAGACGGACGCGCAAATCGAATTCGTCCGTTGAGTCCGGGCGCACCTTGAAGCGAGTATTATGTGCGCGGCGCGTGTCATCCCAAGTCGCAGTATAGTAGTAGAGCGCGATCGCTCGGCGCGGATGCCCATCGGGATGCTTCACTTGAACCGGGTTGCCATGAAATGACGTCGAGCTGGTATTGAAAACCACGCAGGTGTTGAACGCTGGCACTATCCGTTTGCAGCATCGGGTCATCTTCGTATCCCAGATCTCAAAGCAGCCACCGTATTCCTCACGCCAGCCCTTGTTCAGATAGATGAGCACGTTGATTCGCCGCTCTAGGCGCATCATCGAATGGAAATTGAAATCGGCATGTATGTCGAGATGGCCGCCCTCACTCACCTGGTGAAATCCCGCGCCGGCGAAATGCGGATCGGGGATCAGGCCCCTGATGCCAGTCAGGTTTTCAATGAAACCGACGAATGGAATCGAGTTGAACGAGTAGAATAGCGACCTCAACGCCGGTGACAGCGTTTCGGGTTTGAACTCGAACTTCAGATTCTCCTGCTTGCGGTTGTACCCGACCGCAGACTGTGGCGCCGAAGGAAATTCCCGCAAGCAGAGCTCGAGAATGTTTTCATCGAGAAAATCCGGCAGCACGATATGCGGAAAGGGCGTCGCCGAATTGTATTGTTCACGATACTGCGTCCCCAGATCAGAGATCGATGTATCGAAGTAACCGTAATCTGTCGATGTTGTCTTGATGATCATAAGCCGTCTTAAAAGTGATCCTCTCCAGAAAAAGGATGGCCTGACCTGTCGCTCGCCGCTGACTTAATTAGATACGGAGGAGAGCCTGCAGGGTGCTCCTTGACCTCAAATATTCCTGAATCGGTGCAAGCTGACCTGCTCCATTCAAGTGCCCAAAGGCCGGCCTGGCGCGGCGACTTACGGGGCGCCAAGGTTTATAGTGACCAAATCATCTGCCGTTCGATGCGAGTTTGAACAAAGTCCAAAACGAAAACTTCAGAAGATAATATCCGCGGCGCACGGGGCACTGTCTTACAGCCGAAAATGGAAGAGAAAAAACATTCCTGGGTTCACGTGGTGCTGGCCAGTGATTCCGCGACCTCGGCCGGTCTC
>CAYOVU010000126.1:0-6142 GCA_964407505.1 uncultured Acidobacteriaceae bacterium | reverse complement strand
CTATCGCGCCTTCACCCACTCGCCGCTCGCGGTCATGGAGCCCACGTCCGCTGCCACCATTCGCCCCACCGACCAAGACGAAGCCCGCACCCGCGAGGGCCTCGACGCTCTCGCCGCTGAAGGCCGCCTGGGCGCGCTGCTCATCCAGTTTCCCGTCTCCTTCAAAAACACTTCGCTCAACCGCGAATATCTCGACCGCCTCCTGCGCCAGTTCATCGAATATCCCCGCGCCGTCGAAGTCCGCGACTCCAGCTGGAACAACCCCGAAACCCTCGCCGCCTTCACCCAGAAAAACGTCGCCTTCTGCAACATTGATCAGCCCGTGCTGGGCAACTCGCTAGCCCCCACCGAACACGTCACCGCGCCCCTGGCCTACGTCCGCCTGCACGGCCGCAACTACAGCGAGTGGTTCGACTCCGACAATCGCAACGACCGTTACAACTATCTCTATAACGAACGGGAATTGACCGGCTGGAAAGACCGCATCATAAACGTAGCCGAGCGCGCTCAGACCACCTACGTCATCACCAACAACCACTTCGAAAGCAAAGCCGCAGTCAACGCGCTGGAGCTGAAAGCCATGATCGTCGGCGCGCACACCGGCAAGCGCGTCCCCGCCCCACCCACGCTGATCGAAAAATATCCCGAGCTAAGAAGATTCGCCGACCCCGCCCACGACTCCGACGCCGCGCCCCCCACCAACCAGTTCTCCCTCCTGGCTTGAGCGAGTGCAGAGGCGACCAGCGCCAATGAGTGAAATCGCCTGGTTTCGTCAGCTGAGCAACGTGAGACTCTAAACTTTCGTTCCAAATACAAGGTAAGCTGTTCCAACATGATTATCAAAAACCGGGTGGGGAAGCCACTCCTTGAAGTTGAGAGAACGAGCGATCACTTCGAAGGAGTGACACTAGAAGACGCTAATCTGCCTGAAGCCGATTTGCGTGGGGCAGACTTATACGAAGCGTATCTTCCTGGGGCAAACCTGAAGGGCGCTGATCTTCGTGCTGCCAATCTTCGCGGGGCGACTCTCAGGGAAGCCAACCTGCAAAACGCCGATCTGAGTGGTGCTGATCTTTCCCTCGACAACATTAATCACGCGGCGGATCTGTGCGGAGCCAACCTCAAGGGCGCGTTACTAGAGGATGCTTACCTGTATGGAGCGGTGTTTGACACGCTTACGATTTGGCCGGATGGATACACTCCTGATACCAAAACTAAGGACAAGGGGCGACCGGATGTTCGATAGGTGGCGAAACATCTCGATTAGCTGGTTGACCTTGATCTGGGGCCGGCCCGACTCCCGACGGAGAGTAAATGCCGCTCGTACAATTACTGAGGAGTGATTCGTCCGCGACGTTCCGCTTACGGCTTGGCTCCCACCAGCCGCATGTACTCACTCACGGTCACGAAGCGGTAGCCTCGCGCCTTGAGGCTGGTAATCAATTCCGGCATGATCGCCGTGGTCGTCGACAACTCATGAAACGCGAGAATGTGCGTGAAAACTCCCCGCCGTTCCCGCTGTTCGATCTGCTTGATCACCGCATCCACCAGCGAAGGCTTGGGGCAGTCGCCGGCTTTTCTGGCGCACAAATAGTCGAGCGAATTCACGTCCCGCAGCGCAATAGGATTTTCCTGCGAAATGGTCAGTAGGTGATATCCCTGCCGCTCGAGATCAAGCCGTGCATCGTCAGAAATGATCCAGTCCGGAGGCCGCAGATAGTTCGGCCGAGTGCCGGTGACCGCCCGGATCGCGTCCGCGCCTCGATTCACATCGCCGATCACCCACTGCTTCCCCTGTTTTCGTTCGGCGGTGCGCAGTTCAATGTGGCTATAAGTGTGGTCTTCCAGTTCGTGCCCGCGCCGTACCAACTGCTGGGCCGCATCCAGGCACGTGATGCCCACATTCTCTTCGTATCGCCGATCTCCCCAGGTCTTCGGCGAGAGCCGCCAGCCCACGACAAAAAAAGTCGCCTTCACGTGATTTTCATCCAGCACGTTCAGCAAACCCAGAGCAGGATGCTCAGCAGGATGATCCCCCTTGCTCCCAAACAAAACATAAGGCCGCGGACCGTCATCGAAAGTGAGTGCGATGAGCTTGTCGCTCGAAAAAGCGACTCCAGCATTCAGAAACAGCAGCAGGGAAGCGGCTAACGCTCGGCAGGTGGTGCGGGCTTTACGGGATAACATCCGGTCTCCAGGGATGACTTGGCGCGTCATCCCTCCAATTATTGGAGCCGTTCCTCCCCGTGGCTAATTACCTTTGTAGATGGCCTGTCGGACACTCTCGCTGCGCGCGCAGCGCCAGGCATGCAGAATGTCGTAGAATTTTCCAATGTCCGTGACGGTAGAAATGCACAACACAGCCGACGCCGAGTCCCGGCGGGACCTGATCGCAATGATTGAGCACATCCTCGCCGACCGCCCCGGAGACTGGCGGGTGATCATCCTCGGATCGCAAGCCAACGATCGCTGGGACATGCAGATCACTGGCCCCAACGCCTTCGAGCGCTCCTACACCCTCGAGGGCACTCTCGGACAGCACGATCCCGCCACCGTCGCCTCGATTATCGCGAAGATGTTGCCCAGTAAAGGCTGATCCTCTTCGCCGTTCCGTTCTACACTCATTGCATACTGTCGTAAGGGAAGTCATCCATGAGCGCTAAAGGATTCGGGGATCTGCGTGTGCTCTCGCTCGAGAGCCGGCGGTCGCGTGAAATGGGTTTGCTGATTACGAACCATGGCGGCCAGGCCACTGTGGTAGCGTCAACCCGCGAGGTTCCATCGGAACCCAATGCCGAGGAGTCTGCCTTTGCGCAAGGCTTGGTTCAGGGCCGATTCCAGGTCGTCATTTTCATGACCGGAGTGGGAACTCGCGCTCTCGCACAAGCGATCGAGCCGGCCTGCCCGCGAGAACAAATGGTCGCAGCCTTGAATAAAGTGAAGGTTGTCGCGCGAGGACCCAAGCCAGTTGCCGCTTTGCGGGAGTTCGGCGTGGCGATCACTCTCACCGTGCCCGAGCCCAACACTTGGCGTGAGATTCTGCATGCTCTCGACCAGAATCCACAAACCATCCCCCTCAAAGGCGCGCTTGTCGCGGTGCAGGAACATGGCGTGCCCAGCGGTGAACTGTATGCTGGACTCGTGGAGCGTGGAGTGCAGGTGTTCCCAGTGCCGGTCTACAAATGGGCTCCGCCGGAAGACTCAGAACCACTGCGAGCGGCAATTCGCGATCTCGTTCTCGGAAAGTTTGCGGTTGTGTTATTTACGTCGTCGGTTCAGGTGCATCACCTGTTCCGCTTCGCCGAGGAAATGGGCCAGCATCAGAAAGCCGCAGACGCATTGCGTCGCGCGGTGGTCGGATCCATCGGGCCGGTCACCTCCGAGACCCTGCGCGAGTACGCCATCGCTCCCGATCTGGAGCCCTCGCACCCGAAAATGGGTTTTCTGGTAAAGGAAACGTCTGAGCGCTGCGCGGAGTTTCTGCAGCGCAAGATTTAATGAGAGGTATCGGCCAAGACCCTGCCGGGCGCGACGTTCATGAAGACGTGGCCCAGGGAGGTCTCAAACGAGATCATGAGCGCTTCGGTGCCTTCACTGGTTGTCGCCCTCCTGCGCAGTAAGCAGGGAGCGGGGGATGCACCATACAGCGATTCCAAAACACGCGGGCCCGCGCCGTATGCGGCGACTTTCTATCGCGGGTACTCGTAAACGCCCATATCGATTTTTCCGTCGAGGGTGCGTGGTCCACCGCCCAAGTCTTTTGGGGGAAGATTGGGCGCGGAAACGTCACCCGCGCCAATGATCGGCGAACCGGCTTTCACGTGGAAGTTCACCTTCCCGGCGAACAAAGGGTCAACGGAGAGGTTCCCGTTTTCATTGCTCTGAGAACTACAGGCTCCAGCAATGCCGGTGCCGTCGGAGCTATAGCCGTCGTTATTCGTGAGGGTGGGCGGAGTTTTGTCGTAAGAGTCGTCGCAATAGAGTGCGCTGGTGCCAGCGGCTCCAATGATCAGATTGTTATAAAACTGCACCTGATCGTAGAAGCCGGATGCGTACACGGCAGAGCCCACGGCTGACGTTCCGATTACGGTGTTGTTTACCAGGACTGGTCCGGCATTTCCGGAGGGAACCGACATGTAGATCCCCGCTCCCTCGCCATCGTTGATCAAACCGGCCTTCAAAGTATTGTTGTAAATCAGATTCTGAATGATGAGGGCGTTGGACGCGTTGATGATGTAGATGCCGCCGCCCTGATCGGAGGCGACATTGGCTCGAACGGTGTTGTTTTCGAGAATTGGAGTGCCGGCGGAATCCAACGCGATGCCGCCTCCCTCTGCACTCGCCCAGGAGTTGTTTTCCACGACATTGCGGATAATCTGGGCCGAACCTACGCCGCCAACTTCGATTCCACCGCCGCCCACGCCGCCGGAATTTCCGGGAGTCTGTGAATTATTGGCGACAGTATTTCCCTGCACCAGAGCGGAGGAAAAGTCTACTGCGATGTCCCCTCCGCCGTTCCCCGCAATATTGTTGGAGACGATATTGGCCTCCACGGTGGGGGATGCGTTGTAAATATAGATGCCGCCGCCTTCATTCAGCGCGTCTCCATGCTGAATGGTGAAGCCGCGCAGAACGGATTTCAGGCCCTCATTGGAGTCGAACGTGACCACGGAATTGAGGCCGCCGCCGTCGATGATGGTCACTTTTGCCCCTCCGGAACTTCTGACCACGATGGCCTTTCCCAAAAAATTGATGTTCTCAAGGTAAGTACCGGGAGCGACCACAACGATATCGCCGTTTTTGGCGGCGTTGATCCCAGACTGGATTGTGGGCAGGTCGGCAGGAACGTTAATTGTGACAGCGGTAGTGATGGTCGACAGGGACATCAGCAGACAGAGGCAGAGAGCCCGGCTCATGGGAGACCTCCGGAAGACCTTGGGAATCAAGGACCCCTCCGGGGGAAGGTGAGGCGGCCCTTGGCAGACACTTATAACACAAGCATTTGGTAGAGGGGGCTATGCCGAACACCGCAGGCAGGATTTTACAACGGCCGCGATTTGCTGGTCAGCGCCGCAAAGAGGATCGGCGCCGCTACGATCGGTAGCGCGAAGGGAAGGCGCCAGGTGAAGCAGAGAGCGGTGAATTGCAGAAGAAGCAGTTGTATCCCGGGACCGAATCGGGAGAAGCCTGTTTGAGTGACGGAATTAAGACAGCTAAAACTACGTTCGGCAGCACAAAGATTCCTAAGACCAGTGTG
Source organism: uncultured Acidobacteriaceae bacterium (assembly GCA_964407505.1). Classification (GTDB taxonomy): domain Bacteria; phylum Acidobacteriota; class Terriglobia; order Terriglobales; family Acidobacteriaceae; genus Sulfotelmatobacter. The sequence continues at coordinate 885 of CAYOVU010000126.1, read as the reverse complement.
ACGCTCAGAATGGTGGCAGTCCGATAACTCACAATCTCTCCGGCAATCCCGTGATCGCAGCCGCAACGGGCTACGCTCCCACCGCCGTATGATCGGCCATCCGCCGTTTGTTGTAGCGCAATGCGACGTTCATGAAGACGTGGCCCAGGGAGGTTTCAAACGAGATCATGAGCGCTTCGGTGTCTTCACTGGTCCTGTCGCCCTCCTGCGCTGTGAGCAGGAGCGGGGGATGCACGCGGAAATGGAACCCTTGGTCGTTGAGGGCGGAAATGGCATTGCCCACAACCTGATTGGCCAACTCGAAGATGGTTTCCTTGATCAGCTCATCCGACTCCGGCAGCTCGGAGCCGGCATAGTGGCTGGCTACTTTGACCGCCGTCTGCGGCTCCAGGTCGAGCACGATCCGGCCTTCAATGTCGCCAGTCAGAGCAATCATGCCTGCCACGCCCTTGCGGCGATAGGCATCCTCTTCCATGGTGAGGTTGCCCACCTTGGTCGTTCCCTGCAGACCCTGCGACAATACCGCGTCGGCCGCGTTGATGAACGGCTGGATCAGTTCCATCTTCATCGAGTTAGACTCCTGCTCCGGCCGCGCTGGCCACCGCTCCGTCGTCACCCATGACGTACTTGATCACTTCGTACAGCACTTCCGGCTTCACCGGCTTCTGCACGAAATGGCGCGCGCCCCGTTGCAGCGCCGCGACAATGTTTTCCTGGTATCCCACCGAGGAAACCATCACGATGCGCGCTTCCGGATGCTGTTGGACGATCCGTTCGGCTGCCTCGATCCCTTCCATCTGCGGCATGGTGATATCCATGAGCACAACGTCAGGATGCGTGCGGTCGAACTCGCTGATGGCAGTCAAGCCGTCGCCGGCTTCAGCC
>CAYOVU010000125.1:0-8822 GCA_964407505.1 uncultured Acidobacteriaceae bacterium | reverse complement strand
CGCTTCGATGATTGGAGACTGTCCGGCGTTTATCAGGTCAACCTTCGTGCGCACGGGGTCTACGCCGATGACCTCATGCCCATCTTGCGCGAGGCACCCCGCAGAGACAGTGCCGACATAGCCCATTCCAAAGATGCTGATTTTCAAAGTGGTTCCTTTCGACTAAAGCCTAATCGCCCGGCAGCGGTACTTATGTATCCTACACCGCCGTGCCGAACTTCCGAGTTTCTCCTTCGGCTCGCGGTGCGGGGGGACCAACAAGACAGGCGTGTCTTGGCCCACCGAGACGATGTGAGACTGCGCGATTCGAATCAATAGCTCTGGCTTGGTAAAACCAGAGCCGGGCGCATAGGTTTATCGAATTGGCATTGTTCAGCCTTGTGACCGTGGCCGAAATACCACAACAGTGGGCAGCCCCTTCGTATCGTATTGGGGCGACTCGAGAATTTCGAACTTGCGCTTGATCAAATCTATTTTTCGTTTCACGCGGAACTTGATCTTTCCGGGCCGATTATCTCCTAGATAGAGCCTGACAATGAATACGCCGCTCTTCTTCAGATGCTTCGAATATTTCTCAAGTATCTTCAGGACCTGGCCGTACGGAACGTGGTACAGGGACTCGCGAAACAGTATTACGTCAAATTCCTGCGTTGGTTTGTACCCCAGGAAGTCGGAACACACGAAGCTGTTCTTCTCCGTTCGGCCGTTCTCTTGCGTTCGCTTCGTTGCCTTCGCCAGGGCCACCTCGGATATGTCTACACCGATATACTTGTCATAGACGCTGGAGCTCAATTCATTCGCTGTGTTACCTGGCCCACACCCTAAATCCAGTATATTCCCGTTCCGCGCGTACTTTTCGAGGTGCGGGTATACGCAGTCGCCCACAGTATTGTCTATAAAAGCCCACTTGTCCCCCGAGAAATCCTTGTCCCAAAGGCGTTTCTTGACAAAAGAAGGGCCGTAGCTCGCAAGAAACCCTTCGACAAAGACTAACGCGCGTCGCGCAATATGCATGTTGTTCACCCCTTTAATACAATTGAGTTTCGGTCCTTTGCACACCTGCAAGAGCCTGAATGCGATTTTGGGCTCCACGGCGGTCGATCCGAACCTCGTGTTGTTGATCGTCGCGACTAGAAAGCGTTTCGCAGCCACTCGTTCATGGACGCGAGAAACCTCTGACCAGTGCGGTATCACGCAGGTCATCGACCAGCCAAAGGCCAAGTTGGTGTGGCGCGAGTCCCTTTGCACAGTCATCGATGAGCTCCAGAGCCGGGGGAAAGTTGAACGGAGACTCGCAGAGGTTCACCAGGTGATAAGAACCGGTCTCAATATCGACGTTCGCCGCCAAATCGGCGTAGTGGGTAGTCAGCATGTATCGGATCTTCGATTGGGTGATGTTCCGCAGGGCCGCGAAGATCGCTTCAAAGCTGAGGTGAATAAAGCAGTCGCGCACCAGGATGAGATCGCACTCCGGCAACACATCTTTGGTCAGATCCATAACGCGAAAGGATCGAGTGGGCGATGTGTATTTCTCGGCGACCGATGCGATCAGCGGAACGACGATGTCGCCGCCAGTATAACGGTCGAGATCCAAATTCATTTCTTTGAACCAGAAAAAATCGCCGCACGGAATATCAAGTACCGAGCGAACGCCATACTTCACAAACAGGCCTGGGATAGCTTCGCGGATCTTCTCCGTAGCGTAAAGATTAGAGCCGCCGCCCGAGCGGGATTCATCGTCCACCCAAAAATGGGTTTCATAGATTGTCGTGAATCTCTCGGCAGGATCGTCGCCTAAGGTGATCTTCTGCTCTCCCTTGATAACGCCAAAGACACGCCGCAATGTTGCATTCCCGAGCATCCAGCCGTAGAAACCAGGCGTGTATTCACGCAGGACCCGACGAAGCGGCGCAAAGCGCCGCTTTGGTAGAACTATCTCCGCCATGTGAGTGCTCCGTATATCTGACGAATCTGACGGCATTGTTTCGGACACGACCCGAATTCGGAGTGTCAGGGACTCGCAAGGATACAGCGCGAACGCTGCTGCATTCCTGAGCCACTTCGATCATGACGCTGAGCAGGGTTAGCGGCAAGCCATAGTACGAAACGGGCGTTCCCGCGCTCTGCGAAATCAGGTGCGCGACGTCGGTCGAGACGTCCTCGAGACCCTGATCCCGTATAAGGTCGCGTCGGCGAGCGGTCCGACGAGCGATGCGAACAGCAATAGAGCCTTCATTACGGTAGCGTATGGCTTTCCCCCAGTCTCTCTACAATTCGACTTAGCCAACCGAAGAGCGCATCACCGAGCCACTGGCCCGCGCAGCTTGAGGTACGCAATAGCCCAGATCGGCACCTATCTGGCGACATCGGACCCCACTTGGACTACCTGGCGGTCGAACGTTGGAAGTTCATTGGAATCATGCCCTCTTACGTAGTCCGCTGCAACCCCCGCTACTGAAGAGGGGAGCAACCCGCGAGGGACAGGCTTGCGGCCCTGCTCGGAAGCTGTTCTTTGGACCAGTAGCATTCGGGTCAAACGGACAGCTATTATGCTCCCGTGACACAATTTAGGATTGAGGCGTACAGAGTCGGCGGCGTTCCCGGACCGTCAACGAGGAATGCTTACTAATGATGCTTACACGGTCAGGTTGGAAGGTCGATGTTCTGCTAGCGAGCGCGCCGTTTTCTGCCCGCCCGCGAGCTCTGGTAAGAGCGTGCCTAGCCTTGGTCATTCTGGTCTTGTTGGGTGCTTCGCTGTGCCGCGCGCAGAAAACCTACACCGCCGCATCGAGCAATGAATCCGACGTACAAGCGGCCGTGAATATGGTGTCCTCGTCGGGCGGCGATACAGTCAACGTCCCATGCAACCCCTCAACTGTTACTTGGACAACTCAACTGACCAGCTCGAATAATTTCACGCTGAACTTTCAGGGCGGAACGCCAAACACTGGGGCCGGCACTACGGGAGCGGGAGCCAATTGCCTGACGATCCGCGACAACGGGGGGCCCAGCAGTCAGATTATTAACTTCACGCCTACCTACCAGGCGGGGCAAGTGGTGGTGATTCAGGGTGTCAACATTGATCCGTTCACGACGAGCACGACGCTTATGAATCCAATTTCCATCACGGGCAATTGCACGGCTAGCGGGTGTCCGAACTTTCGCATTGATAACATCGGATTTGGGATCGGCACCCAATGGGCGGAAAGCGGGAATAGCGCGCAGGCTGCTGCTTTAATACGAGTTAATAATGCGTTCGGAGTCATGGATCACAACACGATTCCGAACGGGAGCAATGTTGAACTGTTCAACGGTCAGTTGACTTCCTACTTGGGTGTTGGTGCCAATGGTGATAACTCCTGGGCGCAGCCGGACTCACTCGGTGGCCCCAACAATATATTCGCTGAGAACAACCTGTTCTACTCGGGCTATCTAGGACTTAACGACTGTGAGGCCGGGGCTATCGGGGGCTGCAGAGTTGTGGACAGGTACAACACCTTGACCCAATCGTCGGCCGGATCATTCGGCATCTTCCAGAACCACGGAACCGAGACTTCTGGAAGAGGCAGAAGCGGCAGGCACGCCGAAGTCTACAACAATACGCTAACCTGTGAATCAAATTGCTCTGGGGTTGACGGAGGTTTGCGCGGTGGCACAGGCATGTTCTGGGGCAACCACGCCATTCTTACCCCTGGCCAAGGGGCTGGCACATGGCTGGGGATATCCTTGTATCGAACCGTGGGATCTTTCCCTCCATGGGGGGGTTGCGGCGGCGACGGGCCTTACGATCAAAATGATGGAGTGATATATTTTTCGGGCACGATGGCAACAGGAGGAAGCGGCGTACTCACGATGACGGACTCCTCTAAGAGTTTCGGCAACCTCGTTCCGCATGGCGACCCTTACTCGGTCTACGATGTCACCCAAGGATTTTGGGCGGAAATTGATTCAAACACTGGCACGACGATAAACATCATCGGCCCGATCAGCGAGTCTGGATGGACCGGCTTTAATAACGGCGACAGCTATCAAGTATTGCGCGCTCAACTATGTATCGATCAGCCCGGTCGTGGTGCGGGTAATTATATTTCAGGAGCTACGCCATCTCTGACGGGATATCCCAGCCAAGTCCTTGATCCAATCTATCAATGGGCCGACTTCTTCACAGGTGGTGCAAACGTCAATAACCCAATGGGCGCTGGAAGCGGCAAGATCATCGCCAACCGCGACTATTACCCGCAGGCGTCGGGCATCCAGACAAGCCCGAATTCGCCCTTCAACGGCTCTGGCGGTACCGGGTGGGGCTCGCTGGCTAATCGGCCCACGTCCTGTACTTCGGGCGTGGGATATTTCGCCACCGACGCCGGCTCTCAGGGCACGTTGTACGTCTGCACCTCAAACGCATGGTCCATCCGCTACACTCCGTACACCTATCCGCATCCTCTTACGACCGGTGGCAGCTTGGGAACTGGTCCGACTCTTAATCCTCCGACGGATCTCACGGCAACAGTCCAGTAAGGCAAACTAACTTTAATTAACTGCCGTAGGACACCGCAGCCTCGCTAGGCGCGTTCTGTAGCGTGCACGTGCTTTGCGACCAGAGCGTATATGTCCGTTACCTTGCGCGCGATCAGTGTATCCGTCCGACTCGTCGAAGGCGCAGCAATTTCCGGGCCGAACAACAACGACGCGCATCCAGCCGCCTGCGCAGCTTGCACATCACTCTCGGAATCACCGATGAAGACCGAGCGCCTCAAGTCAATATTGAAATCCGCGGCGGCGCTTACAAGCAACGCTGGTTTCGGCTTTCTGCAGGGGCAATGTTCGTCCGGCCTATGCGTGCAATAATAGGTCGCCGCAAGAATCGTGCCGTCCCCGGCCAAAACTTGATGCATCTTATTTGTGATCTCTTCGAGGCCGACAGTATCGAGCAGGCCCTTCCCCACTGCAGCTTGGTTTGAAATGATGATCATCGGAAGTCCAAGCAAAAATAGCTGCTTCAAGGCGTCGCGGATTCCCGGCACGAAAATAAATTGCGACCAGTCCAGCACATAATCGCCTGGGCGCCTGCAATTGATCACCCCGTCACGATCAATGAAGACCGCTGGACCTCTGACGGTCTTGCTTGCTTCCGCATAAAGGATTTTCAACACGTGAACTTCTGTCTTCCGCTTCAACTTTTGAATAAAACGAGATGCATAAGCGATGCCGCGAACAAGCCCTGGTGAAATTCTTACTTGGAATCCTCAAACAGCATCTCTTCCGCAATTTCGCAAATGATGTGGCCCGTCAGGATGTGGCATTCTTGGATTCGCGGAGTTTCCTCTGAAGGAACGCAAAGCGTACAATCCGCAAGTTTTTTCATGAGCCCGCCAGACCCACCAGTGAGCGCCACGGTAAATATCCCCTTCGACTTGGCGACTTCCAGTGCGCGCAGCACGTTGCGAGAGTTGCCGCTGGTCGAGATGCCAACTGCGACATCTCCCTCCCTACCGAAAGCTTCCATCTGCCGTGCAAACACGAGGTCGAATCCATAATCATTACCGATGGCCGTCACGGCCGATGAGTTCCCATGCAGCGCGAGCGCCGGCAGCGCGCGTCGCTCTTTCAAGTAACGTCCCGTAAACTCCGCGGCGAGATGCTGCGCATCGGCGGCGCTGCCACCATTTCCGAAGAAAAGGATTTTGCCGCCAGCTCGGAGCGACTTTACGATCTCTAGCGCGGCTTGCGCCACCTGCTCGCGAAACCTAGCATCCTTCAGCAACGCCTGCTTAACTTCGATGCTGCGCTGGATGCGATCCAGCACCAAATCGTTCAGCATTTTGGCGTTCTCTAGCGTTTTCATTGTTCCTACAGCTTAACAGCAGATTTTCAACAACTTCAGCCCGAATCGCAGACCGGTTTCCCGGTGCGCCACGACCTTGGTTTACAGTCTTGGTAGTCGAGTTGAGCGAATAGTTCGCTCGGATCTAGTCTTGCCCACGGATTGCTTGCTGGAGCGGTCGCCCGTGCCGAGGATTGCCGAGCCGGTCTCTCCACCACGCCAGCATGTCACGAAGGGTGTCCGACAGCGGAATCTGCGGCGTCCAGGCGCAACAAGCTCGAAACTTTCCCGTGTCTCCAGCTATGACGGGTTCGTCGGCAGCTCGCACGAGCTCAGGATCCGGTTGCACATCAAAACTGGCGGATGACTGCTTACGAATGGCGTCAACGATCTCCTGGACAGAATATATGTCGCTCGCTCCAATATTGTACACATCGCCGAACCTGCAGTGCTCGGCTGACAGCCACAGAGCTCGTACTTGGTCGCGTACATCAATGATTGCTCGGCGAGTCGTGAGGTTGCCGACCAACATGGTCGGGCGGTGCATTCCTAGCTCGATCTCAACAGCTCGCTTCGTCAGATCGGAGCAAACGTCGCCGATTTTCCCAGGTCCCGTAGTGTTGAAAATCCGCATCCGAACTGATGGAATGGCATAGTTCACGAAATATTGCGCCGCGAGCAAATCCTGGGCGACTTTGCTCACGCCATAGGGGTGAAGCGGATTGAGCGGATGCGTTTCCTTAACGGGCAGATTTTCGCGCGCGACTAAACCATATTCGGCGCTCGAGCATGCCACAACCACGACAGGCTTCAGTCCCGACTCACGGACGCACTCATACAGATTGACAGTTCCGCCTACGTTCGCATCGATTGTTTCTCGCGGGTGGGTTAGCGAAACGGTCGGGTAGCTCTGCGCAGCCAAGTGAAAAATGCGCTGGGGCTGGAAGGACTTCAGAAGTTTCGCTACAGCCTTTTCGTTCCGAACATCACAGAGTTCGAATGAAGCATCAGTCCATTTTTCCACTGGTTCCGAGATGCCGATTCCCAGCACCGGGCACGCAGACTTCACGGAATGGTTCTTGAGAAAGCCCCCGATGAATCCAGCTGCTCCGGTAATCATCACATTCATAATTTACCCTCGTATCCGAGCATCGTCGCTTCGCGTTCGAGATCTGCTAAAAGTTTCTGGGCCTTTAAGTACCGCTCGGGAGTGCCGATATCTATGCACCCGCCTGAAAATACGAATGCCTCGATGCGCTTGGCGTTCACAAGCCATTCTGGAAAAAGCTGCTCTTCCAGTGAAAGCTTTCCGATGCGCGGGATAGATGACCAGAGCGTCTTCTTGAACATGTAAATGCCGGCGCTTTGGTAGCGTGTTTTTAGCTCCGAACTCTTTTCCGCAAAGGCGGTCACTTCGCCCGTCTCGGACAGCATCACCGACCCGGCGTCACTCCGAGTTTCCGCGATCACGACGACGGTGGCGTCTGCAGCGCTTTTAGAATGCACCAGCGCGAGACGTCCTAAATCAACTTCGGCGTAGCTGTCTCCGTTCATAGCCAGGAAACTGTCTGTACTGATTTCCCCAGCTGCCTGAGCTAGCGCGCCGCCCGTTCCGAGCGGAGCGGCTTCCACAGAATATGCAATATCCAGGCCCAATGCGTTCTCTCCGAAATAGCCGCGAATGACTTCGTGCTTATACCCGACGCTGAGGACGACGCGCGAACATCCATGCCGTTTCAACTGGACAAGCAGCAGTTCTAAAAATGGGCGCCCACCAATTTTTGCCATGGGCTTTGGGGCATCACCGGTTATGCTCTTCAGGCGAACGCCAGCGCCGCCGCACAGGATGACCGCATCAGGCAAGCTGGACATAAACTAAGCTGGCACTTCTCGTGTACTTTCATAAACGGCTTCCGGTTCGTACACGATGACCTGACTGCCTCTCGCCGAAGTCGCGAATGGTACGCACAACAATTTTTGCAATCGCTGGATGACTTCTTCGCGCCGGTGAGGAGGGACGAAGAAGAGCATAAAACCCCCGCCTCCGGCCCCGAGGAGTTTTCCGCCGATGGCTCCGGCGCTCCGCCCAGCGTCGTAAATTTCGTCTATAATAGGATTTGTAATCTTATCGGTTAGTGACTTCTTGAGTTGCCACCCTTCATGCAGCAACCGGCCGAAATCCTCAACAGGGCCGCGGGAATCAGCAACAATCTTTTCCGCTTCGTCAACCATCTGAAACATGGTGGTGAGTTCGGTTTGGCGTTTTGGGGTTTGTTTCACTTGCTCCGATGCAATTTCTGACGCCCACCGAGCGAACCCCGTGAAGAAAAGCACCAAGTGATTCTGAAGATCAGCGATTCTGCTGCTCGGAGCCAGCAACGGCTTCACGTCAATTGTGCCATCCGTATGGAAGTTGATGCGATTGAATCCGCCATATGCCGCGATCACTTGATCCTGCGCGCCGACGGCTTCTCCGAGCACTTCCTGTTCGACGTGAATGGCGTCTTGGGCCAGGGCATGTTTGTCTCGCATTCGTTCGTTGAGCGCATATAAACCCAGGAGAAGGCCCACGGTGAACGCAGAGCTGGTGCCCAATCCCGTACGCGCTGGCAGATCAGCGACGTGGTGAATCTCAACGCCTTCGCTGACGCCCATATACTTCAAGCATCCCCTCACGGCCGGATGCTCGATGGAGTCGTTACTGATCACGTTCTCAACTTTTGAATACGATACGCGGCTGCGGTAATCGAAGAAAGGCGGAAGGCGCCGGCACGTTATATAGCAGCACTTGTCAATCGCCGTGGACAAAACTGCTCCGCCATGTTCGCGATACCAAATCGGATAGTCGGTGCCGCCGCCAAAGAACGAAACCCGAAGCGGAGTGCGTGTGATGATCATCTGTCCATCCTTCCCGGTATTCCGGGCAACATTTCGAACGCAAGCGATTCACAGTCGGACTGATTCGATAGACAAAAATGAAATAACCACAGCAAATCTG